>CAZNSK010000139.1:0-15431 GCA_964575505.1 uncultured Phaeodactylibacter sp.
CAAGTCTCGGATCCCGACATTTATCGTCGGGGGCGAAAAACGTAGGCGATGCCTACACGAAGCGTGGGGAAAAGGGGCCCCACGGTGAAGTCGGCGTCCCGGTTAACCGGGATTTAACCTGTCTGCCGTTGGCATTAGCCAGGCAGGCGCAGCGAGGTGGAAAAAGAGCAAGTCAGAAATCACAAATTTTGGGTTGGCGGACTATAAATTCAGAAATAAAGTAATGGGCAAAAAAAAGCCCGACTTCCCTACGGGCCTGTCCATTAAAATGGATTTTGGCGCGTGAAGCTACGTCGGGCGGAGGCGGAGGAGGAGGGATTGGCTTCGCCCTTCCCATGGGGGAGCTACAAAAGCTGAAGGGAAAAGCACTACGTGCTCCTTTTTTATGCCCTCCTGCCTTAGGGAAGGGCAACCTTCCCACGGCAAAGGGCATAAAAAAAGCCGCCTTTTTCAAGGCGGCTTTCCCCTTCAGCTTTTGCGGAGGAGGAGGGATTCGAACCCCCGATGGTGTGACCCATGCCGGTTTTCAAGACCGGTGCATTCAACCGCTCTGCCACTCCTCCGGTTGATTTTTCTTAAGCGATTGCAAAGGTAAATTTATTTTAGAAACTGCACAAGGGCAGCCATAAAAAAAGCAGCCCGAAGGCTGCTGCTATACCCAAAACAATCCATTAATCCTAAATCTTCTTATTGTTGTTCAAAGTGTAAGTGGCTCGTTAGACCCCTTTGGATGCGGCAACGCTTCGTAAACGAGTGTCCCATCGGGCTCCATTGTCGAAGCAGGGGTAGCTGCCGACTCTGTTTGTTCATAGTAGTGTTGTTGTGCTTTATCGATAGCCCCTGAGTTTGTGGCCATGTAGAGGATTAGCATCAAGGCTAAGAGGGTTATAAGTGCATATTTCATGTGGCTAAGCTTTTGATCATCAATTCGTTAAAGGGTATTGCCAACCGCGTGCCAAAAAGCACCTTAGCCTGATAACCAATCGCTTAGGGATATGGAAATGCTCAAATTGATCTATGAGCCGGAGGGTTTTCCCAAATTGGGAATGCAGCTTGGTACTGCCCGGGGGCGGAAACAGCGGCGCCCACTTGGGGCTCACAGCAGGTAAAAGAGCAGGCACGCCAGGGCAAAACCGCTCAGCCCCAACAGTGCGGTGAGCAACGTCCAGCTCCGGAAGGTCTGTTTTTCGCTCATACCCAAATAGGATTGTACGAGCCAGAAGCCGCTGTCATTGACATGAGAGAGCAAGGTGCCCCCCGAAGCAATCGCAATGACTACCGCACCGAGCTGCCCGGGGCTGAGCCCGGCGCTGGCAGTCAGCAGGGGGGCGGTCAGGCTCGCCCCGGTAATCATGGCTACGGTCGCCGAGCCCTGTGCCACGCGTACCAGGGCTGCCGCTAAAAAGGCAAAGGCAATAATGGGCAGCCCCGCTGCCGTCATAGATTCGGCAATTTGGCGCCCGGCTCCGCTTTCTACCAGCATTTGCTTGAAGGCCCCACCTGCCCCGGTCAGCAAAATAATAGCCCCCGCTGTAGACATAGATTGTGTGGTGACCTTCAGCAGGGTATTGGAGCTGTAGCCGCGGCGCAGGCCCAGGAAATACCAAACCAGTAAATTGGCCAGCAAAAGGGCGGAAAAGGGATGGCCCAGGAATTGAATCACCTTCAGGGCGGCCTGTGGCAGCGGCAAACCGCCTGCTTCCGCCAGGGTATTGAGCAGGATCAACACAATGGGGGTGCCGATAATGGCGAATATCAGCCCAACGGGCGGCAGAGGCCCCGGCTGCTCTTGCTCCGCCAGTTCCGGGGGTTGCGGGTCGATGCGCTGCGCTACCCGTTTCCCAAACCACAAGCCACTGATGGCGACGGCCGGCACGCCTGTTATCAGCCCCAGCAGGATGACCCACCCGAGGTCGGCACCAATGATCTCCGCTACCGCAATGGGGCCGGGCGTAGGGGGGATGAATGCATGTGTAGCGGCCAACCCGGCGAGCAGGGGGAGCGCGAAGCGGAGGAGCGACTGCCCGGTGCGCTTACGAAGCGCGTAGAGGACCGGGATGAGAATAATAAAAGCCACATCAAAGAACACCGGTATGGCGATGATAAACCCGGTAAAGGCCATAGCGGCAGGCGCCCGCTCTACCCCCTGCCGGCGGATCAGGAATTGCGCAATGGCCTGCGCGCCCCCTGCGTTCTCCAGTAAGGCGCCAAACATAGCGCCCAGCCCCACTACCGTAGCGACAAAGCCGAGGGTGCCGCCCATGCCATTCTTAATGGCTTCCAAAACTGCTGCGGCCTCCAGCCCGCTGCCCAGCCCGGTGGCTATAGCTGCGAGCAGGAGGGCCAAAAATGCCGGTATGCGGAACTTCAGGATGAGCAAAAGCAGAAAAGCAATGCTCAGAACAGTGGCAAGGATGGGCATGGCAGGGTAGGGCTTTGATCAGGAAGTAGAGATTAGTATTTTTTGTCAAACTTGAAGGACCACATGTATTCCACGACTTCTTTCCAGCTCCACCATTCATAATGGGGCCCCCGGAAGTGCACCGCCAGCATGTAGCCATAGTAGCCCAGCACCAGCCACAGCAGGACAACGGCTACTTTGAGCCATAGCCAACGGCTTTGGAAGGCTTGCGTCAGCAGCCAGGCGTAGGGGATGGCCAGCAAAACGTAGAACTCGACAAACTGACGGTGGCCAAAAGCGCCCCCGAACCACCAGCACCACCAGCAGGAGGTGATGTACAGCAGCAGCGCCCATATGAGAAAGATGGGCGCAATATTATAGGGGTTCTTCCACATCCCGCCCAGGCAACCGGCGATAGCCAGCCCGGCCATCGGGCTGAACAGCAGCCAGCCATTCTTAATATGGAACAAGACCATGTCGATGCGGGGCTCCAGCCAGTTGAAGCCCTCCTCCCCGTAGGAATAAATCAGCCAGTCACCGGAGATGTGCTTCCAGTACAAAAACTGCGGCACAAAGGCCAGAAAGCTGGCCACCGGAGCCAGGAGCAAGGGCCCCAGGTGCTTTCTGAAAAACCGCAGCCGCCCCCGCATATCGGCCCAGGTCCGCAACCCGAATAACAGCAGGTACAGCAATAAAAGGATGTTGGTGGGGCGGATGAGCACAATGAGCCCCGCCAGCAGCCCCATGCCTCCAAAAATTTTCCAGCCAGGCTGTTCGTAAAACCGGGGTGTCCACCACACGAATAGCCCGAAGAGGAAAAAGGAGTAAACGTGCGACATCCCCGGCTCCTGCAGGATGTAGTGGTATAGGTTTGTGCCGAGGAAAAAACCTACTACGGTCATCATGACTACGGTGGGGCTGAAGTACCGGGCCAGTATTTTTTTCAGCAATAGCAGGCCCAGGAAGCCATAGAACAGGCCGGCCAGCTGCAGGGCGGCAATATAGGGGTGGCTGTACCCATTTGCGGGGAGGCCTGCTGCCTGCGCCCAGAGGTGGCCCGCCAGGAAGAAGGGCAGCTCCATTAGGGCTACGCCGTAGGTATATTTGGTGAATCGTTTATTGGTATCTCCGTAATTGGGGAATTGCGCCTCGGTCCGCACTTCGTAGTCTTCAAACCCGCCGTTGATGAGCACCGCCGGCAGATAGAGGTAATAGCCCTCGGCATCCGACCAGATCAGGCCCCGAGTGAAACGGCCCGCTAACATGGAAGCGCGGGCGCCGGCAAACAGCATCAGAAACAGCAGGTAGTATCTTAACCAAAAGCGGCCCAGGCTTTTTAAGGTATGCATCATTGGTTGTCCTCTTTCAGGTTCCGGTTGCGTTTGTAAAGCCGGTAGTTGCTGAATTCATGCTCCAGTTGGTAACCCTCCAGCGCTTCTGCCGGCTTTTGGTCGGTGTAATAATAATCCCACTGATCGTCCATAGGGTCGCTCTTATGCCACGACATGATAATATTCCCTTTGCCGTAGCGGCGGTTGTAAAAGTTGAGGGTGGGCCCAAAAACCCAGTCTGCGCCGAGGCTGATCGTATCCCGGGGGTCGGCATGCTGCTCTTGCAGGTACCAGAAGACTTGCTCGGTTTTCCGGTCGTACCACCAGTCTCTGGCCTGGTTGAAATTGACCGCCCGGTACAAATGTAGCAACAATATGGAAAACAGCACCCACCGTCCCCACGGGGGCGCATACCGCATCAGGTGGAGCACCAACAGGGCAGCGATGGGCAAAAACAGCAGGGCCGTGCGGCCGATCAGCAAGCGGGTGCCTAACCAATGGAACTGAACAACTGTGCTTAGCACCATCAGGGCGAGCATGGCGGCCAGGTAGAAGGCTGGCCCGGCAGCGGCGCCCCGTACGATGGGCAAGATGCTTAGCACCGTACCCGCTAGTACCGCCGCCACAGCCATCAGGCTGAGGGTCAGCGGGAAATCCCGGCCAAAGTAAGCTTGCCCGTACAGCGTATGGTCAATCAATGAGCGCACCGTATCCGCAAAGAAACCGGTGGTGCCACCGTAGTACAGCTCCCCGCTGTGGAGCAGGGCCTGAACCGGCTGGAACAGCAGCGCCCCGAGCAGGGCGGCAGTGAGTAGCAAGAGGGCATTGGCGGCCAGCCACCTGCGTTGCCCGAATGTTGGCCAGTTGGCCCACATGTAAAGGTTCAGGCCGCCAATCCAGGCAACAAAGAAATTGAGCTGAGTGAGGTTGCTCCAGACCGCCAGCAGGCTGAAAACCGCGCCGCCGGCCAGATCGCCCATGCGCTGACCCTTCAGGAAGCGGTAGCCCATTGCCGTTGCGGCCAGCATGAACCCCAGCCCCAGCCCATACCCGCGGGCGAGTGCAAAAAACTCCAGCAGGTAGGGGTTGAAAAGCAGCAGCCCCAGCCCCAGCCATTGCCCGCTGCGGCTTCGGGTCAGCGCCCGGACGAGGCTGTAGCCAAAGCCGAGGTAGAGCGCCAAGGCCAAAAAGTTCGGGAGGCGGATAAGCAGTTTCTCCATACCCCCCAGGGCAATCATCCCCTTAACGAGCAAAGTGTTGAGGATGTGGTTGTTGGCACTCGGCGGCTGATTGGTGAGAATGTCAACTACCGGTAAGTAGCTGTAATTGAGCACCGTGGAGCTTTCGTCGTGGGTCATGGGCACCTGCACCAGCCTCAGGCCCACCACCGTTAGGGTGAGGGCGCCTGTAATCCAGAATGACCAGTGCGTCTGCTTCATCGCATAAAAATTAGCCGGCCGTAGTGGGGCTGTTCGCCATTAGTCACCCGGTAGAAATAAGTGCCATTGGGGAGCTGGCCGGGTAGAACGGTCTCTCGGAGCGGTGCCCCCGGCCTAGGGGCCCATTCACGCTCCAGCACTACCCGGCCAGTTTCGTCCAGGATTTCAAGCTGTACCTGCGCAGCAGCTTCCAGCAGCTCCAGGGTAAAGGCGCTGCGCACCGGGTTGGGGTAGACATTGATCGCTAAGGGCTCCGGGTAGCCAATGCGTACGGTATTGGAGTACCGGTAGGCGCCACTTTCAGTCACGGCCTTGATGCGGTAAATATTGGTGCCCCGGCGGGGGCCATCGTCAAAAAAGGTGTAAGCCCCGGCATTACGGGCTGCCACTTGCCCAATTGCCGAAAATTGATAGGCATCGCGGCTGCGCTGCACCTCGAAGTAGGCGAGGCTGTCTTCCAACTGGGTGTCCCACGACAGCTCGACGCCCCCTTCGGCGGCAGCACCGGCAAGCTCATTCCATTCCAGGAAACCCGCTCCGCAGTAGGGGTACACCCGTTGCGTCACCACGGTCTTAAGACCTCCAGGGTCTGTTACCGTAAGCTGAATGCGGTACCAGTACAGCTCTTCCTGGCACCCCAGTGGGCTGATTAGCGCAAAGCTGAGGTGCTCAAAGTCCACCGGGTCGGGGTGGAAATGGTCGTTGTGGTGGAGAAAGGTGCGCCATTCGTAGACCAGTTCTTCATCGGCATGCTCGCGGTCGGACACATCGGCAGCCAGCCGCAACAGGGTCGTCCTCTGGTCGAGCGGATAGCGGTCACCGTCCTGGAAGCTGGTAATTTCCGCCTGGGGCGGGGTATTGTTAAGGGAGACGACCGCTTGGTCGGTAGCGGAGGCCCCCAGGCTGTCGTAAACCGTAAGCTGCACAGTATAGCTTTGGGGCCCCGGCCCGGCTGCTTCGTAGGTGTGGCTGACTTGCTTGCCTTCTGCCGTACTGCCATCGCCAAAGGCCCACTCGTAGCGGGTGATGGGCAGGTTGGAGTCGTAGGAGCCACTGCCGTCAAAGTCGACACTCAGCGGGCCCGGCCCAAAAAACTGGCCGGCGTTGATCTTGGCGACGGGGGGCGGGTTGCCGCCGTAGCTGATTTGGTGTATGGTGCCCTCTAGGCTGATGTAGTACAGTTTTTCATCGGCCGGGTTGAGGGCCAGATGGATGATATCCTTGGCGTTGTTGTGGAAAGGCTGGATTTCGAGGAGCTGGTCCTGGTCGTCGAAAGTGGCGGTTTTGATCCACCCGCTGAAATCCACCATGAAGTATTTGCCCCGGTAGGCTTCCGGGTAGTGGGTCCCTTCGTAAAAGACGCCCGCCAGGGAGGAGAAGCCATCGAAGAGCTCGGTGGTTTCCAGCCCGCTTTCCGGGGTGCCGACATCAATGCCTTTGTAATACCCCTGTTCGTTAAAACCGGGGACCTGGGCACGGGTGGGCGGGTTCCAGCGGGCGTTGCTCCACTGAATGGCCGGCATAGTCCCTACTGTGTACTCCGCTATAGGCATGCTGTCGTCGCAGGGGTTGGCAGGCACGTTATGGCCGCCCTGCCGGGGGTTGACATAGAGGTCCTGAAAGGTAAAGTACGCCTGGCTGCAGCCGCTGCCGTACAGCGGGTTGGGGTGCAAAGGGTGGGCGGGCGCAGGCTCGTTCACATAAGGCCAATGGCTGGAAATCCCTTCCATAATCGGCCAGCCGAAATTCAGGCCGCCTTCCTGGGCAATATCCAATTCTTCCCAGGCACCGTTGCCGACATCGCCGATGTACAAGGTGCCGGGGTCCCCGTCCTCAGCGTAATGGCTGCCGGAATTGGGTCGGATTTGAATCCGGTAGGGGTTGCGCAAGCCGTAGGCCCAGATGCGGGACTGTGGGGAGCGGGGCGCATCCGGCTGATAGAAAGGGTTGCTGCTCAGGCCATCGCCGGTTTCGGGGTCAATGCGCATGATTTTGCCATTGTAATTGGCCAGGTACTGGGCGCGGTAGGAGCCCAGGTCCTCATCTTCGGTAATAATGCCGGTAGCGATGGCTTCACTCGCCATCGTCCCGTACTCATCGCCGCCGGTATCGGGCCCGCCGTTGCTTGTCCCGTCGCCGGCACTAATGAGGAGGGTGCCATCCTGCCCCATGATCAGGTCACCCAACCCGTGAAATTCGTACATTAAGGGGATGCCATCCTCAATCGTTTCGCCCAGCAGGATACGCCGGCTACCTTCCAAAACCCGGAGGTAAGCCGTAGTCGGATCGGCCCGGTAACGCACCACCCGGCCAATCGTTGGCTTCCAGGTGACGGTGCTGTCGGGGCTGTATTCCGGTGTGCCATAGTATTCGTAGTGGTGCAAATCCAGGGCGTAGAGCAGGTAAAAGTAGCCATTGGCCAAAAAGTCATTGTCCAGCGTAAAGCCCATCAGCCCGTGGTCTTTCCAGTTGCTGACTTCCTCGGAAAGGTCGATGAGGGGCTCTGGGTAGAGGTTCCCGGCAGTATCAACAACCCGGACGACGCCTTTTTTTTCCCAGACGTACATCCGGCCGTTATCGTCGAAGGTCAGCCCGATGGGGTCCTCCAGCTCGGAAAGGTAAGTGATATCGTAGAAGTCTTCCGGCAGTTCCTGTGCAGGCAGGCCCCCGGCGAGGAAGAGAAGCATCAAAAGGTAACGGTATGGCATAGTCTCGGATTTACGTTCGTTGCTGGTTAAACTGCTTTGGGCTACAGCCCCATCACCCGGCTGCCGCTCCCTGCTTGCGTAAGCCGGCCGACGTTTTCGGCCGTATGGGATTCGACGATGATGGTGCCCGGCCCAAATTCGGGCTTTTTCTGGAAAGCCACAAAACCCTGCCCGCAATCCCTAAGCTGTATGTCGCGTACCCGCAGTACGGAGAGGTCTTTGCTGGCCAGGGCGATGGGCGCGTCTTGGATGCGGGTGGTGAAAACGGTTACATCGCTTTCCTCCCCGACACTAATGCCTTTGTCGCCGTTGGATTTCAGCTGGCAATCCCGTACCGTGACGATGCTGCCGGAAAAGTCGAGCCCATCGTTGCCTGTATCCTCAATCCGGCAATTGCGGATTTCCCCCTTGCAAAAGTCGGCGTCAAGCCCGTCGGAGTAGGTCTCGCCAATGTAGGATTGGTCTAGGAAGAAGTCTGACCGGATGAGGTTCACGCCATCCTCGCTCCGGTTTTTGAGGAAAGCGGCATTATGAATGTGCACTTCGGATTCGTAAAAAGTCACCGCGCCGGTTAGCGACCAATTGCCGTAGGACGGGGCATCCAGGCCTTCCGCTATCAGGTAGGCGATTCTGGAAGGGGCGGGGGCTTGCAGTACGGCCAGCCCCCCGCCATCCCGGTTGGGGGCAGAAAGGCGAATGGGCTGTTCGGCCGTGCCCAGTGCCCGGACCGGGCTATAGCTGATGATACTCGCCCCCTGGCTGAGCTGCACATCGGCACCGGCTTCGAATACCAACTGCCGGCCCTCCGGGATCACCAGCGTCTGCGTTAACCGATGCCTGCCCGGGGGGAAAACTACCCGGTCTGCTTCGAGGCGGTAGCTGGCGTTGGGGGACAACTGCGCCACGGCTTTCAGTTCCTGTAGGCTGATGGCTTGGCCGGGGTAGGGGTAGGGGTAGGGCTGGATCTTTGCAGCAAACAGGCTGTCGATGCCCGGCACTTCGTAGAAAAGGTAATCAGCTGCTGCCTCTACGGTGATCGGGGTGCCTTCGGGCGGTGCCTGGGACTGCAGTGCTTTTTCCTCCAGGTAACCCGGTTGCTGCAAGCTGGAGTCCCGCCGCAGCCGCATGGCATAAACCCGGGGCAGGCGCGCCGGCAGTACGATGCTGGAATCAAGCCCGGCACTAAGGCGGCTGGCGCTGCGCCCATAGCCAAGGATGCGCAGGGGCAGGTGGTGGCGGTTGAAAATCCGGAGGGTTTGGGCTGGCCCCCGGCGCCGGGTTGAAAAGGCGGCCAGGCTGTAGCCGTCGAATGGCAGCAATAAGGAATGCACGTACTGAGCGTCGCGCAGGAAACCTTCTAGGTTGGGTTCGTAACCGGGGAATTCCCGCTGCAGGTATTCCAGCCGGGCATTCCACCCATGGGCCAGCTGGTCATGGGCGGCATTCAGGTAGCTGCGCTGGCTCATGCGGTACAGCGCCTGGTGGTAATGGCGCACAAAGGCTGTATCGGCAAACAAACTGGCGGTAAGGCTCCCCATTTGGTCAAGGTAGGGGTTGAGGGCGCCGCTGCCCAGCAATTCATACTGACGGCTGGGCGGCCCGCCGTAGCCATCGAAGCCCACCGGTTCAAGTTTGGCAGTCACTGGGTTGTAATAGAAGCGCTGGTTGTGCCAGCTGATGCCGTGGTAGGCATTCATGATGTCGCAAAGGGCCAGATAGCGGGCGGCCCGTTCGACATCGAAGACCGCTTCGGCGCCCCGCTGCCCGCTGCGGTACTGTTGCATCAGCTTGCGCGCCTCCCGGATTTGCGCAGCGATGACCGGGTTGTCTTCTGAGGGCTGGTCGTCAAACGCTTCAATGGGAGCACTGTCCAGTTCGGCAGCCCCGTAACGGGCGCCCGGGCGGAGGTAACCATGGTGGCTCAATTGCCGCTGGACCGTCTTCCAATAGCCATCTTCAGAGAATTTCATAATAGGCCCTTCCCGCCGTTGCCGGTACTCTACCAGCTGCTTTTCGAAGTGCTCCTCGTAGGCGTAGATGCCCAGGCTTTTGCCATTGAGCTTAAGCTCGACGAAGTCGTAGCGGGTGGTTAGGACGTCTTCCCGTTCCCACAATTGGTGCAGCAGCCACTCGTGGAGGAAGTAGCGCGCCTTCGGGGTGTGCAGGGAGAAAACGCGCATGCGCCGCCAGGCATTGGCCCCTTTGAGCTTAACCCGGAACGACCATTTGTCGCCCCTCAGGTGGTCCAGCCAATCCCCTTTGAGCCGCACTTCGGCATCCAGGGTGCCCGCTTGCTGATCGCTCGTCAGGCTGGCGGGCACCCAGTCTTCCTTTCCGGTTTCAAGGATGCCGGCGCGCAGGGCCTCCTGCCTTTGCTGTTCCAGGCGGCGGAAATGTTGGGGCTTGATATCCAGGTGCAGGGTTTCGGGCTGGAAGGCCGAGTCGGCAGGGAGTGGCTCGATCAGCAAATCATCGAACCAGGCGGCTTCCAGGCCGCTGCTGTAGACGTATACCTTGAACCGCTCACTGGGCGCGCCGAAGGGGACGCTGAACCGCAATTCCAGCTTTTCCCACCCGCTGCTGTCTGCGGTGACCGGGATGTTTTCCTGCCGGTACCGGGGATTGGGCCCTTCCACGCTGGCGGCCAGGTAAGTGTTTTGCTGCCCGGTTTGCCGCCGCCAGATGCTGGCTTTATAGGCGCTGCCGGGCACCGGGTTGTCCAGGGTATAGCCGATGCCGTAGCGGGTTTCGTTGGCTGGGGGTAGGTAACTGCTGTGTTGGCCGGTGCGGGCGTAGGTTTCACTTTGGGTATGGCCGCTGCCGAAGCGCAGCCCATTGTGCACAAAATCACTGCCCCGTACTTGCTCTGCCCCGCAGTAGACCTGCCCTTCCGGCAAATCAGCGTAGGGGGAGGGGCTCGGCCACAGCCAAATGCCGGTGGTGGCCAGCAGTATCACGACGACCGCCAGGAGGATAATCCGGCTGGCGCGCCGCCGTTGCCCGCCTTCTTGGTCCTGTATAATCATGGGCTAAACGATAAGGTCGGGTTGGTCGATAATGGAAAGCTGGGTAGCCGGGGAAAGGGCGCGGACGTCCGTCTTCAGGCTGGCGAGGTCGCCAAGCTGCCGGGCGCGGCAGACAAAAGACAAATCCATGCCTTGTTCCAGGGTATCGAGGCGTTTGAGCTCCACATAGACGAGGTGTTTGGTCAGGATGCCGGTAATCGCCTCGATATCCTCCTGGTCGGTTTGAATATTGACAAACAAACGACCGCCTTGACGAAACGCAGGTTGCTTGCTGAGTAGTTTAATTAAGTAGAGAATGCCCATGATGACGGCAAAAGCGACCACTGCCAGTATGGGCTGATTGGCGCCTCCGGCCAGCCCCAGCCCGATGGCGATGAACAGGTAGGTGAGTTCCTCAGGGTCTTTGATAGCTGCCCGGTACCGCACAATCGATAGGGCGCCTACCAGCCCCAGCGAAAGCGCGATGGAGGATTTGACAATCATAATGATGAGCAGGGTGCCCAGCGCCAGGGGCAGGAAATTGTTGGCAAAGCGCCGCCGGTTGGATATGGCATTGCCGAAATGGATGTAGAACAGCCGCAGCAGGGCGACCAGCACAGAAGTGACGCCGACGTTGAACAGGAATTCGTCAAGGGGTACGTTATTCGAAAATTCCTGTATATATTGCTCCTGCAATTGCTGAATTAAATCCATAGGTCAATTTTGGCGATTGAGGAGCAAAGATATTGGTTTTTGAAGAAGTGAGCGGGTAAAGCGGGGGAATAAAAAAAGGTACCCCAGCCGGAGTACCTGCATAAACTATAAACAAACAAAAAACATTAGCGATTCATAAAACTGGGAGCCTAACAGGGCAAATAAAAAAGGGTTCAACAAAACGCAAAAAAAATTTCATGCCGCAGGAAAAAAATAACTGGCTTAGTCCGTTTCGTATTATCCTCATTGTAGTAGGGATCATTCTGCTGCTCCGGTTTGCGGGGCCGTTGCGGTTCATGATCCTGACACTGACCATACTGGGGGCCATTGGTTTTTTGGGCTACCTTATCTACGAGTATATCCGGCAGCAGAACAGTGCCTTCCGCAGCCGGGGCAACGTGCCCGCCGGGGTGCAGGCCCGTATGGAGCAGGTCGAGGATCAGCTGGCCCGCAACGAGCAGGAAATCAAAGACATTCGCAAAAACCTGCGGGAACTGCAGCGGGAGCTGCGGGACGAGGAGGCGCTAAATGTCAAAAACCGGACCGATGCGCAGTACCTTATCCGGGAATTTGAAGCAGAGCTGGAGCTGCGCCGCGCCAAATCTTCCTTCTACAAAACCGTGAAGCACAAGCTCAACCGCTTGCTGCACAACCACCAATTGTCGCAGTCGCTGGCCGATAAGGAAGCTGAGCTGCGCCGCCTCAAAGAGCACCATTACGATGACCTGGCGGATATGGAAGCTATGCGCTCCGACATGGAATTGGAGACCCTCTACCTGGATACCATTGATGAGCTGTCGCTCAAGGTGCCGGACAACCTTTCGCTGGAGCATGTGCAGGAATTGCAAAAGCAGCTGGAGGAAATGACGCGGGGGCTGGAGCGTTGAGGGCTGGCGGGAAGCTACGAGCCTGTTTGGACTTTAGTAATCGGGCTATGAACAGCACTTTTTTGCTTATACTGCGTTCCGAAAATCTTCACCCGTACGGGCTCCGGTTTTCGTGCCCCCGACGATAAATGTCGGGATTACAGACTCGTCTAACCAAAAAATTGCTAGTTTTCGACTAGAAGACCAAAATCCCAACAGGCTCGTATTGGAAGGCGGTTTTACTGCCCTATCAGCACTCCGCATAGGATGAGCGGATCACCTCAGCGGGCAAACCCGGCACCTTAGGCGGCTACTTCGAGAGTGTCAAGCGAATAGTCCCGGAAAGCCATTAAAGGAGGCAGGTTAGCGCAAGCCCTTTGGCAGGAAGGGCGCCATTTTCTCAACCCCCACGCAGTTCTGCCTCCGGCTCTAATGCGTTTAATGCTTCGAGAATTTTACGATCGATGGATTCTTTTTCCGCTACCTTATTCAACCACTTGCGGGCAAGGGCGGGCTTATTTTGCCGCAAAGCGATAACACTGCAGAGGGACATGATCGCATCTTCCAGGCCTTTGAACATTTTGCCAGCCTGAATGCCCGTGACATCTTTCAAGGCAATCAATTCGCTCATTTTGGACCATTCGGGTTGCTCAAAAAAATGGTACTGTAGTATGAGCCTCATGGAATCGGAAGAGTTGGAGTACTTTCCCCAGATGACTACGTTGGCATTACATGCCTCAGCGGCTTGCAGCGCATCGTTTATCGATAAACCGGATTTAGCGGCACCCAGTTCGATGCTGGTAGACAGTTGCTTTTTTATGGAGAGTGCTTCAATCCGGTCCCGGAGCACGATATGGGGTTGGGCAGGCTCATGGCCCACATTTTCGAATGGGATCAGCAATACTTTATTTTTCAGCTCGGGGTCGAAGCTCGGGCAATCCTGGTATAGAGTTCCGGAAAACACCAGGTACGAAGCAGCCAGAAGGATTACAGCGGAAGGTATTACAATTAGGAAGAGCTTTTTATTGCTTTGCCGGGTCAATTTGGGGGTGCCTGTATCAGCCAGCAAACTGAGCAGCTTGTCGTTGATCTGATTGGTCCTCAACTGCTGTTCTTCCCTGCTGATTGTCCCTTTCAGGATTTGCTGATGCAGCCCGTTGAACTCAGCCTCGATCACGGATAGCGTCTGCCGCTCCGGGCTGCTTATAGTCCAACAACTTAAGATTTGTGAAATTATGGCGCAGCTATTTTTTTGGCTGGCAACCTGCCTGCCAGCGAGCTGGCGAGCAGGCAGGGGCAAAAAACGTAGGCGTCCGTACGGACGGCGTCCCGGTTAACCGGGATTTAACGCAGCGAGGTGGAAAAAGAGCAAGTCAGAAATCACAAATCTTGGGTTGGCGGACTATAAATCCATTGCGTCAATTGCCTTGATTGCTTCTTTGGTGTTGCCCGCCCGAATGGCTTTCTTGATTTGTGCTTCGTTCATCCTCAGCGATTATTATGGGAAAATTAAGGTGTAAAAGATAAAATAGGAATTTTTTGGTGATTCAGGAAGGCACCTAAAAGCTCAGCACCGGATTGAACCGGTCTCCGCTCAGGTACCCCACCTCGTTTTTTGACGAAGCTGCCGGCGGCTGCAAACCGGGCGGGATGAGCCCGCCTACGGCAAAAAATGAAGAAGGGGGCTGGATTATGATTGTTCAAAAACGCAATTGATTGATGATAATACGGTGATTGCCGGTATCCGCGATAGCCATCGTCTGGTTCTCAATACATAGGTGGAAGGGCCAGTACAGGCTGCTTTCCGTACTCTGAATCGTGTTCTTATTTTCGATGCCGGTATGGAAGTTATCTTGCCCCAGCAGCGCTGCTGCCGGGCTGTTATTTTCAGCGGGCCATTCCGGAAACCACAGTACCCGGCTGTTTCCAGTGTCGGCTACCCAGATGCTGTCTTTATAAAAGCAGCTGTCGTAGCACCAATTCAGGGTATGGGCCTGTGGAGACCAGCCGTACTGGTTTTGCCCGTTATCGGCAAAAGCGGCTTGGCCGATAATACGGTCGGCGGGCTGTTCGAATGCGTTGCGCCAGTCCTGCCAAAGCAGCACCCGGTAGTACTGCGTATCGGTAATGGCTAGCGCACCGGATGGGCTTACCTTGACCGAGTAAGGCCAGATAGGGTCGAGGTGGTCGTAGTCGCGTTCCGTGAAATTGGGCTTTCCAATCACGCCGTCCGCTGCTGCGAAGCTGTGCTCCGGAATTTGTTGGTAATACAGGATGCGCCGGTTGCCTGTATCCGCTATCCATAGCTGCTGGCCGTCCGAATAGAGCCCGTAGGGCCAGTACAGCGACTGTGCGGTGGGAAGCTTGCCAACTCCCTCAAGGTTAGGGGCATTACCGGTAAAGTCTTTTTGCCCAATCACGATATCGGCGGGCTGTCCGTCTTTGGAGGGAAAGGTGGTCCAGATGAGGACACGGTGGTTCCACGCATCTGCGACCAGCAGCCGCTTTCCATCGGACCAAAGGCCGGAAGGGTAGAGCAGGGTGCTGGCATTGGTTGTGCCGCCTGCGTTGCGGCCCGTGTCGGTTTTGGCCTGCTGGCCCAGTACGACATCGGGCTCCTGATGTTTTCTTCGGGGGAGTTCGTTCCAGATAAAAACCCGGTTCTGCCCGGTATCGGCCACGATCAGTTTGTGGCCTGCCAGCAGTACGCCCCGCGGTGCAAGCAGGGGGTTGTCCAGCCCGCCCAGAAAAGGCCTCTGCTGACTGACCAGGCCTGATTGGTCAATGGTATTGTCTGGTGTCATTTCCTAATAGTTGTATGCTTGGTCACCGAGGCTTAAACGGGCAGTTAGTAAATCCTGGGCGATTGCTCACCCAACAGCGCATTCACTGCTCTTTTACCACCGATTCCATTAGGAATGGTGCATTAATAAAACGTGTTTTTATGCGCCGTTATTTTTTCTTTGT
>CAZNSK010000140.1:0-15391 GCA_964575505.1 uncultured Phaeodactylibacter sp.
GCGGCTCTAAGTAAGCCAGGTCAATCATAGCCTTTTCCCGGTTGGCTACTTTATAGGGTTCTCCGGACCATGTCACCCATTCGTAACCGAAAAAGTGGCTGGGTTTGATTTGTTGATAGGTCAAACGTACTTTGTACCCGAAAGTAGCTGTTTTTCTCGTAGTTACAGAAGTGACAATCCTTACCACCTCTGGTATGACATCCCAGTATCGAAGTGCGGTATAAGTAGATACATAAGAAGGCTCATAGATGTGATTCGCAATAACGAAATAATCGACTAAACGGCTTGGTTTGAAATCGGTATTGCGGTACACCCCATTCCGAACCTTCTCCACCTTCCCCTGATCCACCCAGCGCCGGAAAATATTCGGGTCATATTTTCCGTATTTCTTCCGCATGTAATCGGTGGTGATGAAAATCCGGTCTTTGGGCAGCTCGTACTTTGCCATTTCGTTTCCTTTTTTCAGTTAACGCCTGAGAAAAAGAAATGTTTCCGGGGGAGCATTGCGCTGCTTTACCGGGCAGACTCCATCCTGATACCAATCACCGCTGCCGATAGCAGCGTCAGCAACCCGATCGCCCCGATCGCCCAGCCGATGCCCAGCAAGTCGGCCAGCACGCCCGTCAGCAGCGCCCCGATAGCGTACCCCAAGTCCCGCCACAAGCGGAATACCCCAATGCTCTCCGCCCGCTGCCGGGGGTGGACGTAGTCGGCGATAGCGGCCAGGAAGGTGGGGTAGACCACGGCTGTTCCGGCGCCCAGGGCAACGGACAAAGCCGCAAATTGCCAAAAGCCCTGCGCCACAATCAGGAGCAGTAGGGTAGCGCCCTGCAGCAGCATGCCCCAAAAGAGCATTCCCTTTTTGTCCAAATGGTCCGCCATCTTGCCCGTCAGCAATTGGCCCAGCCCCCAGACTACAGGGTAGAGCGCCACGATCTGCCCGATTTGCTCCAGGCTAAAGCTTTTTGCCCCCAGTAGTATAGGCAGCAGCCCCCAGACCATGCCGTCGTTGAGGTTGTTGACCAGCCCGGCCTGAGAGATGGAGCCCAGGTTGGGGTTTTTCCAGGTGGTTTCCCAAAAGATATTTCCGAGCAGGGGCAGTTGGCTAGTGCCGGTCTCTGCTTTTACGTGGTGGGCGGTATCTTTCACGAACCCCCAGCTCAGGATCAGGCCAAGCACTGCAAAGCCAATGCCCAGGTAAAAAGGGTAGGGGCGTAGCCCGTATTCTCCTGCAATCCAGCCCGTCAAAAAAGCCACGCCCCCCACTGCCAGGTAGCCGGCCGACTCATTCAGCCCCATAGCCAAGCCCCGGTCTTTTTCGCCAACGAGGTCAATCTTCATCACCACCGTGCTCGACCAGGCCAGCCCCTGATTGATGCCCAGCAGCACATTGGCCAGCAGCACCCAGTTCCAAGAATCAGCGTAGATAAGCAGGAACGGGATAGGCAAGGCCACAAGCCAGCCAATGGTCAGCAGATTTTTGCGCCCCACCTTGTCGGCTAGCACGCCGGTGTAGTAATTGGTGATGGCTTTGACAACGCCAAAGACGACAATAAAAGAAAGAATAGCCGTACGGGCAGCCATCCCAAAGTCCGCTTCGGCAATTTCCGGCAGGATGGTGCGCTCCAGCCCGACCATACCGCCTACGAAGCCATTGATGAGGACAAGTAGTGAAAACTGCTGCCAATTGGCTTTGAGCCCTAATTTAATGGGTGGGGAATCCATAGCTTTTTATTTGCTACAAAGTTGGCATGTACTGGCACGGATTCCTTTATCATTTGATAAAAAGATTCCTTCTCTGACAACTTCTCTCACGAGGCTTGACCGAGTAATTTTGGCGGGAAAGCATTTGCTTCAAGGCGCGGAAATTGTCAGAGAAACAAAAGATTGCCTTGCTCATGGCATGACATCAGTGGTCTTTACCGGATTCCCGTATAGTTTACATCGTTCAATAAAAAAAAGCGAGGCAGAGTGAAACCCAAGCATAATCGGCTCCGTATATTTGCATTATGAAGACAAAAATATCACTTTGGATGTCATTCTGCGTGTTGTTCATGATAAGTTGTGCAGATCAGCCTGCTGAGCAGTGGGTTCAGGAGGGCGCTCGCTTGCAAAAACAACTTATTGAAGCGCACTGTGCTATGGAACAGCTAAACGGGGAGTCGAAGCAGCTATGGGACACGGTAGTATACGCGATGGATGAGCAATTGCCCGCTACCATGCCAACGGATGAACGCCGTAATATGCTCAAGGTGCGGAACGCCAGCCTCATCCGGATGTTTGAGGTGTATCCGAGATTGCCGGATGGGGTACAACATCAGGTAGATGAAGCCGAGCGCAAAGACCAAGAGCTAGCAGCGCGCATGAAAGCGCAGGTGGATACCATCAAATATTATGAAAACCGGATTGACGATTTCATAAAACGAGTCGCGGTTTCGCACCCTGATAGCGCCAGAATCTGGCAGCTCCGGTTTTCGGTACGGGATTGCAAATGACCTCCAATATATTTTAGTAAGCAATATAAGCAATAGTATCTCATGAAAACAACCTTTTTTACCTTGGGAAGGCTTGCCTTGTTCGGGCTATTCTTTTCCTTGATTGTGACTTCTTGTAACCCTGACGAGCCAATTTCTTCTATCGATAATAGCTCGGCAGCGTCTTTCGATAGTGAAGTGCCTTTGGCTTGGAATGCGCTGTACCTGGACATTGAACGGTTTACGCCGGGCTACCGCCCGCCGGTTTCGGCCCGTACAAGCGGTTACATTGGTTTAGCCGCCTATGAGTGCGTACAGCCCGGTATGCCAGGTGGGTATAACTCACTCCGGGGCTACTTCCCTGGCTTATCTATTCCAGGCCCTGAGCCCGGTGAAGCTTACCACTGGGCATTGGCACTTACCGCTACTTACGAGCGGATGTTCGAGTTGATGATGCCAGACGCCCCTGCCGAACACTTGTTTCAAATCTACAGCCTGCGTACGGATTTATTTCTGAAATATCAGCAAGAGGTATCTCCGGCTACCTACAGCCGCTCCATTGCTTACGGTACAGCCGTAGCGGAGGCGGTATTTGAATGGTCAGCTACTGATGCTGCCGGGCACGAGGCTTTTCGACGCAATGCCGACCCGGATTATGTACCGCCTGCCGGCCCCGGGCTGTGGCAGCCTACTTTCCCGGACTTCCTGCCTGGCCTGCTCCCTTATTGGGAAAATGTGCGCACTTTTGCGGCTGATGGCTCAGAAGTGTGCCCGGATCCGCTGCCGTACAGCGAAGACCCCGGCTCCGCTATTTACCAGCAAGCACTGGAAGTGTTGCAGCAGTGTGCCATTGCCAAAGCTGACCCGCAGTCCGAGCAACGGTGGATTGGCGATTTCTGGAGCGATGATTGCCCTATTCTGACTTTTACACCCTCTGGTCGTTGGGTTGCTATTACCAATCAGGTGATCGAAGGGCAAAACCCCGCTTTACCGCTTGCCTTGGAGGCTTACGCTAAGGTAGGCTTTGCACTTGCTGATTCCGGGGTACGATGCTGGGCTGAAAAATACCGCTTCAACTATCAGCGCCCAATCGATTATATCCGGCAAGTCATGGGCGATTCCGATTGGAACACGGTGATGTGCCCGGATGGTTCTGGTTTATTCTTCACGCCCAACTTTCCTGCTTACCCTTCCGGTCATGCTACTTTCGGTGCCGCTGCCGCTGTGGTACTTGCTGATATGTTCGGAGAAGATTACGCCATGACTGACCGCTGCCATGAAGGGCGCACGGAGTTCAATGGTTCGCCGCGCAGCTTCGAAAACTTTTTTGAAATGGCTGAAGAAAATGGGGTATCCCGTATTCCGCTCGGTGTGCATTTTCGCATGGATTCGGACGCCGGCCTTGAATTGGGGTATGAAATCGGGGCTAAGGTTCTGGATTTGCCTTGGTAGCAAAAGGAGAGGGGGTGTTCCCCGAATGAGAAATGAAAATCAACACATCGATGCCCCAAAAACTGAAGCCCTTTTTCCGTAAGGAAATTAGCGGCTACCGGGAAAATCTTCAACATGGTAATCTTCAAAGAGCATGGGAGCATTTGGAACGTGCCCATATTTTGGGCCAGGCATTTCCCTGGGAACACACTTATGTCCACTGGAAGATGTTGCTTTTCGGTATCAAAATCAAAAGCACCCACGAAGTGATCGGGCAGATCCCGAGACTCCTGGTGGGTGGAGTGAAATCTTTTGTGGGGAAAATTCCCGTTGGCAATACAGGCGGAGCTAATGTGCCGCCTTTGAAGCCCTTGCCAATAGACAAAGATATTCTCGAAATATTCACCAAGGCAGGATTACACAATTATGGCTCATGATCATTCACATCAGCACGGGGGCAGCACCAAAAACCTGAAGATTGCCTTCTTCATCAACATCGGTTTTACCTGCCTGGAGATAGTAGGCGGTTTCTTCACCAACAGTTCCGGAAGGTCTGGATATGGAAGGAGTAAAATCGAAGCTACAGAGCGTAGAGCATGTCCAATCCATCCACCACACGCACGTTTGGTCTCTTGATGGGGAAAACCATGTCCTCACAACCCATCTAGTGCTAGAAAATATTACAGCTTACAACCAGATAGATGAAGTAAGGACAAATGCGCTGAAGGCATTGGATAAATATGATTTTATGCATCATACGATACAGGTAGAGTTGAATAAAGAAACCTGTGAAATTCACGAAGCATAATCACCGCATCAAGGCTTAAAAAAAGGTTCTCTGACATTTTTTGCGGACTTAAAGCCAGTCGAAAGCCGAAAGCACAACTTCTATCGGCGTTTTAGCTTCCGACTTTAGCCTGCCCCGCAAAAATTGTCAGAGAAGGAAAAAATAGGCAGACAATCCTATAATCACCTCACCCCCGCCCGTATCCGGCTCAGGCTCACCTGCGTAATGCCCAGGTAGGAGGCAATGTACCTTAGCGGGATGTGCTTCACCAAATCAGTAGACTGCACCAAATCCAGGTAGCGCTCCGTTGCATTTTGCAGCTGCAGGCTCTCCACCCGTTTGATCGTAGCTACGTACTCCTGCTCGAAGACGAGGCGGAACAGGCGCTCAATATCGTGGTGGGTATCGTACAGCGCAAACAAGCTCTTATATCCACTTGTGCAAGGATTCTTCCTTATTTAAAACAATAAATTGAAATTCATTTCGCTATTAGTAGAGTGATCATCAAAACTTAACACAAAAAGTAAAGTAGAAAATTTATGGATTTTAAGCATTTCGGCATTATCATCTTGGTTTTATCGGTTGCATGGAGTTGTCAACAGAGTGGTGATAAGCAAGAGGATAACACTCAACTTGAGCAGGCTTCACCAATGGAGCAAGAGCAATCTTCTGCTCCGTCTCAACAACTTCCAGGTCAGCCCCAACAACAGGGAGGCGAAGTAACGGATAAAGAGCTACAGCAGTTTGTTGCTGCTTCTGAATACGTACAGGTCGTCAATCAGCAAACACAACAAACCATGGTTTCCACTATTGAGGAAACAGGATTGGGGGTTCAGCGTTATAATGAGATTCAGCAAGCACAGCAAGATCCGAATCAGGATGCTGATGCTACGGATCAGGAGTTGAAGCAATTTGAAACAGCTACCCAAGAATTACAAGAAATTCAGGTTCAGGCTCAGCAACAGTTGGAGGAAAAGCTCAATGAAGAAGGGTTGACCGAAAACCGGTTTCAGGAAATTGGGCGCTCACTTCAGCGTGATCCCGAACTACAGGAAAAGTTCCGCGCCATTCAGGAGCAGAAAACCGATTAGTGCTTGTTTGGAGACTAATTGCAACGCAAAGTTGCGCCAAACATGGACTTAGACTAAGACTTATTTGTTAATCTTAAATTTGAAAAGTATGCTTACGATGAAAAAGAGCATAAGTTTATTATTGTTCACGATGATAAGTGTCGTGGGAGCGTTTGCTCAAATAGAAGAGCAAAAAGAAGAAGTGTCTGGGGAAGAACTAAAACAGTTCGCCTCTGCATTCCAGCAAGTGCAAACCGTTAATCAGCAAGTGCAACAACGAATGATCAAAGCCGTCGAAGAGACTGGGCTGGATGTTCAGCGCTACAACGAGATTCAGCAAGCGCAGCAAGATCCAAATCAGGAGGTTAATGTTTCCGATGAAGAGTTGGAACAATACACGGCAACTACTCAGGAATTGGAAAAAATACAGGCTGGCGCTCAGCAGGAGATACAGGGAAAAATAACGGAGCAGGGGCTCACCGTTAACCGGTATCAGGAAATCGCTGCGGCACTTCAGAATGATACTGAATTACAGCAGAAACTACAGGAATATCTGTAAGGGACGGAGAAAAAATAAATCGTCATTCTGGCAAACGATTAGGAACAGAACGATCCATTCTAAGTGGGGTTCTTAATCCCCTGCCTTAAAGAGAATGACGATTTGTTTTTATCCCACTACTAAGACAAGCAAATAGCGAATTGATTTATAAATTTAAGCTTTGCAACATTTGGCAGCCCGATTACTAAGGTTCAAACAGACTCTAAAAGCCCGTTGGGGCTACCATCTTTCCAACCCAACGCCTTGAAGGCACTTTCCCCTCGCTCTTACTGACTTCCTGTCAACATAGCATTTCTTAAGATAGGTTCATTCTACTGTCATCCATTCTGATAGTATCGCTCTACAATTGAGAAAGACCGGTTATCGTTTCTGATCATTCCTTACCGGCAGTCCTTGTAAAGACAACTTGCCTTCAAAAAGCCTTGCATATTTTGCAAACCAACCCTTTACCTTTACTTTTGAGTATTGCCGATGAAAACATCCTCCCGCACAAATTACAGCCTGCTCTGGCAATTTGTGTCGATGCGCGGAAATTATCAGAGAACGAACTATAGATGGTAGGCAAACGGGCCCGTCCAAAAACAAGTGCATGCCAGACAAGCGACAAGTTTTAACCCAATGGGTAGAAGCGTACACCGATGAATTATACGCCTGGGCTATACGCAAGACTTCAAACACTACCGTGGCAGAAGACCTGGTGCAGGAAACCTTCCTGTCGGCAGCGGAAAGCTGGCATACCTTCAGAGGGGCGAGCCAGCCCAAGACCTGGCTTTTTGGTATCCTGCGCCACAAAATAGCGGGCTACTACCGGGACAAAGCCGGCGCACCGGTACAGTTGGTGCCCACGGATGAAGCCTCCGCCTTTTTTGACCGTAAAGGGCAGTGGCTGGAGCAGGAGAAACCTCAGGAATGGGGCGCAAATCGTATAACGGAAGCGCCTGCCTGGCCTGAATTTCTGGACCAATGCCTTAGGGCCTTGCCCCCAGTAATGGCGCTATGCCTGGAGCTGACCTACCTGCAGGGCAAAAAGGGTAAAGAAGTGTACGAAACATTAAACATCACGGCAGCCAATTACTGGCAAAGCATGAGCCGTGCAAGGCTGAAACTCCGGCACTGTCTGGAAAAAGCCCGCCTGGCTTCCCAAATAGATACCCTATGAAAATATCGCTAATGATTTCCTGCAAAAAGGCGGCTGTCCTGACGGAGAAAAAGCTGATGGGGCGTATCACCTGGTCGGAGTCGTTCCAATTGTCGCTGCACCGGATGCTGTGCAAGGCCTGCCGGCTCTACGGGGTGCAAAGCCACGAAATTGATGCCTTTCTCGAAAAGCATTACCGCAGTAAGCCTTCAACAGAGGCGGACCCAGCGGCTAGCGAGGCCCTCAAGCAGCAGATCAAAGAAAGAATTAAAAATTTGTAGCCCCACTATTGTCAGGATTTAGCCAGTATGCCCACTTATAGGATGAATCCAACTTTAGGCCCCTAATGGAATTATCCTACGAATTTTGGTACCTGTTCCCCATCGCCGTGCTCATTGCCACTATAGCCATGAGCTCGGGTGTCGGCGGGGCGGTCTTCTTTTCCCCCTTGTTTATGCTCGCCCTGAAGCTCGACCCCAGGATCGCTATCGGCGCAGCGCTCGTCACGGAGCTGTTTGGTTTTTCCAGCGGGCTGGTGGCGTACTACCGTTCCAAGCTGATCGACTTTTCCCTGGCGTGGAACTTGCTGCTGTTTTCCGTGCCCGCCGCTATGTTAGGCGCTTTTTACGCGGACGCCATCCCGCCCATCGTCCTTAAAGCCATCTTTGCGGTTGGGCTCATGATTATCGGTTTTCAGTTGTTCAACGCCTGGCGGGCGGAGGAGCGCGCCAAAAAAGAACTGGAGCACCGGAAGGAATTTAAGGATAACTACGAGTCTGAGCTCACCGATGTTACTGGCCGCGTATATCATTACACCGTTTGCAACAAACCCATGGGCAGAGCCTTCGCTGCGATCGGCGGAGCATTCGTCGGTATGATTTCGGTGGGGCTGGCCGAGCTGCAGGAGTACCACCTCGTGGCGCGATGCAAAGTGCCCACGCCGGTAGCTGTAGCCACGTCCATTTTCGTTGTTGTCCTTACGGTGCTCGTCGCTTCCGCCGGGCATTTTTACGAGTTTGCGAAAGCTGGCGGCACCGACCTGTCGCAGGTGCTGAGCATTGTGATTTTCACCGCCCCCGGCGTGGTGGTGGGCGGGCAGATCGGGCCCAAGCTGCAAAAGAGCCTGCCGGAAGACAAAATGAAAGTAAGTATTGCCGTGCTTTTTATGCTGCTCGGCGCCTTTATGCTTTACACTTTAACTATTTAGAGATGACTTTGAAAGAGAAAATCAATACTACCTACATACTCATTTCTAAAGATTAAGACTCCTATGACCAAGACCACCACCTGGCACAAAGTACTCGACGATAAGAACCAACTCCCGGAAGGCCGCGTCATGACCGTTACCGCCGGGCACAAAGACATCTGCCTGTCGCACTGGGAAGGGCAGCTCACCGCTCTCGACAATAAATGCCCGCATCAGGGCGGCCCGCTTGGAGAAGGCTCTATAGAGAATGGCCTGCTGCGCTGCCCCTGGCACGGCTGGGACTTTTGCCCCCACGGCGGCAGCTCCGGCGACTACGATGACGGGTTGGACACCTATCCGCTCAAAGTAGAGGGCGATGCGGTATACGTGGAATTGGAAACCGAACCGCCGCACGAGACGACCGTGACGGACATCATGGCAGAAACCATGGTCAACTGGGGTGTCAATCGGGTCTTTGGCATGGTCGGGCATTCCAACCTTGGCCTCGCGGACGCATTCCGCCGGCAAGAAGCGAAGGGCAAGCTCAAATACATCGCCATCCGCCACGAGGGCGCAGCTTCTTTTGCGGCTTCCGCTTACGGTAAGCTGACGGGTAGGCCCGCAGCCTGCTTTGCCATCGCCGGGCCGGGCAGCACCAACATGTTTACCGGGCTTTGGGATGCTAAAGTGGACCGGGCGCCCATCCTGGCTTTGACGGGGCAAGTAGCTACCCAGGTGGTGGGGACGGGCAACTTTCAGGAATTAGACCTCGTCCGGGCCTTCCAGAGCGTCGCTGTGTTCAATCAGCGGGTGGAGCACCAAAGCCAGCATACCGAGCTGATGACGCTGGCCATTAAGCACGCCATCCTGAAGCGGGATGTAGCCCACCTGACTTTCCCCGATCAGGTACAAGTGCTGCCTGCGGGCGAGGAGGCGCCACAGACCCCGGAAGGGCGGCTCACCCCACTGGATATTGCCCCGCCGGAAGAAGCGCTGAACGAGGCCATCCATAAAATACACGAGGCCAAGCGCCCGGTCATCATCGTTGGGCACGGTGCCCGGTTCCACATGCCGGCCATCATCGCCCTGGCGGAAAAGCTGCACTGCCCGGTGCTGACGACCTTCAAAGCCAAAGGGCAAATTTCCGATGCGCACCCACTGGGCTGCGGTGTGCTGGGGCGGAGCGGCACGCCGGTTGCGTCTTACTTTATGAACGAAGCCGATCTGCTGCTCGTTATCGGCGCTTCCTTTTCTAACCACACGGGCATCACGCCCAAGAAGCCAATCATTCAAATTGATTTTGACCCGCTGGCTATTGCCAAATTCCACAAAATAGACGTGGCCGTCTACGGGGAAATCTCCAGAACGGTAGGGCTGATGCACGATGCCGGGGAGCAACTGGCGGAGCACAAAGTGGATCAGGCACCCGAAATCGCCGAGCGCTGGAAAATATGGCGGGCCGAAAAGCAAAAGCGGCTGGACGAGCAGGCAGGACAAGGCCTGAGTTCTATTGCCGTTTTTGACGCCCTCACCCGCCTGGCACTGGAAGATGCCGTGATGTGCGTAGACGTCGGCAACAATGCTTATTCCTTCGGGCGTTATTTCGAGTCCCAAAAGCACCGCTTTCTGATGTCTGGCTACCTCGGTTCCATCGGGTTTGCATTGCCGGCGGCCATTGGCGCGTGGGCGGCAGTGGGGGAGGAGCGCCCCGTTATTGCTGTAGCGGGCGACGGCGGGCTTTGCCAGTATTTAGCGGAGTTTACCACGCTGGTCAAGTACGATATCCCGGTCAAAGTCATTGTGCTCAACAACAACGAGCTCGGCAAAATCACGAAGGAGCAGCGCGCCGGCGGCTGGGACAAGTGGGCCACCGATCTGGTCAATCCGGATTTTGCGGCCTACGCCGAAAGCTGCGGCGGTTTGGGCCGCTCGGTGGAGGACATCGCTCTATTGGAGGGTGCCTTGCGGGAAGTACTGGCTCACAAAGGCCCCGCTTTACTCGAAATTAAAACCGATGTCCATTTGATTTAGCCTGGCTAATTTATCACATTAACACAAACGAATCTAAATACGAAAGAAATGAACTTTAGCAATTTGAAAGCCGTGTATGTCAACTGTACCCTTAAGAAATCGCCCGCGGTAAGCCATACCGGGCTGCTTATGGATGTTTCCAAACAAATTATGGCAAAAGAGCAGGTCGAAACGGAGACGATCCGGTTGGTTGACCACGATGTGGCCTATGGCGTTTATCCAGACATGACCCAGCATAACTGGGATAACGATGACTGGCCGGCGCTGTTCCAAAAGATCAGCGAGGCAGATATCTTGATTGTCGGCACCCCTATATGGCTGGGGGAGAAGTCCTCCGTCGCCCAAAAACTGATTGAGCGGCTCTACGCTATGAGCGGCTTAATGAATGATAAGGGGCAATATTCTTTCTACGGTAAAGCAGCGGGTTGTGTAGTAACCGGCAACGAGGACGGCGTAAAGCACTGTGCTATGGGCCTACTGTATTCGCTTCAGCACATTGGCTACTCCATCCCGCCCCAAGCCGACTGTGGATGGATAGGAACTGTTGGCCCGGGTCCCAGCTACGGGGACAAGGAATGGCAAGGCGAACAACTGGAAACCGCAGTCGGCTACGATAGTGATTTCACCAACCGGAATACCACATTTATGACCTACAACCTGCTGCACTTAGCCTCCATGCTAAAGGCGAACGGCGGCTACCCTAACTACGGGAATTCCCGCAAAGCATGGGATGATGGTTCAAGGTGGGCGTTTGAAAACCCTGAATACCGGTAGGGGGGGTTGTTGCCTCCCGTTTACGAAGCCCCACGTTTATGAAGCCTTTCGTTTACGAAGCCTCAAAGGATTCGTAAGCGTAATAAATTTAGTCCGTACGTTTACGAAGCATCAGAGGATTCGTAAGCGTAGTAATATAAATAAACGTTTACGAATCCCGGAAGGCTTCGTAAACGAGCGGGATCAAAAAACCGGGATACATGGCTGCACGCTTCAACTACTGGCAGGATATGGAGGAGGGCATCGCCTACCACATCTACAACCATGCGGTTGGGCGAGAGAACCTTTTCAACATCGAAGACAACTATGCCTACTTCCTCAAGCAATGGAAAAAGTATATCCCCTATCTCGATGTATACGCCTACTGTCTTATGCCCAACCACTTCCACTTTCTGGCGAAGGTGAAGCCGTTAGACAAGTATTTGCGTACGCATATTGGCCTGCAACAGACCAAAAAAGCCGAAGCTTTCCTACAAAGTACCATTCCTTACCATACTTTTCTTGAGGACGAATTCAGGCGCTTGTTTTCCGGCTACGCGTTGGCGTACAACAAGCAGGAGAACAACAGGAGGGGCGCGCTTTTTCAGAAGCGTTTCAAAAGAGTAGCCGTTTCTTCGGAATACCGATTGTTCTACCTGCTCGCCTACATTCACCACAATCCCATCCATCATGGTTTTCGTACGAACTACGGGGACTGGCCACACACTTCTTATCAAGCCTATTTAAAACTTCGAAAGCACTCTTCCGTCAAACGGGAGGAGGTGCTTGCATGGTTCTCGGATGATGTGCCAGAGGCCATTTCTTTGTTCTTTCAGCACCACAGCGACTTCAAAGTGGATTCGGATATGAGTGAATATACGCTGGAAGATTAGCCTCCCGTTTACGAAGCCCCCCGTTTACGAAGCCTCAAAGGATTCGTAAGCGTGATCAAGGAAGGCTTCGTAAACGTAACAACGTAATAAAACGCTTACGAATCCCGGAAGGCTTCGTAAGCGTAATTAGTGTCTGACCGAAAACGCCAAGCTGCTGTGTACCTGGCTGATTTTCAATCGAAAGCGCGAATTAGAATTAAGGTTCCGGCCTCCAAAAACCGGCGAATAATCCGTATATTTGAGAAGGCACAATGCGTACAGCATTGTACTTCAATCAAGTGATTGTTTTAATTAATATGTTATTCGCTCAACATTCAACCCTGTTTTTGATGAGAAAGCGCTTCGAACAGCAAAATCAACTAGACGCCGAACTGATCCCGGAGGTGAAAATTGACGGAAAAAGCCGACACGAGCTGCCCCAATTGCTGGCTGGCTTGCAATACATTTTTGTCACCCCCGATTTGAATGCGCCTGAAAAGGCGCAAAACGAAAGAATTACCGAATTGATAGCCCGTTTTGCGCCGGCTTCGCCGTTACGTGAGGCTGTCTGCGTCAGCCTGGAAGCACGGCGCAGGCAGAAAATGGCGAAAACTGGCGTTTTCGGTCAGACACTATTTAAACTGATAATCAATGCGTTGAAGAGGATTATCCACACTTTTGACCCACCACCATTTAATGTATAAAATAAGGCTTTTCATTGAGGTTGAGCAAATACTGACGTATGTCCAAGATTACAGATATAAAATTTAGTCTTTTAGTTTGCCTATTATCAGTTATTCATGCATTTCCCGTAGATGCCCAAAATTATACACCATATCCTGAAGGCTATCTAAACGAGGTAACAAGAGTGGATATGTCGAAAGCTCCGAACGTATTCGTCACGAAAAATGGCAACGAGGTTGTCACCAGAATTGTAGAGGGAAGAAAATGGAATAGATCTTGGTATTGGGATCAAGTTCGAAGACAGGCCCCCTACATGTTCGATGGAAATAATAACTATCTGATTGATGAAGGACTTTCCCCTAAAGTAAATGATCAATTTATAAAGCATAATTCTCAGTTTGTAAAATTTAAAGGGGAAGTACTCCATCACCATCACTATCGGCAAGGAAACATAGCGTACGCCCTGCCGAAGAAGCTGCATGTCGGCAAAGGGTACACTAAATTGTGGCATAAGTTTGGAGGCAAAACACTAATTGTGATTGGTTCCGCGTTTGCGATTTATAGCATTGGTGTAGTAGGAAATCCTTTTTCGGAATCACCGTTTGATTCATGGGTTCAACTGGAGGCCGATGAGTTAGAGTTGTCAATGATTGAAGTTGCTATGTCACAAGGGTATTCAGCTATCAAACGATACATAGAAAATTGTAGGAGCTGTTCAGAGATAGCCATTTATTTTGCTGACTATGGTGAGCTATAGTCTGACAACATGAGATTTGTGAAAATATGACGCCGCTATTTTTTTGGCTAGCAAGGCAAGAAACGTAGGCATCCGTACGGACGGCGAGGCTTCTTAACGCAGCTAGCCGGAAAAAGAGCAAGTCAGAATTCACAAATCTTGCGTTGTCAGACTATAATTTACTATATTGCAAAAGGATATTTGCCCCAAGGGCAACCGGAAGGGTTATTTAGTAGTCAGCTTCCTGGAAACGGAGATGAAGCTAGATATCTACTGAACAAGGCAGTAGAATTCGGGATAGTATTCAGAAAAACTAACGGAGCATACGAATCTTTAGGAATAATTGATCTTCCAAGTTATGAGGAATAAAGAAATTGCAACGCGATTTGTAGATGTGGTAAATGCATACGTAGAGATGCATAATGAAAAAATGAAGCGGTATGGACTGACCGAGTTGATACCGAGGGTCGATTATTTGGGTAACGAAGAAGAAGCCTTGTTAACTAGATTCAGTAAGCACGGTTTTCCTGACAATACACCACACCGGCATTTATTCTTTTTTGATGAGTTTAAACAAAATTCCGATTACATCGCATTTGGCGGAAATCCCAATTACAACGATTTATACATTGTGGATAAGAAAACTGGGAAGATATCGGTGTTTTCGGAAGAAGAGAAATTTTTAAATTACTGTGCAGATAGCTTTGCATCTTTTTTAGAAGCCTTTATTGTATTGATCAATTTAGAAATTGAGTTAGGTCAGAAGAAAAAGATAATAAATCCGCTGACTATTCTAGACGATGCAGTCGCAGCTGCAGGAGGAGAAGAATACAGAGCGTTTTACAAATTCATTTTCCCAGTAAGCATAGAGAAAATGTTGAATTGACTTTTGAAAATTGCTGAGTGGAACAACTAAGAGCGAAAGCCACCCCCGCAAAAGTGCGGGGAAGCCGGAGTCAGGGATCAAAGCGCCCCCTATGGACAAAAAACAGCACTTTTCGGGCCAGGGCGGGCTTGTTAGGTCCTAAAAGCCTCTTAGTACAGAGCGCACATTGGTTTTCAATTCAGCCGAATAGCCCCGCGTACAGAGCGTGGATGCTGACGTAGCCCTGTTTGTTGTGGCGGACTTGGTATTGAGGTGCAAGGGAAGGATTTTTTGAGGGGATATGTAACTTTTGCTGGTGGGGCTGTATGCTTTGGGCAGAATGGTCCTCGGGTATTTTTTGGGATAGGGGCATTGTGGCGTTGGGTCCTTGCCCGCCTCTACCTTTTTAATGCGATGGTTGCCAATGGCAATACTGTGAGAATACCGGCCAATGTAGTTGACTACCTGCCGGGCTTTCCGGAAAGGCTGCTCCGCATAAGGCACCCAGGGCTTGGCAAACAGCCTGCGGGGCAAGCCGGCCGGCACCATAAGTAGTTTTTAGACAAGTTCATTGGGCAGGTAGGGAAGAAAAAGGGTCAATCACACTCAGCTTGGGCACATTTGAAAAATCAGAAACATTTCGAGTCAGAAGGGTGAGACCGTGCACAAGGGCAGTGGCAGCAATGATAGTAACCTCAGAGTTTTTTGGGTTAAGTGTCCCATTAATCAAATAAATGATGACGTTCGAATCTAACTAGACTTTGGACGTGCTGGAGCCAAGATTTGGAAAATACAGAACGACATC
>CAZNSK010000141.1:0-15260 GCA_964575505.1 uncultured Phaeodactylibacter sp.
CTCGCTTGCCGGGCCGGCAACAAACAATTCCTGGTTTCACCCGATTATCATAATAAGAACTACTAAACCGGAAGACAATCTATGGATCTCAAGCAAGCGCGAATTACCCTCGACAAAATCAATGACCTCTTCAACAGCCTGGAGCGGGATGCCGCTAATGTGTCCGCTATTGAGCGCGACCTGATGCGGGGCTACGTCCAACAGTTTTACGAGTATTTCATTGGAGGGGGCACCGGTGGGCATTCACCCAGCAATACTGCCCGGGAAAAACAGCCTGCCCGGCGAAATTATACCCCACCCCGCATCATCGAGATTCCCGACTCGCTGCGGGAGCCCGCCAATGCCCCTAAGCCGGACCCCACCCGCCGCCCCAACCCCCAGCCCCGCCCGGAGCCCAACCCTCAACCTAAGCCGGAGCCTCAGCCAAAGCCAGACCCCCGGCCCGCGCCTCAGCCACAGCGGCCGGAACCCCAGCCAGAGCCTAAAGAGCCCGACCCTGCCGGCTTGCATACTCCGCCTGTGCCAACCCCTGCCCGGAAGCAAGTGCCGGATAAGCTCAAGCCCCTCTTCGCCCACAAAGAAGCCAAAGAGTTGTCGGAGAAACTAAGCGAACGGCCCATTCAGGACCTGACCAAAGCCCTCGCCATCAATGACCGGCTGCTGTATATGAACGAGCTGTTTGGCCACGACCTCAATGCCCTCAATGATACCCTCAGCCGGCTCAACCAGTTGAACAACATGCAGGACGCCCAAAGCTTGCTGGTGCAAATGGCGGAACGCTACCACTGGGAAGCAGAGGAAAAAGAAGAGACCGCCCGGGACTTTATCCGCTTCGTCCGCCGTAAGTATCAATAATAATTTCAACCTGACGATTGTCATGCCGGCACCCGCTTGCAAAACTTACTTTCGCGATCAAACAAGAAACACTTAGCAAAGCATGAAAAAAATAGCTGTTTTTACTTCTGGAGGCGATGCACCGGGCATGAACGCCTGTGTCCGCGCGGTAGTCCGCTCCACCCTGCGTTACGGGCATCAGGCCGTAGGCATCCGCCGGGGCTATCAGGGCATGATTGATGGCGACTTCTGGGCGATGGAAGGGCATTCCGTTAGCAACATCATTCAACTGGGAGGCACCATTCTGCGATCCGCCCGCAGTGAGGGCTTCCGCACGCCGGAAGGGCGTGCCAAGGCTTACGACAACCTGCGCGCCAATGATATCGACGGCGTAGTGGCTATCGGCGGCGATGGCAGTTTTACCGGCGCCCGTATTTTTATAGAGGAATACCCCGATATTCATATGGTGGGCTGCCCGGGCACTATAGACAACGACCTCTACGGCACCGATTATACCATTGGGTACGATACCGCGATCAATACCGCGATGAATGCCATCGACAATATCAAGGATACGGCAAATGCGCACGACCGCCTGTTCTTTGTGGAAGTGATGGGCCGGGATGCCGGGTTTATCGCTATGAACGTAGGCTTGGCCACAGGAGCAGAGGCCGTACTGGTGCCTGAAAGCCGCACTGACGTAGGCTCATTGATCGATACTCTGAACAGTAACTACAATAACAAGAAAAACTCCAGCATCGTCGTGGTCGCCGAAGGCGATGACACCGGCGGTGCCTTCCGCATTGCTGAAGAGGTGAAAAAACACTGCCCCTACGAAACCAAGGTGACCATCCTGGGGCACCTGCAACGGGGTGGGCGGCCTACCTGCATGGACCGGGTGCGGTCGAGCCGCATGGGGGTTGCCGCTGTCAATGCCTTGCTGGAAGGCAAATCGGGCGTAATGATTGGCGAAATCAAAGGCGAAATCGCGCATACCCCCTTCGAGCAAGCCATCAAGTACCACAACGAAATCAACCCAATGCTGCTGGAAATGGTTGATATACTATCCTGACACTAATACAAAATACACCATGAGTACTGCCCTGGACCGTGCCTCGCGAAATTTCAAAAGCGCCCTGAAAATTGCGCTGTGGATGGTAGGCATCATCTGGGGCATTCATTTGCTGCAGGTGCTGATGGGGGCCGACTTTGGGATGATGGGCATTTACCCGCGCCGGCAGTTTGGCCTTAAGGGCGTGCTTTTTGCCCCATCGCTCCACTCCGGCTGGAAGCACCTCATTGCAAACACCCCACCGCTCTTTGTGCTCACCGGGCTTTTGTTCTTTTTCTACCGCCGCGTCGCAGTGGCCAGCTTTACCGCTATTTATTTGCTTACCGGGCTGGCCGTCTGGAGCTTTGCCCGGCCGGATGCCTTTCATATTGGCGCCAGCGGCGTTGTTTATGGCTTGGTCGCTTTTGTGTTTTGGACGGGTATCTTCCGCCGGAATATCCGCTCCATTGTTCTTTCACTGATCGTTGTGGTCTACTACGGCGGGATGTTTGCCGGGATATTGCCTACCGAGGAGCGCGTCTCCTGGGAGAGCCACCTCTTTGGGGCCCTGGTGGGGATTTTTGTGTCTTTCTGGTTTAAGGACCGCATCGAGCCCGAAGAAAAGCGCCCTACCTGGTCCTGGGAAAAAGAAGGGGAAGCGGAACCGCGTTATTTTCTGGAGCGGGACGCCTTCGACAAGACCAAAGCCGAACGGGAACAAGAGCGGGAAGACGGTAACGATGGTTGGTTTTCTACACGAAGCTGGTAAGTTATGAGCACTGCCAATGGCCGATCTGGCGAATCCCTGTATGCAAGGCTGTTTGCCCGCATGTATGACCCGGTTATGCAGCAATTGGAGGAGCGGTTCCTGCGGGGGCTTCGCGGCGACCTGCTGCGTTTTGCGCAGGGCGAGGTCCTGGAAGTAGGGGCGGGTACCGGCGCCAATTTCCCATTTTATGGCCAACGGGCGCAGGTAACAGCAATTGAGCCTGCTCAGGCTATGTACCGGCAGGCACAGGAGCGGCTCCGCGCCCTGTCGGCCCCGCGTATCCGGCTCTTGAACACCGGAGTGGGCAGCCCGGGCTTGTCAGAACAGCTGTCTCCCAACAGCTTCGATGTCATCGTGTGTACCTTAGTGCTGTGCACCTTGCCCGATTTGGAGCGCGCCATCGTGGATTTCCGGCAGTGGCTGCGGCCCGGTGGGCGCTTGCTGGTCTTGGAGCATATCCACGATGAGCGGCAGCCACAGCGGTGGCTGCAGTCTTTCCTGGCACCGTTGTGGAAGCAAATGGCAGAAGGGTGCTACCTCAACCGGCCCACTGATGATTGGCTCCGGGAAAGCGGTTTTTACCCCGTTTCAGAGCAGTACTACTATACAAAATGGGTACCCTTTTACGCCGCCGTTTTGGAAAACCGTAATGAACCCTAAGGGGCAGCGAAAGTGCCTCAATGGGCAGAAATAAGGCAGGGCCGCGAAAAAATCACCTCAAAATCCGGGATTTTTTTAGATCAGAATTTTATGCCGGTTAACTTGCATTATTGGGAAAGGATTGATGGTTTTGGCGGTATTCCCTTAACGAAAAGCCATGATAGTTGGCGAGAGCTTAGGAAATATTTTGCACTTCTGGTTAATTTTCTGTTAAAAACGGGGCAAATTTGGGGGCAGCACTCGCATTTTTCCGAAGATGCCCTTATATTTGACTCGTTATTATTTGATGCACTGCCATTTTCTAACAAAACTAAGGTCTATAGAAAGTAACTTCTACACTAAAAGAATTGCGACATAATATCCCATAACGCTAATTTCATTTTAGTTATGCAAGTTACACCACTGAACGACCAACAGTTGATCACTAATTATTTGGCAGGCGACGAACGGGCATTCGAAGAATTGCTCTCCCGCCACAGACAAAGGATTTACACTTCCATTTACCTTTTTGTAAAAGATCAGAGCCTGGCTGAGGATATTTTCCAGGAAGTTTTTATTAAAATTATCGATACCCTGCGCAAGGGCAAGTACAACCACGAAGGTAAATTCCTGCAGTGGGCACTCCGTATTTCCTACAATATGTGCGTGGACTACTTCCGCCGCAACAAGCGCCGCCCGAAGGTATCCCCGACGGAGACATTCGACATCTTTGACGTGCTGCAATCGCCGGAGCGCAATGCCGAGCAGGGCATCATCCGCAGCCAAACCCACGATAAAGTGCGGGCACTGGTAGATATGCTGCCGCCCGAGCAGCGCGAGGTGGTCATTCTGCGCCACTACGCTGATATGAGCTTTAAAGAGATTGCTAAGCTGACCCGCGTGAGCATTAATACGGCATTAGGCCGGATGCGCTACGCGCTGATCAATATCCGTAAATTGGTTGAAGAGCGCGAAGTCGTGCTTCAGTAGTCGCATAACAACACTACCACTACTCCCGGTGGCTGCCGGGGGTCAATTCTCCTCACGCCTGAAAATCCGTAAACCAAAAATTGGAAGCCGGTAGCTTTGCTGCCGGCTTTTTTAGTACCAGCATTTAGGCAGTAAGCGGTATTTGGCCTTCTTGCACAACCCTCGCCCCCCTCCGCTGTTCTACTGAAGTAGAAAAACTTCAACCTGCATCTATGTCTAAGAAAGCGACGACGCCAACGCTTGACAAGCCCAGTGCCCAAAACCTCAAGGAGGCCATCCGCATCAAAGGCGCACGCGCCAACAACCTCAAAAATATCAGCCTGGATATTCCCAAAAACCAGCTGGTAGTGGTGACCGGCGTATCCGGTTCCGGCAAGTCTTCCATCACTATGGATACGCTCTACGCCGAGGGGCAGCGCCGCTACGTGGAAAGCCTGTCGAGCTACGCCCGGCAGTTCCTGATGCGGATGAAGAAGCCCGATGTGGATTACATCAAAGGCATCTGCCCGGCTATCGCCATCGAGCAAAAAGTAAGCACCAGCAATGCCCGCTCTACGGTAGGTACCCTAACCGAAATTTACGACTACCTGCGGATTTTGTACGCCCGGGCGGGGCGCACCTACTCGCCGGTGTCGGGGGCGGAAGTGCGCCGGCACGAGGTGAGCGACGTGGTAGACTATATCAATGGCTTCGAGGAGGGTACAAAAGTACAGCTCTTCATCCCTCTGCCGTATAAGTACAAAGACCGCCTGGTAAAGCAGGAAATTGAGCTGCTGCTGCAAAAGGGATATACCCGCTTGCAGGTGGGAGGGGCGCTGCAGTACGCTGAAGACCTACTGGAATCCGGAGCTGATGTATTGGACAAGAAACTGGGTGAAATCAAAGATCAGGGTATCCGCATTCTAATCGACCGCTTTGTAGTTAAAACAGAAGACGAAGAAAACAACAAACGTATCGCCGATTCTGTACAGACGGCATTCTACGAGGCAGAAGGCGAGTGCATCGTCGATATTATGGGGCAGGAAGAAAAGGGCTTTAACAACCGCTTTGAACTCGACGGGATTACCTTTCTGGAGCCCACCCCGCAGCTATTCAACTTCAATAACTCCTACGGAGCTTGCCCTACCTGTGAGGGGTTTAGCAAAGTGATGGGAATTGATGAAAATAAAGTGGTGCCCGACAAATCCAAATCGGTCTACGAGCAAGCCATTGCCTGCTGGCGGGGCGAAAAGTACGGCCGCTGGCTCGATCAGCTGTTGGAGACGGCCCACCGCTTCGGCTTCCCGGTGCATACCCCCTATCAGGAACTGACTAAGGCAGAGCGTAAGCTGCTATGGAAGGGCAATCAGTACTTTGACGGCATCAATGACTTTTTCTCGGAGCTGGAGCAAAAGATGTACAAAATTCAGAACCGCGTCATGATGGCCCGCTACCGGGGTAAAGCTACCTGCCCCAACTGCGATGGCGGCAGGCTGCGGGAAGAAGCCACCTATGTGAAAATCCAGGGCCTGCCCATTACTGACCTAGTGGAAATGCCGGTGGATGAATTGCTGGCGCACCTCTGCGGGCTCGAGCTCAACGAGTACGACCGAAAAATTGCCAAGCGCCTGCTGCTGGAGATCACCAACCGCCTGCAGTTTATGAGCGATGTGGGGCTAAGCTACCTGACCCTTAGCCGCATCTCCTCCACCCTGAGCGGTGGCGAAACGCAACGCATCAACCTGACCCGTACGCTGGGCAGCAACCTGACGAGCTCCATGTATATCCTGGATGAGCCCAGTGTGGGCTTGCACCCCCGGGATACCAACCGCTTGGTGCGGGTGCTGCGCTCCCTGCGTGACCTGGGCAACACCGTGATCGTGGTGGAGCATGAGGAAGATATTATAGAGAGCGCCGATTACCTTATTGACATTGGCCCGGCGGCGGGCATCCACGGGGGCGAAGTGGTTTTCGCAGGCCCCTACGAGGGCATCTACGATGAAGCTGCCGATAGCCTGACGACCCAGTACATGAGCGGGCGAATGCGCATCCCTGTGCCGGCGCACCGCCGCAAGTCTGCTGACTTTCTGGAAGTGAAGGGCGCCCGGCAGCACAACCTCAAAAACATCGACGCCCGCTTCCCGCTCAACACTTTGACAGTGGTGACCGGCGTTTCCGGGTCGGGCAAGACTACGCTGGTTAAGCAAATCCTCTATCCTGCCCTGAAAAAGCACCTGGGCGAAAGCACCAGTCAGGCACCCGGGCAATTCGATGCTCTGGCGGGGAGCGTGGACACCGTCACGCAGGTGGAAATGGTCAGTCAAAGCCCAATCGGCAAATCCTCTCGTTCCAACCCGGTGACCTACGTCAAGGCTTACGATGGCATCCGCAAGCTGATGGCCAACCAGCAGTTGTCCAAAATCCGGGGCTTCAAGCCCAAGCACTTTTCCTTTAATGTGGATGCAGGGCGCTGCGATACCTGCAAAGGCGAAGGCGAGCAGGTGGTGGAAATGCAGTTCCTGGCCGATGTGCGCCTGGAGTGTGAAGCCTGTGGCGGCAAGCGTTTCAAGCAAGAAGTACTGGATGTGCAGTACAAAGGCAAAAGTATTTATGATATTCTGGAGCTCAGTGTGGAAGAAGCACTGGAATTCTTCGAGGACGAAAAGGATATCGTCAGCAAACTGCAGCCGCTCTACGACGTAGGGCTGGGGTATGTGCACCTCGGGCAGTCATCCAGCACCCTCTCCGGGGGCGAAGCGCAACGGGTGAAGCTAGCCTCTTTTTTGACGCGCGAGCGGTCCGATGAGCATATCCTCTTCATTTTTGACGAGCCGACGACTGGCCTGCACTTCCACGACATCCGCAAGTTACTGGATGCCATGAATGCCTTGGTGGAAAACGGTCATACCGTACTGGTAGTTGAGCACAACATGGAAGTGATTAAGAATGCTGACTGGATTGTTGACCTGGGGCCGGGCGGCGGTAAAGAGGGCGGCGATTTGGTCTTTCAAGGCACGCCCGAGGCGATCGTGGAAGCAACGGCTTCCTTCACCGGCCAATACCTGAAGGGGAAAGTCTAACCCGTGCTTGAATGGGGTCAGCGCTTTTTGCGGAGTGCTACTTTCTTCAGATGCGTATGGATGAAGCCGCGGATAGCTTCCAGTGCTTCCGCCGGGAGCGGATCCCCTTCCTCCAGGTAAATAGCCCGGCGGCGAAGCGCTAGTTGCAGCATTTGTGGCGTGACCGAAAGGCGCGCTGCGGCCTGGCTAACGGTTTTGCCCATCAAGCCTGATTCGTCCTGGTGGCGTTTCCAATGCTGTCGTTGAGGCTTGTCTTGCTTTCCCATTGCAATGGCGTTGAAGTTTAGTGCGGCAACTGTTTCAGCAATAACCACCGTCGGTGCCCATAGGTTCCCACGTGGGGGTTTCTTCCGTTTTACCTACCTTCGCAGTAAAAACCAACCAACATATGGGACTATTAGACGGAAAAGTAGCACTTGTCACCGGTGGATCCCGCGGCATCGGTGCGGCGATTGTGAAGCGGTTTGCGGAGCAAGGCGCGAATGTGGCATTCACCTACCGCTCTTCGGCTGAGCAGGCCAATGCGCTGGCGGCTGAGCTGGAACAACTGGGTATCACTGCTAAGGCTTACCAATCTGATGCAGCGGATTACGAGGCTGCAGAACAACTCGCCAAAGAAGTACTGGAGGCATTTGGCCACGTAGATATTTTGGTCAACAACGCCGGCATCACTAAAGATACGCTGATGCTCCGCATGACCGAAGCCCACTGGGACGATGTTATGCAGACCAACCTGAAGTCAATCTTCAACCTGACCAAGCATCTTATCCGGCCAATGATGAAAAACCGTGGGGGCTCTATTATCAATATGAGCTCCATTGTAGGCATGACCGGCAATGCTGGGCAGGCCAATTACGCCGCTTCCAAAGCAGGCATCATTGGCTTCACCAAATCCATTGCGAAGGAGATGGGGTCCCGCAATATCCGTTGCAACGCTATCGCCCCCGGTTTCATTGAAACCGATATGACGGAAACGCTCGATGAGAAAGTCCGGGAAAGCTATTTGCAAAACATCCCCATGAACCGGCTCGGCAAATCCGAGGAGGTCGCAGATGTTTGTGTTTTCCTTGGGTCCGATTTGTCGACCTACCTATCTGGACAGGTCATCAGTGTTTGTGGTGCACTGAATACCTGAAACAGGGCATACCTGCCCGTTTCCAGCTATGGGAGAGGAAGGGGAAGAGAGCCGGGGGCTAGCCCCCGGCTGTTTTCCAAACAAATCATAACAAACTTTCGTGAATCTTATGGTAAGACTTTAGAAATGCAACGTATTGCCCGTCATTCCCGGTATAGGGCCGCTAGGGCCCGGGCGGTTTTACGGGTTTGAAGTAGCTGTCCGGCATTGAGGGTGTAATGACAGCCAAGAATGTCGTCGTGGCGATGAACGGCTCTGGATAAACATAGCTTTTCCAGCTGTGCCTCAATTAGCTCTGTACTATAGGTAGTGTTCAGGGCGATGTCCATCATCTTGCTCTTTCCATTCTCCTGGAGGTAGTCCAGAATAAGGGAAGAAACAGGACGTTCGAGGGTTTCCAAGACTTCAATAGCTCGGTCAAGTTTGTTTGTGCTTACGGCTTTAATAGTGTTCCATGTGTGCATGGGTGAAAACTTTAGACAGTTCCACAATAAGGTTTCAATACAAGTGTGCATAGCTCCTGTAACCCGAAATCGTTTATACTGGCTAAATAAACTTTGCAATACAGGTCAGTACTCTTCGCGGATGTGGGCCCGGGAAAAGTGCGGAGTTGTTTAATGAGGACACAGGCAAGCTGTTATCCTAAAATAATTGTGAAGTTGGTATTGTGGTTGGTGTGTAGTAGCCGTTGTACTTAGTGTGTAGGAGGGGGGATAGACTGTTCAGTAGGTTTGCTAAGCAAATCTAATAGTAAGATTTTAAATATCCTAAGTTTTTGAATTAAAAAATTTCGACATACGAAAATAGAGTCTGGACGGCTTGCTGTCTGTGGGGGTGTTTGATTGTCGAATCTCTCCCGTACCGAATTTTCTTCTTCGTGCCAAAAGTCGGAAAAAAGCGTGCGTATTTGTTGGGTTGTAAAGGGTAGGGGGATTGTGTTTACTGTCTTGTTGATACGGGGTTAAGCAGGCTTTGTTTCAGTACACGCTGAAAAAGTAGCTAACTTTTTTAAAGCTTCCCCATTTGAAGGAAGCGCTTTTCACGATACCGGGTTTCTGAAGGGCCTGTCCCGTCGCAAAAGGGAGCGCCTCAACGTAGCCTTTGCAAAATGGTGGGCGCAGTTGGTAGGGGCCTTCGGAAGTCAAAAGGCAAAAAAAAACACCGCAGCCAGGGAATGGCCGCAGTGTAAAGCGTCAAACATTTGGGAAATTGGGGGAGTGGCAGCTTTGGGGGCTGCCACCAGGGGCGGCATAGCGAATGCCTCCCAGATCTGTTGTTCATAGTTTAGTTTGGATCAGAATTTGAGGCCGACGCTCAGTGTGAGGACGTTATTGCCGCCCTCAGCGTTGGCAAAGAAATCATCCAGTCCGATTTCGTAGGTCAGGTCGGCGGTCAGGAACAGAAAATTCATGCCGACGCCCACGTTAGCGCCCCAGGTGAAGTCATTGAGGTCGCCCCGGTCGAAATCAATCCCGTTCTTTTCATCCACGCCCAGGATATAGGTAGGCGTCACGCCGCCCCGCGCCTGAATGCCAATCAAGCCGTTGTCGCCAGTGAGCCGGAGCCCGATGTTTAGGGGGGCTTTAAGGCTCTGTATCGTGGTTTCTTCCGAAAAAGCGACATCATCGGGATGTTCTACCCCTTCGATGAGGCGGGCCGTGAAGTTATAGTAATGCAAGCCAGGCTGCAGGAACAAGGCGCGGTCGCCGATACGCAAATCAACACCGGCATTCCAGCCCACCCGGGCTTCGGCGGTGATGTCCTGCAATTCGGCTTCTACGCCGGAGAAGTTGACCCCTACTTTCGGGTTAAGCTGCATTTGAGCCATAGCGGGCAGCGAAAAGCAAAAAGCAGTGGACAGCAGGAACAGGATTTTGGCAGATGATTTCATGGTTTTTTCTTATTGATTTGCGGTAATAACGCCCCCCGTTTGCTGATTCGTACCGCACAGGCGTTAAAGTGGCGTTAACCAGCTGGCCGGGCCCTTAAAAAAATTAAGAGCAGGCCAAACTTCCCCTGTCCGAATTTGATTATTTTGGTGTTCTTCTGAGCCGGAAATTTATCAACAGCAAGCACTGCATGACCACCAAGGACTTCAAGGCGATAGCAGATACGGTGCCCAGGCAGCCTGGGGTATACCGCTTTTTGGATGCCGAGGATACGATTCTGTACGTCGGCAAAGCTAAAAACTTACGCAACCGGGTGTCATCCTACTTTGGCGATCGCAAGGGCCGGGCGCACCGGACCCGCGTCATGGTCAAAAATGCTGACCACATCGAATTTACGGTCGTGGAAACAGAGGCGGACGCCTTGCTCCTCGAGAACACCCTGATCAAAAAGCATCAGCCCCGGTATAATGTTATGCTGCGGGACGACAAGAGCTATTCCTACATTTGTATCAAAAAGGAGCGCTTCCCCCGCGTCTTTATCACCCGCCGGGTCATACGGGACGGGTCGACCTATTTTGGCCCCTACACGAGCAAAAGCCGGCTGAAAATCATCCTGGAGCTTATCAAGCGGCTTTTCCCCCTGCGCACCTGCAGTTACAACCTTTCCGAAGAGAACATCGAAGCGGGCAAATTCAAGGTCTGCCTGGAGTACCATATCAAAAACTGCCTGGGGCCCTGCGAAGGGCTGGAGCCCGAAGAAGACTACAATGAGAAGATTGACCAGGTCCGCAATATCCTGAAGGGCAACTTCGGCGCGGTAAAAAGCCATTTTAAAGGCGTCATGCAGCAACACGCCGAGTCCTTGCAATTCGAAAAGGCACAGCGCATTAAAGAGAAACTAACCGCCTTTGAAGATTACCAGGCCAAGTCTACCGTCGTGAGCACCAGCATCCGCGATGTGGACGTCTTTTCCGTTGCTTCCGAAGATAAGGATGCCTTTGTCAATTACATTAAGGTGGTCAACGGTGCCATTATCCATACCCATACGCAGGAGCTGGTCAAAAACCTGGACGACGATGACGAGGCGGGGTTGCTGCAGTATGCCATTCCTGTTATCCGGGAGCGGTTCAACAGCATTGCGACAGAATTGATACTGCCGCAGGATATCCCCCTGGAAGATGGAGCCCTGCAAGTGACTGTCCCGAAAATCGGGGACAAGCGCCGCCTGCTCGACCTTTCGGAAAAAAACCTGAAGTACTATATGCTGCAGCGGCAAAAGCAACGGGCGAGTGCCCGCCGGAAGCAAACCTCCGCCGAGCGCATCCTCCGCACCATGCAATCCGATCTGGGCATGGACACGCTGCCCCTGCACATTGAGTGTTTTGACAATTCCAACATGCAAGGCAGTTATCCCGTGTCTTCCTGTGTGGTATTTAAGAATGCCAAGCCCAGCAAAAAAGATTACCGCCATTACAACATCAAAACGGTGACCGGGCCCGATGATTTCGCTTCCATGAAGGAGGTAGTGCACCGCCGCTACCGCCGCCTGATTGACGAAGGGGAGCCCCTGCCGCAGCTGATCATCATAGATGGCGGCAAAGGCCAACTCAGCGCAGCGGTGGAAAGCCTGGAGACACTGGGGGTGCTAGAAAAGGTAACCATAGTTGGCATCGCCAAGCGGCTGGAGGAAATTTACTTTCCGGGCGATTCTGTCCCCCTGTACATCAACAAAAAGTCGGAATCCCTGAAAATCATACAGCAGGCCCGGGATGAGGCCCACCGCTTCGCCATCACTTTCCACCGCAACAAACGTTCCCAACACTTCACGGGGTCTGAGCTTACGAAGATTCCGGGGATAGGCGAAAAAACGGCGCAGAAGCTACTGGCCCACTTTGGTTCGGTAAAGCGGGTCCGGGAAGCCCGGGCTTCCCAGATTGCAGAAGTCGCGGGCCTTAACGTCGCCAAGAAAGTGAAAACCTACTTTGCGGATGCCGGGGCAGAATGATAAATTAGCAGCAACGGGCAATCCGCCCGCGGGCAACCGCAGAGTAAGCTCTTGCACTCAAACCTATTGAAATCATGGCAGAAACCATTATTATCGGCGCCGGGCTGGCTGGGCTGTCCGCCGCCAGCTACCTTCACCAAAACGGCCGGGACTTTTTATTGCTGGAAGCAGACAGCGCAGTCGGCGGCCGCGTCAAAACCACCGAGAAGGATGGCTTCCTGCTGGACCACGGGTTTCAGGTGCTGGCTACCGCCTACCCGGAGACGCGGGCCCTGCTCGATTACAAACAGCTGGACCTCAAAAGCTTTCTCCCCGGCGCCATGCTCCTGCAGCCGGATGGCAGCCGCGACCGCATTGGCGACCCCCTGCGGGACTGGAGCAGCCTGTTGCCTACCCTGGTGGCCAAAGCGGGTGGGCTGGGCAGTAAAATTGGTATCCTCCGCCTGCGCAACCGCCTGCGTACAATGGCTTTGGATGATATCTTCGGGCAGCCGGAATCCACCACGGCAAGTGTGCTGGAGCAAGATTATGGGTTCGGCAGCCGAATGGTCAGCCAGTTTTTTAAGCCTTTCTACAGCGGTATTTTCCTGGAAAAGGAGTTGCAGACCAGCCGCCGTATGTTCGATTTTGTCTTCAAGATGTTTGCGGAGGGCGCTGTGGCGGTGCCCAACCGGGGGATGCAGCAAATTCCGCTGCAGTTGGCCGGCAACCTGCCGGGGGGCAGCATCCGGCTGAACTGCCGGGCCCAAAAGGTAGAAGGTGGCCGGGTGTACCTGGAGGACGGCGAATCGCTGGAGGCCAGGCATATCGTGCTGGCTACGGAAGCGACCGGCCTGGTCCGGGCGTATATGCCCATCGTCAACACCGCGCATCAAGCTACCACTCATCTGCACTTTACCGCCGGGAAAGCCCCTATTCAACAGCCGCTGATTGCCCTGAATACCCGGGCGGGCGACCTGGTGAACAGCATTACGGTTATGAGCCAGGTGGCGCCGGGCTATGCCCCCTCGGGCAAGGCCTTGCTGTCGGTCTCTATCGTAGGGGAAACGGGCCTGGATGAAGTAAGCCTGGCAGGCAAGGTGAGGGGCGAACTGCAGCACTGGTTTGGTGCTGCTGTTAACCATTGGGATTTGCTGGATACCCGGACGGTCAGCTACGCCTTGCCGGCACAGCGGCATGTGCAGCACGATGCTGACTTTGCCCTGGGAGAAAACTTATACGCCATTGGCGACCACCTGCTCAATGGCTCTATCAATGGCGCAATGCGTTCGGGGCGGCTGGTGGCAGCGCAAATCGCAAACGCCGGAGCCTAAGCCTGTTAAACCCCTGCTTCTTTTTCCGGCACCCGGCGTTTTTTCTTATCTTCTGGAGCGTAAATCATCAAAACTATCACAATCACCTAACCATGAGATTCATTAACCTATTGGGAGCGGCTTTATTGCTGCTCCTGTTTCACCCGACCACCAATGCCCAATCCGATGGCCTTCCGGAAGGGATTACCCAAATCACGGAAGTAGAGGGCATTACTGAGTATGTACTGGAAGACAACGGCTTGCGGATATTGCTCTTCCCCGACCCCTCCAAGCCAACGATCACCGTAAATGTCACTTACCTGGTGGGCTCCCGCCACGAAGGCTACGGGGAGACCGGCATGGCGCACCTGCTGGAGCATATGGTGTTCAAAGGCACCCCCGACCACCCGGACATTCCACAGGAGCTGACCGAGCATGGTGCCCGCCCCAATGGCACTACCTGGTATGACCGTACCAACTACTTTGAGACCTTCAGCGCTACTTAAGAGAACCTCCGCTGGGCACTCGACATGGAAGCTGACCGTATGGTCAACTCCTTTATCGCCAAAGAGGACCTGGAGAGCGAAATGACGGTGGTGCGCAACGAGTTCGAAGCTGGCGAGAATAACCCAAGCAGTGTGCTGATGAAGCGCGTCCTGTCCACCGCCTATATGTGGCACAACTACGGCAAAACGACCATTGGGGCCCGCGCCGATATCGAAAATGTGCCTATTGAGCGCCTGCAGGCCTTTTACCAGGATTTCTACGGAGCTTCAGACGCAACGGTAGCTATCGTAGGGGATTTTGACCCGGATGCAGCCAAAGCGGCGCTTCAGCGCAATTTCGAGACCTGGAAGAGCCCCAGCCCTTACAAGCGGTTGAAAGACGAATACTTCGAGCCCAAGCCTGAAAACGTAGCGATTGAGACGCCGGACAAGGCGAACGCGATGTTTCTCGCAGCCCAGACCCTGGAGCTCAATAAAGACGATGAAGATTATCCGGCACTGTTGCTGGGCAACTTTATGCTTGGGGGCGGCTTTTTGAATTCCCGTCTGGCCACCCGCATCCGGCAGGAAGAAGGCCTCAGCTATGGGGTCGGGTCTTTTCTGGCGGCAGATAGCCGCGACCGTATGTCTATGTGGCAGGCTTATGCCATTTATGCACCGGAAAACGTAGCTGCGCTGGAAAAAGCCTTCAAGGAAGAAGTAGAAAAGGTGCGTAAAGCGGGCTTCACGGAAGAAGAGGTAGCCGCCGCAAAGAGCGGTTGGATTCAAAGCCAATCGGTTAACCGCTCCCAGGACCGTTCCCTGGCGGGCAAGCTCAACAGCTACCTGGACCTGGGCCGTACCCTGAAGTGGGATGCTGAGCTCGAGGCTGCCGTCATGGCGCTTACTCCCGAACAGATCAACGCAGCGATGGCCAAGTATCTCGACCCCGGCAAAATGGTACTCATCAAAGCTGGCGATTTTGCCAAGGCGCAATCGACTGAGCCCTGAGGCTCATGATTTAACGGGCACCCCAATGCCAGTGGGGTGCCCGTTTTTTCCTGGAAAACAGCAGCCAATATGGCTCTAGCCCTGAAAAACCCAAAAAATTA
>CAZNSK010000142.1:0-15206 GCA_964575505.1 uncultured Phaeodactylibacter sp.
TACGGATGGTTACGTTTTTTGCCTTGTTAGCGCACAAAATAACTTCGCCTATTCGTAGGTAACTTATTACTGCGCGACCCCTTAGCCTACCGTGCGCCTGCGGGCAGGCACTCTGTTAGGGGAGCAGGGCCCATTTATTGCTCAATGTGTATAACGGTATGGAAAGGCTGATATTTTAGCCAAACAGTGGAGGGGCAGGATTGGCCTGGCCCGCCACCGGGTAAAATGCTCTGTGCCCGATGCCCGTTTACCCAAAAAGGTTACCAAGGTCACCCATGCCGGGCGGCAGCATATCTTTGACCATCTCCTGGGTAGCTTCTGTTTCTTTGGCAGCAGCAGCATCCAGGGCTTTGTTAACGGCATCGATGACGAGGTCCTGCACCATTTCCACATCTTCCCAGTCCAGCTTGTCCCGGTCGATCTGCAGGTCTGTAATCTGGCGGTTGGCATTCGCCACCACTTTTACCGCACCGTCGGGGGAGGTGCCTTCCACCTGGATTTCCGCCAATTTTTTCCGCATTTCCTTCTGGCGATCTTCCATGTCGCCGAGCATATTTCCAAACATAGTAGCTGATCATTTAGGTATGAGCCAATCGTACGGCAAAGGTAGGGAAATATGGCGAGGATTGGCAGTGCCCGGCCCGGGCCAAGTACGCCCGCAGGACGGCCTGGGTCAACCGCCAACCTATTGGCGCAGAGGCGGCAGCCTTCCCGGCAGCGGATCAATTGTTAAACTTTTATTATCTCAGGCTTCGCACAAGGAACTTATCCGGCAGCCCCTTAAATTTGGTCTTCTTTCGGTCTGGAAAAATCAGTACGCATATGAAATGGATGCTTGCCCCCTTATGCTGCCTGCTCCTCTGGGCAAAGCTCGGAGCTCAGGAAATGCCAACGCCGGTCAATTGGTCGTTTGAGGCGGAAATGCTGGACGATACCACTTATCAGTTGCGCTTCATTGCCGATATCGACAAAGGTTGGTATCTCTACGCTCAGGACCTGGAGGAGGGCGGGCCCATTCCCACGACGATTGCTTTTTACGAACATCCGAAGGTGCGCCTGCACGGTGCTATCGACGAAAAGGGGGAAGCCATAGAAGGCATGGATGAGCTATTTCAAATGAACGTCCGGAAGTACAAAAAACGAGTGGTCTTCGTGCAGAAGGCGACGATACCGGATGGGGTAGAGGTGGTTAGTGGATACATTGAATTCATGACCTGTGACGAAGAAAAGTGCCTGCCCCCCACCGAAATTCCATTTGCCTTTTCATTTCGGGGCTGATCTGTAGGGCTGATCACATATCCTCACGCTTTAGATTTGTAACTTTGCTCGCCTCAACTCAATAAGCGCATACCTTGTTAAACTTGGAAAGTAAAACTACGCCATGAAAAAACTGCTTCTGCTTTTACCGCTGCTGTCCGGCTTTAGCCTGCTCTTTGGGCAGGTAGAGTCACCGGTGACCTGGTCTTTTGAAGCCCAGCACGTTCAGGGCGACGAATTCGACCTGGTCTTCAAGGCCAAAATCAAAGCGGGCTGGAAGACTTATTCCCCTTATCAGGCCTACGGAGATGATGCCATGGGGCCGGTGCCGACGGGCGTTTACTTTGACGAGGGTGCGCATTTCTCCCAGCAGGGCAAGCTCAAGGAATCCGACAACCGCAAGGAGGCCAAGGAGCCCTTGTTCGAAAATATTACGGTGGCCTACTTCAAGGAGTCAGCAGTTTTTATGCAACGCATCACCGTCGGGGATTACTCCAAGCCTGTGACCGGCTACGTGGAATCCATGGCGTGCAATGAAGAGATGTGCCTTCCGCCCACCTCAGAGGATTTTGCTTTCAACCTGGAGCCCCCCCAAAGTAAGGCTGAGGCATCCTCTGCGGCACAAGATACGCCGCCCGAGGCATCCCCATCCGCCGGTGAAGCGGAAGCAACCGCCGAAAGTGGCGAGGCGCCGTCCTTTTCCATATCAGGCACGGAGGGCATAAGCCTGGGGGAAGATGCCATTGGCGATGCCCAGTCCGACATTCAGGACCCGGTAGACTGGTCATTCAGCAGCCAGCTTATTGCCGACAGCCTCTATGAGATTACCTTTAAGGCAGCTATAGCAGAAGGCTGGACCATCTATTCTCAGGACACTGACCCGGACAACGGGCCCTTGCCTACCTCGTTTCAGTTCGACCCCAGTGACGATTACACATTGATTGGGGGCGTGATTGAAGAGGGAGAAAAGAAAACCTCTATGGACCCCATCTTTAAGGCGGAGGTCACTAAATTTGCAAAGGGGCCGGTTGTTTTCCGGCAAAAGGTAATCGCTACAGACCCGGCGCAACCCGTAGTGGGCTACCTGACTTATATGGCCTGCAACGATAAAGCATGTATCCCGGCAGATGTGGATTTTGCAGTCAACCTGGCAGCAGGTGCCGGAAGCGTAGCCCGCGTAGACCCGGCTAGCGGGTTGAAGGCGATTGATCAAACCGTTCCGGCTATCCGGGAATCTTACCAGTCGCCGGTTGCTACCTGCGGCAAAAAAGCCTCCCAGGAGGATAGCAGCCTGCTTTGGACTTTCGTGCTCGGCTTTGCGGGTGGGCTTTTAGCCCTGCTGACCCCCTGTGTCTTTCCGATGATCCCGCTCACGGTAAGCTTCTTCACCAAGAGTTCGCGGGACCGCTCGGCGGGCGTCCGCAATGCGCTGATCTACGGTTTGTCCATTATCGTGATTTACGTTTCCATCGGTTTGTTGATCACGGGGGTGTTTGGCGCTAGCGCCCTGAATGCGCTGTCGACCAACTGGATCGCCAATACCCTGTTCTTCCTCATTTTTGTATTTTTTGCTTTCTCCTTTTTTGGTTACTACGAAATCACCTTGCCCAGTTCCTGGGCGAATAAAAGTGACGCCATGGCTGACCGGGGTGGTTTGATTGGTATTTTCTTTATGGCCTTTACCCTGGCGTTGGTTTCCTTTTCCTGCACGGGCCCGATTATTGGTTCTGCCCTTGTTCAGTCAGCCACCAGCAAATTAGGGCCATTTGTGGTGATGCTGGGCTTTTCTTCCGCCCTGGCCCTGCCCTTTGCGCTGTTTGCGGCCTTTCCGGGCTGGCTCAATTCCCTGCCCCGCTCCGGTGGCTGGATGAATTCCGTCAAAGTGGTGCTGGGCTTCCTGGAGTTGGCCCTGGCTCTGAAGTTCCTGTCCGTCGCCGATATGACGATGCACTGGGGCATTCTTCCCTACGAAGTTTTCATGGGGGCCTGGGTGCTGGTATTCGCTGCGCTGACGGCTTACCTCTTCGGCTGGATCCGGTTTCCGCACGACAGCCCGGTCCAAAAGCTATCCATGCCCCGGAGCGCTATGGCGATTCTGTCGCTGATATTCACAGTATACCTGGGTACAGGTTTTATGTATAATGACGAGACCAAGAGCTACAATTCGCTGAAGCTGATGAGCGGCCTGGCCCCGCCGGCCAATTACAATGTGCTGCTCGACAAGCAGCCGGCCGATGACCGCATCAAAGCCCGTTACCCTTCCTTTAGCAAGTGTGCCAATGACCTGGATTGCTTCAAAAACTACGAAGAGGGGGTCGCGTATGCCAAGGAAGAAAACATGCCCATCTTGTTGGACTTCACCGGTTACGGTTGTGTGAACTGCCGGAAAACAGAAGAGCATATATGGGTGGAAGATGAGGTCAAAGACAAGCTTGAGCAGGATTTTGTCCTCATCTCGCTTTACGTTGATGACCGGCAGGCCCTGGAAGAGACCCTGCTCTCCATACCGCGGCAGGAGAAACTCCGCAATGTGGGCAACCTCTGGGCAGATTTCCAGATCGTCAATTTCGAACAGAACTCCCAGCCCCTGTACGTGATGATGAGCCCGGACGAGCGCGTGCTTGCGCCTCCCCGTGGATACGAAGAGGGCGTGCAAGCTTACGCCGATTTCCTGCGCTGTGGGCTGGATACTTTCGAGGCGCTCAATGATACGCCCGGGCAGCCGGAAGAGAACCCTTCTCTGGGCAGCAAATAGGCAGCGTGCGCCCCTTGCGTCTGCTATCCTTGGTAATTGTTCAGGTAGTCCTTCAGGCGGTTTAGCTGCCGGCTGTTGCCCAGCACGATAAAGCTGGACCCCTCCTGCAGGATGGTATCCGGTGAAGGGTTCACCTCGTAATGGCCGTCGGGCGCCTTGTATCCGATGATATTACTGCCTGTTTCCTTGCGGATATGTAAATCGCGCAAGGACTTGCCCTGGCAATCCGCCGGCAAGTCTACATAGGTGATTTCCTCAAAGCCGATATCCGACTGGTATTCATTCGTGATGTAGGAGAAAAACTCTACGGCACCCGGCTTGCTGAACGAAGTAGCCATATAAAAGCCCCCAATTTGCTCGGGCATGACCACGTGGTTGGCGCCCGCCATGAGCAGCTTTTTCTAGGAGCGGAAATCCTTGGACCGGCTGATGATGGTGAGCCTTGGGTTGAGCTGCCGGGCGGTGAGCACCGCAAAAACATTGTCCGAATCATCGGGCAGGGAAGAAATCAGCGCCCCGGCCCGAGAAATCCCAGCCTTTACCAAAACCTCATCGTGGGTGGCATCATCTTCCAGGTAAAGGATGCGGTCTTCGCTTTTTTGCATTTCTTCAATCTTCAGCGGGTCGTTCTCGATGACCACGAAGGGCACATCGTGCTTGTGGAAATGAAGGGCGATCTCCCGCCCGTACTTACGATAACCACAGAGAATGACATGGTCGGACAGTTTGTCAATAGATGAGCTGATAAGGTTGAGGTGCATGCTCTTGAAAATTTCTCCCTGGATAACATAATAGGTAAATACCGAAAGGACGTAGGCAAAAATACCAATATTGGTGATAATAAGCCCCGAGGTGAAAATCCGTCCAGCGGTGCTCAGCGGCTGCACTTCTGTAAAACCAACGGTGGAAATGGTAATGATGGTCATGTAGAAGGCCTCGGCAAAGGAGTAGGACTCGAGGATCATGAAGCCAAATTGGCTGATCAGCAACTCGGCAATCAGCAATATGAGTGCTACCCTCAGGCTAAGGAAAGAGGAAGGGACCTGGTAAATATTAAATCGCCGGAAGTTGAATCCCGTTAGCATAGTGACTAAAATCAGCTTTACTACTGCAAATACTCAGTTACGGAACGCTGCAACAAAGCTTATTTTTGGAACAGCCAAATTAAATCAAATTATGCGAAACTTAAGTTATTCTACTCAAGTGCTGACCCGAAGACCCCTGGCCCCTCAACCTTTACCCCCCTGAGCGTTGCGGTTCTGCTCTTTCCACCAAAACCAATCGCCCATGAAAAAGATGCTCCTATCCCTGGGGGCGAGCCTCTTGCTAGGCGGGATGCTTCTGGGGCAGCCCCTGCCGAAGCAGCGCTTGCAGGAGTTTGCCGACAAGCAGGCTCCGGCTGCGGCTTCCATTGCAGTCATAAAGGGAGGCCAGACCACTTTCTACCACTTTGGCCAGGAAACGCCGGGCCGCCCGCAGCCGCCCAGCGAACGTACCCTCTACGAAATTGGCGCTCTAAGCAGTGTATTTACAACGACGTTGATGCTGCGCCTGCAGGAAGAAGGGCGGTTGCTGCCGGGGTCGGCGGTGGCGGATTACCTGCCCGATAGCATTGCGCCGCCAACTTTTCAGCCCCAGAAGTGCGCTGAAGTCGTGCTGCCCGGCCGTCCGCCCCGGCGGGTCATGAGCTGCGCGCCCGACCTCAGCCGCGACCCCGTTTGTATTACCTTTTGCGATCTGGCGGGCCATGTGTCTGGCCTGGCAAACTCAGGCCTGGGCCTCTACGATTGGCATCCAATAGGCAAATCTGCCCGCCTGACTGGCCCATCACCCCCAATGAGCGAAAAAGCGTTTTTGCAGCACTTTGACGCCAGCGTGTTCAAATCGGAGCCCGGGGCTCATTATTTCTATTCCAACGCGGGCATTGCTTTACTTGGCCAGGCCCTGTCTTACGTTGCGGAAAAGCCATTTGAGGCAGCTCTGAAGGCCCATGTGCTCCGCCCTGCCGGCTTAACGGATACCAAAGTGGCCATCAGCGCGGAGCAGCGGCTCCGGTACGCTGCTGGCTACAACCTACAGGGCCGGCCGGCTTCCAACTGGCAGTTTGACTGGATGGCACCTGCCGCGGGGTTGAAGTCAACCCCAGCCGATTTAGCGGCATTTGTCCGCCTGTACCTGGGTGCAGAAATGGCGGCTTGGGAAAACACCGTGCTGGAAGGCCAGCAAGCGCGCGTGGAGGTAGCATTTCCAGCCTTGCTCTGGGAGACACAGGCCGCCTACGGTTGGCTGGTTTCTTACCTGCCCGCCGACCCGCCCCGGCTGGCCGTTTGGATGAACGGCGGAACGGAAGGCTTCCGGGCCTTTGCGGGTTTTGTCAGAGACGAGCAGCTCGGGGTAGTGGTCCTCTCTGCCAGCGCGGAGGCAGAAGTGACGCAGTTGGGTATGGAACTGCTGCGCACCTGGTAAAAAGCTTGGCAACAGGGCAGCAACTTCCTGCCTCTGTGCCCCTCATCATACGCCTGAACTCTTTATTTTTGCGTATGTTTCAGCAAAAAATAAAGGGACTATGATGATCAACCAACGATGGTGGGGGTTGGCGGCAGTACTTTTGGTAGCCGCCTGTACGCCAAAAACAACCGAACCAGTAACCGAAGCGCCAAAGGAGGAGCCCGCCTCTCCGCCCGCCGAGCCGGAGGAAGAACTTAGCCCCTGCCCAAAATTCCGGAATGCGCCTAATCCGGACGAGGCTGAAACCAATTACGTCCTCTACCGCGACTTCCTGCGGGCCGGAGAGTGGGACAAAGCCTTCGAGCTCTGGCAGAAAGTGTACAAGGTGGCACCCGCCGCCGATGGCCGCCGCAATACCGTTTACGCCGATGGGATCCGGTTTTACGAGTACTTCATCAGCCAAACCCAGGATGAGGCAAAGAAGGAAGCCTACGTTGATACCATTTTCAGTATTTACGATGAGATCGACCGCTGCTATCCGGAGGGCGGTTATATTAAAGGGCGCAAAGCTTTTGACCTTTTCTATAAATACCGGGGGCGCGCTACAAAAGAGGAAATTTATGCCCTCTTTAAAGCATCAATTGACCAGGACAGCCTGGATGCCCCGGATTTTGATGTCAACCCAATGGCCTCCTTGCTGGTAGATTTATACGATGCCGGAAAAATTGATAAAGAGCAGGCCTATAAATACCAGAGTATCCTGCGGGGAATGATCGAAAAGGGATTAAAAGAATGCAAGGGTACGGAGTGCGAGCGCTGGAAAATCATTGAGGAGTATACGCCCGTCCGGCTGGAGTACTTCGAGACCGTCAAAGGCTTCTACCCCTGTGATTACTATATGGATAAGTATTATCCGGACTTTGAAGCCAACCCTACCGACTGCGATGTTGTGCGTACCGTTTACAGCCGCCTGAAGTTCGCGGGCTGCTCCACGGATGATGAGCGCATGAAGCGCCTGATCCGAATTGGCAACGAAAACTGCCGCCCGGAAGCTGGCAAGGCCGACTCTGCCTTCATTTACCTGCGGGAAGCTGAGTATCAGAAAGCGATTGTGGCCTTTCAGAAAGCCATCGAGGAAGAGGAATCCGTCGAGAAAAAAGCCAAATATGCCCTCAACAATGCCAAGATTTACGAAGTCCACCTGCGCAACTTCCCCAAAGCCCGGCAGTGGGCGGAGCGAGCTGCTGATATCCGGGGTGATTGGGGCGAGCCTTACATCCTGATCGGCCGTTTATACGCTTCAAGCGGCCCGCTTTGTGGCCCGGGCCGGGGATGGGACAGCCAAATCGTCACCTGGCCGGCCATTGATGCCTGGCAAAAAGCCAAACGCATCGACCCTTCGGTAAGCGAGCAGGCCAATAAGCTCATCGGGCGCTACCGGCAGTATATGCCCAACCGGGAGGATGTCTTTATCCGGAACCTCAAGGCGGGTGAGTCCTTCTTTGTGCCCTGCTGGATTCAACGGTCTACGGTGATTCGTACGGCGGATTAAAGCATGGAGGCAGGTTGCTTTTGGAATAGCGTTTCCTGGCTTAATGCCCAGGTTGAGGCCTGTTTTTAAAAGCAAACTGGCTTTTCTGTTTAAAGAAGGTATTTCGAAACTGATTTATCCGAAAACTTGTTCCTTAAAGTTGTAAAGTTAAGTACAGCAAAAAACACTTACGAATCTGTTGGATATCTTCCAAGCTGGAATCTACAGGCAATTTGATCGTTATCTCCTTTGAATTACTTTCTATTGTTACTGCCATTAGTAAGCGTTTTAATCGGTTGTTCAACATTGATCTCGTGGGGTTAGTTCCTACCCTCAAAATATTGCTTCTTCACATAAGCCATCGCCGGCTTAGATTAGATTAACTAGGAGACGCTAACAATATACTGGACTAAATGAACGGTACCACGTCAACCATCAGTCAACTTCTAATTCAACTCCACCCCACGCTCCTCCGAAATGTGCAACGCCCGCACCTCCGTAGCCCGCTCATCGATGTCCACGCTGCTATTCTCTAACCGAAGCACGCCGCGCGGGCAAACCGCCGAGCAAACCCCGCAGCCTACACAGGAAGACCGTACGATATCCTGCCCCCGTTGCGCGTACCAGCGCACGTCGATGCCCATTTCGCAATAGGCAGAGCAATTGCCGCAGGAGATGCACTGCCCGCCGTTGGTGGTGATGCGGAAGCGAGATTTGAAGCGTTGCACCAGGCCCAGGTAAGCCGCCAGGGGGCAGCCAAACCGGCACCATACCCGGTTGCCCATGAGGGGGTAAAAACCGGTACCGACCACCCCGGCAAAGCCGGCCCCAATCAGGAAGCCGTACCACTGCCGGGTTTCATTGCTATTCAAAAAGAAAAACTGCTTGCTGTCGGTTATCCAGTGGTAGCCGGAAATGGCAATCAGCACGGCCGTCACGCCCAGGCCGACGTACATGCCCGTGGCGCTAATGTCTACCCCGCCCCGCCGCCAGCGGTACCAGGCGTAGCCCATAGCGCCGGCCAGGAGTGCCATCATCAGCAGCAGGAAATTGTTTTGGCTAAGCCATACGTCGTTCTGCGGCAGGTAAGAATGGAGGACGCCCATCGTCATGATCACGGCGAAGACCAGTACGCCGTGGATGATCCATCGCTCGTACTGCCAGGCGCGAAGGCTTTTATCGGAGAGTTGCCGGTAGGGGTCGCCTACCGTTTCGGCCAGGCCACCGCAGCCACAGACCCAGGAACAATACCATCGCTTGCCGTAGAAGTAAGTGATAATGGGCACGCCTAGCACGATGAGCGCCAGGCCCCAGCCGAGCATAAAGATGCCTAGTGCGCCGCTGCTGATCAGGCTGTTGAGGTTCCAGTCGAAGAAAAAGGTGTAGTTCAGCGGCCAGATGTTTTTGAAGTCGTAGTACGGGTAATTGAAGCGGACCAGCAGCTCAGGGATGAGAAAGGCAAAAGCCGTTTGGAAAAACATAACCGAAGCCGTACGGATCTGCTGATACTTGTTGTGCATATACTTGGCGAACATGCGCACGCCCATGACCAGGATGACGAGCGTGTACAAGGTGCCGTACAAAAACCACTGACTGGCTTCGCCTCCGTTCAGCATTTGGCTCAGAGGATCAGACATGATCATCCAGCTTGTCATATGCTGCGGTGCCCAGTAAAGCACCACATAAAACGCGATAAGGTAAATCCCTACACCGACCCCAAGCCAGCCGGTAATGGCGGGGGAAGCCGATTTGGCCGGGGTACGCCAGGCGGAGCGCTGATAGTAGAACACCAGGCCGGTGATCAGCAATGCGATCAGCGTAGTCACGGCCGGCCAAAAGTAATCTTTGCCCATATAGTAGATGCCGTACCCCAAAATACCCAGTAGCGCGAGGCCCAGGAAGAAGCCCCGTACGCTCAGCCGCAGCCCCCGGGTCAGGCTCCGGTGGTAGAGGTGGTCGTGCTTAATGCCCGGTATCAGGTTGAACTTTGGTAGGATATACAACAGCCCGCCCAGTATGCCGAGCCCAATTGTTGCCAGCCAAAACAGGGCGGGGTTACTGGAAACGGGCCCCGTGCTGGCTTTTTTGACCACCGGCAACAAATAATTTTTAGCTTTCCAGCTGGGGAGCAAGTAATCGGAACTATTGCCGTCTTCCGGAAAGCCCTCCGGCGGATCCGCCTTGAGGCTGGCCTCGGCTTGTTTAAAGAGCCGCTGCACAACGGGCACAAAGCTAAAGCTGGAGGCATAGCTTTTGCCTAGGATGCCTGCCTGCTCCGCGGCTGCGGCGATGGCATCCACGTGGTAGGTATTGTCAATGGCTTCGCTGAGCCGGGCTTCGGAAAGCTCATAGCGCTCTAAGCCCAAGGTGGCGGTGAACAGCAGGAGTGCCGCTGCGAATAAAGCCAATCCGATTTTTTGTAAGGTATGCATGGCTTGGATTTGAATTGATTTGGAAAAAGCGGCGGTTACGCCCTGCCTTGTAAAAAGGCGAGGGCACGGGAAAGCCCCCGCTTCTGCTTCAGTTGGAGCTGCTTGCCCGTTTGCTGATTGTACTGGGCGACCACGGCACTTTCAAACTGCCGGCAGAACTCAGGGTCAAAATTTGCCAGCCCCAGGTTTTGAAGGACTTCCTCAACGGAGGCTTCCTGAGCAATCCAGCGTTCGCAAACCTCGTGCCGGTAGCGTACGCCCATAAGGTTGAAGCCAACGACCTGGCTGTTGTTTTTGTCGTACACAATACGGATGCCTTTCCTGCCATCAGCATGCTCCCAGTACACTGAGGCGTGGTGGTCCGGCATGCGCCCGCTCACCTGCCCGTAGACCTGGTACTCGATGTCCATGAATTTAGCCGAGTTGAACCAAATGCCCGGGTCGTAGGCCTGCGGCTGCCCGCATACGGTATACGCTACGGTTTCCCCCATCATGCGGCCAGTGTACCAAACCGCTTCTATGGGGCGCCGGCCCGGCTTGGGATTGCGGATCTGGGCGCAGTCGCCAATGGCATAAACATCCGGCAGGTTGGTCTGTAGGTAGTCGTCTACCAGAATACCTTTTTCCGTTTCCAGGGGGGTGTCCTTCAGCCAGCCGATATTGGGGTGCACACCTGCGGTAAGCCCTACGTAGCCGCAGTCGATGCGTTCTCCGGTGGAGGTGATCACTGCACAGGCATTCCCCTTACCATCATTCACAATTTCCTTAAGCTCAGTGGACAGGCGCAGGTCGATGCCGTGCTCGCGGATATGCCGGCTCACCATTGCCGATTCTTCCCGCGGCAGTACCATGTCCCAATAACTCTCTTCCCGCACCAAAAAAGTAACCGGGATATGGCGCGAATGGAACATCTCCGCCATTTCGATGCCAATCAACCCTCCGCCAACGATGACCGCACGTTCCAGCCCGTCGCTATGCGCTTCCATATACTCCAGGTCCTGATAGCTGTACAGCCCCCGCACGCCTTTGAGGCCCTGCCCCGGCCAGCCAAACTTATTGGGTGCGGAGCCTACGGCCAGGATGAGCTTGTCGTACTCCATCGCGTCCCCTTCGCGGAACTGCAATTGCTTTTGATCAAAGTCGATGCGCTCCACATAGCCCCGCTTCAGCGCAATGCGGTTCTTTTCCCAAAACCAGTCTTCGTAGGGCTTGATGTCTTCGTACCGCATGTGCCCCATGTATACATACATAAGGGCGGTGCGGGAGAAAAAATAGTCAGTCTCCGCTGAGATGACTGTGACTTGGTGGCCGGTCAGCTTCCTGATAAAGCGGGCGGCGGTGGTGCCGCTGATGCCGTTGCCGAGGATGGCGATATGCATAGGTTAATACTGGTTTGTTCCAAATATAAGGATGCAGGCGGGAAAAGGGCAGCTCTGCCGGTATTGATGTCTTTTCGGGGACAGATCAAAAAAGCATTGTCAATAATGAAACTCTTCTTTTCCTATATTGGCAGTCAAAAAACAAATCATGCGGTTACTTTCTAACCTTTTCCTGAGCTTGCTGTTGCTCGGCATCGGCTTATTGCAAAGCTGTTCTTCCCTGCCTTCTTCTTCCACCGCCAGTAAAATTCCGGTCTACGCCTGGGCCGGTGGGCTGAATGACAAAACCGATGCGGAAGTGCTGCAAACGCTGGGCGAATGGAAAGCCAAAGGGGTAGACACCCTCATGTACAACGGCGGGCAGGACCCCGCTGACTACGCGCGCATCGGAAAGTTGGCAGAAGCCGCCGGTCTCGGGCTCCATGCCTGGATCCCCACGATGGTTCAAAAGCCCCGCCCTGAACTGAAGCCGGAATGGTATGCCGTCAATCGGGCCGGGGAATCTGCCTACGACAAGCCCGCTTATGTGCCTTATTACACTTTCCTTTGTCCAAATGAACCCGGCGTATACCAATTTCTGGAGGAGTTGTATACCAGTGTTGCCGAAGTAGAGCAGGTGGCTGCGGTACACCTTGACTATATCCGCTTCCCGGACGTCATCCTGGCACGGGGGCTTTGGGACAAGTACGGCCTGGTGATGGACAAGGAATACCCCAAGTATGATTATTGCTACTGCGACCGCTGTACTTCGGGCTTTGAGGAGCAGAGCGGCATTGATATCAAATCCGTGGAAGACCCCACGCAGCTGCAAGCCTGGAAGCAGTACCGCTATGACCTGATTACCAGCATCGTCAACCGCCTGGCAGAGCAGGTACACGCCAAAGGCAAGCGCATCAACGCTGCCGTCTTCCCGGGGCCACACTCCGTAGCCAAGCGTATCGTACGGCAGGAGTGGGACCAATGGGACCTTGATCAGGTCTTCCCCATGCTCTACAATGATTTTTATCTGGAAGACGTGGAATGGATAGGCGAGATGACCGCAGAAGGCGTGGAGGCACTTGACGGCCAAGCTTCGCTCATCAGCGGTTTGTTCATCTGCCCGGACCCGAAGAGCAAGGCCCGGCAGCCCGACCCGGAAAACCATGGCCTAATCCCGGATGAACTGGGGCCGGCGGTGCAGGTTTCAATGAATAATGGCGCGGCGGGTATCTGCCTGTTCACGCCCGGGCGGATGACGAAGCAGCACTGGCGGGCGCTGCGGCGGGCGATTTACCAGTAAGGAAACTGCAACGTTAATGACTAAGCCCGTAGGTTTTTCATTTTTTTGAAAGCGTTATGCCGTTCTAAGGCCTACTTTAAAGTTGGCAAGAGTGCCTCCTTTGGATTCTCAAAGACTTATGGAAGGAGGGTATAATTTCGATACTGCCTTGCAGTAAAAAAACCTATGACCTGAAGCCTGCTTCAGCAAAGATTTGATGCCTTTGCCCACTTGCTACCCAATGATAAAAGGGTTATACTTGTATTATGACAACTGAAGAGGTTCACCGCATCATTAGAAATTATCTTGCTCAATATCCAATTTCCAGGATTGGGGTATTTGGATCTTTTGCCAGAAACGAACCCACATCGGAGAGTGATATTGACATCTTAGTAACCTATGATGAACCCGTTAACCTTTTTATACTGGCACGCATGCACCGGGAACTATCGGAACTCCTTGACTGCGAAGTAGATATCGTTAGTGAAAAATACCTTGACCCCAAAATAAAGGATGAAGTAGAGCAGGACCTGAAAATTATTACTATGTGATGAGTGCCTTTCGTGATCTCACCTATTTTGGAACACATTGAGGATTCAATTGAAAAGATCCAAATCTTATACAAAAGGCTTATCTGAGGAGTCCTTCCAAAACTCCACCTTAGTTCAAGATGCTGTAGTCCGTCAGTTTGAAATCATTGGCGAAGCCACAAAAAGGCTATCCGTGCATATCCGGCAAGGACATCCTGAAATACCTTGGAAAGATATGGCTGGAATGAGAGATGTACTGATTCACGATTATATCAATGTGGAAATTGATATTGTGTGGAAGACAGTAGTGGACTACCTCCCTACACTGAAAGAGAGCGTTCGACAAATCATCGACAAACTAAACAATATCTGATCAGGCATGCCTACCGATTAAATCTAAACCGCACGATGAGTATTCTTGATGTTTATCAAGCTGCGGAGAGAAGCTCGGGGCTACAGTAAAAAAACTGAGCACCTGAATATATATGATTCGAAGTAAATTTCAGGATGCTACAATCTGCCAAACCCTGAAGGCAGACGAGGCTTATGTGGAAGAGGTGCGGGAGCAGTTGAAAAATCAGGAACAGGGTGCCTTATGCTCCTGCCCGCCCTTTCGATGAACTCATAAGTTCCGACAACTCCATCTAAGAACTGCCTCACCCGTGTGTATAATAAATTGCACTTTTTGAATAGCCTGGCAGCATTTGCTGTTTGCCTCTCCTAGATAAGCTGGAGCAGAGCGGGAAGCTCTACCCCAGCAAAAGAAGCTATTTTTGTTTAATGGATTAAACAAAATGAAATGCAAAAGCTTTTCCTCCGGTCTCAGGCTGCCCTAAAAACAGTAGAAACGGAGTACAGACGCCCGCAATTCGACAGCATTGACTGGAATAATCCCCTTATTGCGGTAATCGGAGCGCGGGGCGTAGGCAAGACCACCTTGCTGTTGCCTCTTCACCCCCCTTCAAACCCAATATCAGCAAACTGGCAGAGCGCCTTGGTTTAAGCCGAAATACGCTGCTGCAATACCTTCAACTGCTGGAACGTGCCGAGCTAATTGGGAGCTTGCGTACATCGGCGACAGGGGTCAGCGCCTTGCAAAAGCCCGACAAGCTTTACCTCAATAACCCTAACCTTGTCTACGTCCTCTCCCCCAAAGATGCCGCAATTGGAACGCTGCGGGAAACCTTTTTCTACAATCAACTCCATGCCCTTACGCATCAGGGCGCCGCACCGGCTCAGCTGTTGCTGCCCAAAAAGGGGGACTTCCTGTTCGCTTTGCCCGGGCAGGAATACGGGTTTGAAATCGGCGGCCCAAATAAAGAGGCCAAACAAATTGGCACCGCCCCTCATCATTACGCAGTCGTCGATACTGCTACCACCGCCCATCCACAGCGTATCCCGCTTTGGATATTTGGGTTGCTGTACTGAGGAGGAGCATTATCTTATTGCTGCTACATTGATAGGTGGGGGTGTCAGCCAAACTGCAATTAGCGCTTTTCAAGCTTGAAAAAATATTACTCTGCTAAACAACCCGGAGTAGAATAGGGCAAAATTCAATATTTGCTTTAGCTTTGCTGTGTATATAAAAGATTGAAGCAGTCAGTATTTGGCGCTTT
>CAZNSK010000143.1:0-15188 GCA_964575505.1 uncultured Phaeodactylibacter sp.
TAAATAAAGCCGCTTGATATATGAATCCCCGCTATTTGTCACGCACTCATATGATTATAGTCCAACAACTTAAGATTTGTGAAATTATGGCGCAGCTATTTTTTTAGCGCGCAAGGCAAAAAACGTAGGCGATGCCTAAGCATCGGCGAGGCTTTTTAACGCAGCGAGGTGGAAAAAGAGCAAGTCAGAAATCACAAATCTTGGGTTGGCGGACTATAACTGCGGCTAAAAGAGCTGCCAAACCAGTAAGCGGTACGCTTCCTGGTTTAAGTGATGTGTTTATTCGAAAAATTCAGGCAAATGTTGGAGCACGGACTTGAAAAATATAGGATAAGTGCACCGCTCCTACTAAAATGGGTCAAAATCGTCAAAAAGTCAAGTATTAAATTGATATTTTTAATTTATACAAAATTTAATTTTTCTTAACTCGGCTTTTAAGATAAGCTTCTACAATTTAACTCACTATTGAGCGCTTCGGGACGAAACCTAATAAATATATAGCTTTGCCAGGGCATTATTTGAGCTTGTCTGGAAATACAAACGGATCGAAGCCCCATGCGTAGGGCAAAAGCAGGTAAACCATCAGGCTAAGCAGAAGGATAGAGATTAAATTCAGCCAAACGCCTGTTTTGACCATATCCGGTATTTTGAGGTAGCCCGACCCGAAGACAATGGCGTTGGGGGGTGTAGCTACCGGAAGCATGAAGGCACAGGACGCAGCCAGGGTGGCGCCCACCATCAGTATATAAGGGTGTACGCCGATGACCGATGCCAGGGGCGCCAGAATGGGCAGCAGCATAGCCGTAGTGGCCAGATTGGAGGTGATTTCGGTCAGAAAGTTGACTGCAGCCACCAGGATAAGGAGCAGGAGTAAAAGGGGGAGCCCTTCAAGCAAAGACATTTGCCCGCCGATCCATGCCGCGAGCCCCGTTGTTTTGAACCCTTCTGCCAGGGCGAGCCCTCCACCAAAGAGCAGCAGTACGCCCCAGGGGAGCCGGACGGCTTCGGCCCATTCCAACAAAGGGCGCTTATGGGCTTTCCCAGCTGGTAAAATAAAGAGGGTTGTAGCCGCCATGATCGCGATTATCGTGTCATCAAGAGCAGGCAAAAATCGATTCAGGAGAAAAGACCGGGTAATCCAGGCTACGGCGGTAAGCACGAAGACCCATAGTACCAGTTTTTCCTCATATGAGACGGGGCCGAGCTGATTAATCTGCCGTTGTATCTCTTGTTTGCCGCCCGGAAAAGACTTTCTCTCAAAAGAGGCGGCCATATGCGTAAGGTAGTACCAACAGATGATGAGTAGGACGATGGAAATGGGCAGCCCGATGAGTATCCATTGGGAGAAGGTGATCTCTATGCCATAAATTTCCTGCACGATCCCTGCCAGGACAAGGTTGGGGGGTGTACCAATCAGGGTCGCCACGCCCCCGATTGATGCACTGTAGGCAATGGCCAGCATGAGGGTCTTGCCAAAGATTTGATTTTCATCAGCGCGGGTCTCAGGATTGTCTTTAAGCTGTGTGATCACGGCGAGCCCGATGGGCAGCATCATGACTGCTGTAGCGGTATTGGATATCCACATCGACAAGAAGGCAGTAGCGACCATGAAGCCCAAAACAATACTTCGGACGTTTGTACCGATATAGCGGATGATGTGCAGGGCGATGCGCCGGTGCAGGTTCCAGCGCTCAATGGCGATTGCGAGGATGAACCCACCGGCGTACAGGAAGACGAACCGATGGCCAAAGGAAGCCGTGGTGGCTTTTATATCCAGCGCGCCAGTGAGTGGAAAAAGCACGATAGGCAGCAGGGCGGTGGCAGCAATAGGGATCACTTCCAGTATCCACCAGGTGGCAATCCATAAGGTCGAAGCCAAGACAGCATTGGCTTCCCGGCTTAACCCTTCCGGGTGTACAAAAAGCAGGGTGCTGAGGAAAAGCAGGGGGCCGAGAATAAGTCCGATGTGCTGTTTCTTCATAGGGTTTTTTATGCTTTAGCGGGGCCGTAAGCACAGGCGCCCCTCCGGGCAGATTCCGCTAAGGTAATCCGAAAAGGGGATTTGCAGTATGGCTTCGCAGCATAAATACCGGTATATAAAACAGCGGCACCGTAACCTCCAGGAAGATTACGGTGCCATTCACGTTAAAGCCTGTCCGTACTGTTACCCAAGGTAAGCCGAGTACATCCATACCAGTTTCTCCTGTTCGCTGATGTAGTCGCTCATGAGGGCATTGGTGCCTTCGTCTCCGGATTCGCCGGCCAAATCGAGCAAATCTCGCTCCAGCGGTAGTAGGACCTCGTAGCCCTTGAGCATTACTCGGATGGCTTCTACGCCATCCGAAATGTTCTTTGCTTGTTTGATGGTGGAGATCCTGGTGTAATCTTCGAAAGTGTGCAGTGGCGTGAAGCCCAAGGTAAGGATACGCTCAGCAATTTCGTCGATCTTGACCAGCGAATCATTATAGAGCTCTTCAAACTTGAGGTGGAGCTCGAAAAATTTATCACCTTTGATATTCCAGTGAAAGCCCCGGGCATTCATATAGAAAAGCTGGTAATTAGCCAGCAGCGTATTAAGTTTGTTAGAGAGCACTTGTGATTCTTCCTGATCGAGGCCGATGCGGCTTAAGGTATTAGTCATATTGACTTGGTTTTGTGTGATGAATTTACGGTCTTCAGCGGCATGGCAAGTTTATATTCTGCTGCTGCTGATACCTGTATAGTCTAACAACATGAGATTTGTGAAAATATGACGCCGCTATTTTTTCGGCTGGCAAGGCGGAAAACGTAGGCATCCGTACGGACGGCGAGGCTTTTCAACGCAGCAAGGCGGAAAAAGAGCAAGTCAGAATTCATAAATCTTGTGTTGTCAGACTATAAATTGCAATTTTTAGAGAAGAAGGTCAGTGCGTTAGATCACTGATTCGGAAGATTTGAACGCCTTTTCGGAGGCACTTCGCGCATTTTCTGCATTTATACTTTAATTACGAGACCATCAATGAAAACCGCAGTGCTATGAGCCAACAATACTTGCCGGAAGTCCTTAAAAATATGCTGCTCAATGATCAGCTAAAGGAAGTGATTGACCGGCTTCGGGCGCACCTGCCGGAACTCCGTGGACAGGTCACCGAAGAAGAGCTGCTGAAATACGCCGCTCGTCTGAATGCCGTGGAGCGGGAGTGGAAGTTGGGCATTATCACGGCGGAGCGCTACGGGATCGAGAAAAACCAGCTGCGGCAGATTCTCATTCAAACCGTCACCCAGTTTAGGAAAGGAGCGGAGGCCCCGGTACCAGAACCCCCTAAGTCTCCGGATGGGCCGGAGCGGCTGCTCGAAAAAGGCAGCCAACAGCATCAGGATGGGGAATACCAACAGGCGATAGCTACGCTTCAGCAGGCGATTGCCCACCCGGGTATTCAAAAAGGGGATTTGGCGCAAGCCTATGTTGTGCTCGGCAATACTTACAATCAGCTCGGCTATTATCAGGAAGCCATTTATGCGCATCAGCAGGCGCTGTAAATCCGGCCGGATACAGCTTCTTACTGGACGAACCTGGGCATCTGCTACCGGCTGACCGGGCAGTATGATAAAGCTGCTTCCTGCTACGAAAAAGCCATAAGCCTGGACCCGGGCTATGCAGAAACCTACACCAGTCTTGGGGCGCTCTACCTGACCCATACCATGTAGTTTGAGCAAGCCGTCTACTATCTCGAAAAGGCTATATCGCTCGATCCGGCTCAGGTTTCCATGGGGTTTTTCGATGAAGCGGATGCGCTACTGCGGCAGGCCGTTATGAAGGGCTACCCCAATGCGAAGAATGCCCGGCAGATGATTGATAATCTGCGGGCCTTGTAGGGTGCCTTGCATTCCAGGCCTGATTTCTGTACTTTGCATCAAAGATTAATCCATGACTACCCGGACTATAGAAATAACCGATACCCACCGTTTCTCTGCCGAAGCCTACCATCGTATGGGGGAGGCCGGCGTTTTCGGGGAGCAGCGCGTCGAACTGCTCTATGGCAAAATTGTGGATATGAGCCCGATAAAAAGTAATCATGCAGGCACGGTGAATGAATTGATCCGTCACTTATCCTTACATCTTCCGCACGAAGCGTATGTGTTTACTGCACAAAATCCAATTCATCTGGACGATTATTCCGAGCCCGAACCAGATATCAGTATTTTACAATACCGGTCAGACCTTTACAAGCGTTCTCATCCAACAGCTGAAGAGACGGTTGTTCTCATCGAAGTTGCTGACAGCAGCCTGGAAAAAGACCGGGATATCAAGCTGCCCCTTTACGCCAGCCATGGCATTCCAGAGGTTTGGATTGTCAACCTGCAAGAGAAGCAGATAGAGCGTTACCGCAGCCCTGGTCCAAAGGGCTATACCGATATCCATATCTTCCTGCCGGGTGATAAAATTCCGACTGATTTTATGGAAGCAGTGGAGGTTTCGGCGGTGCTGGGTTTGTAGGCTTTTGGACATGATTAGGCGGCTCTACCTACCTTGCCTCTTTCCCAGGAAAACCGTACATTAACGTTTAAAGAAAAAAACAACCGATGGCAGAGGCAACAACCATACTATCCCCATCCGCCTACCTGGAATGGGAAGCAGCGCAGGAGGAGCGCCATGAGTACGAAAATGGAAAACTGATTGCTATGGGTGGAAGTAGTAAAGAGCATAATCGTTTGGTCAGGAATTTAACAACTATGCTCTGGAATCATCTTGGGCCGATAGGCAGGTACGAATTGTATCCATCCGAACTACGCGTAAAATCTGGTGTAGATGATAAGTATTACTACCCGGACCTCGTGCTTACTGAAGGAGAGGAGTACTATCTAGAAAACGCCCCCGACACCCTGCTCAATCCCCTTCTGTTGATCGAAGTCCTCTCAGAATCAACGGCAGCCCGTGACCGCGGCCCCAAATTCGAAGCCTACCGGGCCATCGACAGCCTGCGGGAGTATATGCTGGTGGCACAGGATCAATACAAAATCGAAAGCTTCTACCGCAATGAGGCGGGTAAGTGGGTCATCCAAGAACCGGTTGTAGGTTTGGATAGCGTCTTTTCCTTCACCACACTGGATTTGGAGTTGAAACTACAAGAGGTGTATCAGGGGGTGGAGGTTTACTAGTGCGACTAGTCCGAAATAACACAGCGTATTTCACGCTTGGAAGCCTTGGTTTTCCCGGGCTTCTACGGTTAAGCATTTCTGAAACACTCCACTACGGCTTCTATTTATTCAGCACATCCGTTTTGATGAAATCATTGCGCAGTACCGGTTGCCAATCGAAGTCTGGCAGTGGAGTGACTTTAAAGAGTTGCTCCGGGGGCGTGCGCAGGATAAAGTCCGTAAACGCACACGCCAATATGGCGATCGCCAAAGCCTCACTGGGCTTTTTCGATGAAGCGGATGCACTATTGCGGCAAGCCGTAATGAAGGGCTACCGCAATGCCAAGAATGCGCGGCGGATGATCGATAATTTGCGGGCGTTGTAGGTCCTTGCATTCCAGATCTAATTTCTGTATTTTACACGAAAGCTTTATCCATGACCACCCGAGCTGCAGAACTAACCGATACCCACCGCTTCTCAGTAGAAGCCTACCATCGTATGGCAGAAGCCGGCGTGTTCGAAGAGCAACGCGTAGAGTTGCTCTATGGAAAAATTGTGGATAGGAGCCCAATAAAAAGTAATCATGCTGGTACGGTGAAACGTCTAATCAGGCTTTTTAGCGAGCTGTTACCTTCCTCGGTCATTTTTGGTGTACAAGACCCCATACAACTTGATAACTTTTCAGAGCCTGAACCTGACCTAAGCCTGCTACAGTATAGATCCGATTTCTATACTAATACCCATCCTGTTGCCGATGATATCCTGATACTGATTGAAGTAGCCGATACAAGCCTCGAAAAAGACCGGGACATCAAACTCCCCCTTTACGCCAGCCACGCTATACCGGAGGTATGGATTGTCAACTTGCAGGATAATCAGATAGAGCGCTACCGTAGCCCCGGCCCAAAAGGGTATACCGATATCCATACCTTCCTGCCGGGTGATAAAATCGCCACAGATTTTATGGAAGCGGTAGAGGTTTCGGTGGTACTGGGCGTGTAGGGCTGTTATGCCGGCGGATAGGTTTTCCGGCTTGCCCCTTTCTTTATAAAACCGTATTTTACTATAAAAAATCGAGAAATGGCAGAGGTCACAACAGTGCTTTCCCCGGCCGATTACTTAAAATGGGAAATAGAGCAGGAGGAACGCCATGAATACGAAAATGGGAAACTGATTGCTAGGGGTGGAAGTAGTAGAGCGCATAATAAAATCACCTCGAATCTGCACGGACTGATTTGGATGTTTTTCAGGGGGACGGAGGGCACAATGAGTATTTATCAAGCGGATATGCGGGTACACTCACCACTTTCTGATAAATACTATTACCCCGACTTAGTACTTACGAAAGTGGAAGAGCGCTATCTGGAAAACGCTCCCGACACTCTGCTTAACCCCCTTCTGTTAATCGAAGTCCTCTCAGAATCAACTGCAGCCCGTGACCGCGGCCCCAAATTCGAAGCCTACCGGGCCATCGACAGCCTGCGGGAGTATATGCTGGTGGCACAGGATCAATACAAAATCGAAAGCTTCTACCGCAATGAGGCGGGTAAGTGGGTCATCCAAGAACCGGTTGTAGGTTTGGATAGCGTCTTTTCCTTCACCACACTGGATTTGGAGTTGAAACTACAAGAGGTGTATCAGGGGGTGGAGGTTTACTAGTGCGACTAGTCCGAAATAACACAGCGTATTTCACGCTTGGAAGCCTTGGTTTTCCCGGGCTTCTACGGTTAAGCATTTCTGAAACACTCCACTACGGCTTCTATTTATTCAGCACATCCGTTTTGATGAAATCATTGCGCAGTACCGGTTGCCAATCGAAGTCTGGCAGTGGAGTGATTTCGAAGAGCTGCTCGGGGGGCGTGCGCAGGACCACGTCCGTAAACGCATCTTCCAGTCGCTTGAGCTCTAATAAATCCTCATCTGATAGCTTCCGCTGCTTGGCAAGTGCCGATAGGCGGATGATTTCCGCGGGTTTCACGCCAGCTTTTAGCTGAATGCCCAGCGCCTGGCCATTGTCGGCGCGCTGAACGATGAAGAGGTAAGGTATATCCCGGGTGGTATAGAAGGTGTTGAAAGGATAGCGCGCGCCAGTCAGATAAGTGGCAGCATCCACCAGGCAGGGCGCCGGCTGACTAACGGACCGCAGGTTGGTGCGGTCAATAACGGAATCGGGAAATAGTTTGTAGAGGGCCGTTTTTAAACCGACGAAACCGACGGCCAGCCCATCGCAGCGGTGCCCGTGGAAACGGGTCAGATCTTCGAGGTCTACCGATTGATGATGCCGCAATTTTCCTTTGGAAAAGTCGGTGTCGAGCACGCTTAGCGGTGCCCGGTTGCCCTTGGCCGGCAGGTACACGGTGTAGCGGTCATGGTGCTGCAGCCCATCGAGATGGCCGGTAGTGCTGCGGTCGGCAGCCAGGAAGTGCGGATGGATGTATTGCCCTTTGTGGGTGAATACGCCCTGATGATTGCGAGAGAAAAATCCTACAATATCGCCCGGTGCCCGTTCCAAAGTAAAACGCCGTTTAGCGCGGTTGTGAGCAGCGTGGCTGTGTCGCTTTTCCGCCTCGTCCCGCATGATAATGTGGTAATCCACTTTGTCCCATTGACCAGACAAACGGAAGGGGAACGCGTCCTCCGGCCCATAACCATGCGCCTGCCCCAGGCTGTCGATCAGGGCTTCTAGGCCTTTAGTTCCTTCAATAGGGCGGTCCAGTTCGTAGGCAGTCCACGAAGGGACGTAGGCGTACACCAGAAATGGCGCCCGCACACCGGGTCTGATCTGAGCTATTATGCCGGAAGGAGGAGCAGACGCGGTAAACGCTTGCCCATCGAATACGGTGATTTCGCCCTGTAGGTCTTCCACTGGCCCCAGTGCAAAAAGGTGGGGTTGCTCTAAAAGGGTATCGAGTTGCGCATGGGGCGAAAGATCGGTGCCCATCATTACACTGCGGGCTGCCCCGGCGGTGAAGACCTGCTGCCCGGTTGTGGTATAACTGAAAGCCATCAGGAAGAGGAAAAGTGTGACTGAAAGGAGCCGTGATTTTTTGAGCATCAGCCGCGTGGGGAAACGGTTAGCACGCCAGAATAGACAGTACATAAATTAGATTAAATTTGTGAAAATAGCCAGGTAGTAGACCCCAATGCCCACGAATACAACGCCAGCTACGTAACGCATGCCTACTTCCACTTTCCGGATGACGTTGAACGTCTTTCCGATAGTCGAGGCGCTGTAAGCTAGCAAATAAGCAAACAGCAATACCGGCAGCCCGGTGCCAATAGCGAATACGATGGGAAGGTACAAGCCAGAAGCCTGACTGATACTCATGGGCACGAGCATGCCGAAGTAGAGCGCTCCGCTGTAGGGGCAAAAGGCCAGAGCGAACAGAATACCCAGTACCAAAGCGCCCAGCGCGCCTTTGTCTTTAAAGCGCTCGGTAAAGCGCTCGGTAAAATTAGTCTTGCCGAGAAAGTCCAGTTTGATGACGCCCAGCATGACCAAGCCTACAATAATCAGGATAGGCGCGAGGTACATTTCTCCGTTGGACTGGAAGAAGCGCGCGAGATGAAACTTGCTGGCGCCCCAAAACAGCGCCAGGCCAATAGCCGTATAGCTGATGCCGCGCCCCAGGGTGTACAGCACGCCGCTCCAAAGCACGGCTCGTTTGCTTTCTAGGTTTTTGGAGATATAGGCTGTAGCCGTAATATTAGTGGCCAGCGGGCAGGGGCTTACTGCGGTCAGCAGCCCCAGGGCGAAGGCCGCCCAGAAGGGGGCCTCGCCATGCTGTGCCAGCTCATTGAGCCATTCCATAATGATTGTTTTGAGTCGGTTTACAGTTGTTGCAGCGCTTTGTCAACTTTTTCGATCAAGCCAGCCTCAAATTTGCCATTGTCGCTTGTGGCATTCATAAAGGCAAAATTGGTTAGGTCCGTTTTTTGGCTTTGGTCCCCCTTGACGAGGTGCACAAAGAGTGCGGTGCCGGCCGCTTCAAACTCGGCTGCCATATCGTAGTTTTCTTCCAGGTCTACATTGACCGTTTTGAATACCAGCTTGCCTTCCTCCATGGCTTCGGGAAATTTTTTCTGCAGCGCCGCCTTGGCTTTGCTTTCGATAGTCTGACAAGTCATACAACGGTGGGTATTGTGAAAATCGATGACTTCCACAACTGCCGCTTGTTCTGCGCCCGCTTCCGCATTGGTTTGGGCGTTGCTGCTGCAAGCGGTGAAGCTTAAAAGCAGGGTAATAGCAAAAAGGTTAGATAGATACTTCATGGTAAATTAGAATTTTGTTGATTTATAATACAAGGTTGAATACAAGGCCAGAAAAGATAATAAAGGAGGTCACCACCCCGAAGAAAATCAGGATCAGTTTCATGGTCATCACCTTTTTGAGCAGGGTAGCTTCCGGCAAGGAAAGCCCTATTGTACCCATCATGAAGGCGATAGCCGTGCCCAAGGGAATACCTTTGGCTACGAAGACCTGTATGACAGGCACAATACCGGCGGCATTCGCGTACATCGGTACAGCAACGATGACCGCGAGCGGGACTGTCCACCACTGCCCGCCACCGAGGTACTGCTCGAAAAAGCCTTCCGGCACGTAGCCGTGCATAGCTGCTCCGATACCGATACCAATGACAACGTATAACAAGACACTTCGTACTATGCTCCAAGCCTCCTGAGTGATCGCGGGCAGGCGCTGTATCAAGGTCTGTTCACCGTCCTCAAAATCATCCGTTATTGCGGGCTGTTCGCCCATCTTTTGAACCCACTCGCTGAGGTAGCGCTCTACCTTTAGCTTGCCCATGACCCAACCGCCTACTGCGCCCAGTACAATGCCGGAAATTGCGTAAATCAGCGTGGTTTTCAGCCCAAACATGCCGAGGAAGAGCGCCAGGGCTACTTCGTTGACCAAGGGCGAGGTGATGAGAAAGGAAAAAGTGACGCCAATCGGGATACCCCCGCGGACAAAGCCGATAAACAGGGGCACGGAGGAGCAGGAGCAAAACGGCGTAATTGCCCCGAAGATGGAAGCCAGCAGATACTCCAGCCCAAAAAGCCGATTGCGCTGCAAAAAACTGCGCAGCCGCTCTACGGGGAAGTAAGCATTTACAATGCCCATGATAAAGGTGATGAGGAAAAGCAGAAGCAAAATCTTCACCGTATCGTATACGAAGAAGTTTAGCGCTTCCCCCAGATGGCTCTCCGGGGCAACGCCCAGCAAGCCAAAAACCAGCTTATCAGCCAGCCATTCTATCCAGGTAAACATAGTGTTAGTTCTTTAAAAGTTCTTCCAATTCGGTAGCTGAAGGGACGCGGCCTTTGATGCAGACTTTCTCGTCTACGACCACTGCCGGAGTGCTCAGTACGTTGTACTGCATGATGTCTTGTATGTCCTCTACCTTCTGCACGTCGGCGGTGGTGCCAAGGTCAGCTAGCGCTTTGCGTACAGCGGTTTCGGTTTGTTTGCACTTAGGGCAGCCAGTGCCCAGAATTTTGATGGTCTTCATGTCATTAACATTTATAGTTCATCGCCGATAGACGATGATTCGAGTCAAAAAAATTAGTCTTTAAAAAATAAAGTAAAGAGCAGCTTGGCCTTACGCCAGTTCTCCTTATTGATGCAGTACTTCACCCGCGGCGGGGTAATTTCGCCTTGTATCAACCCCGCATTCTTAAGCTCCCGCAGGTGCTGCGAAATGGTAGACTGCGCTGCCGGTATGATTTCTACTAAGTCGCCGTTGAAGCAGCACGCCTGAGAATCCAGCAATTGCAGAATTTGCAGCCGGGTAGGGTGCGCCAGGGCTTTGGCAAAACGGGCCAGCTCTTGGTTGGCGCTCTCCGAAATGGGCTGTTCTGCAAGTACTTTCATGCTTTCTATATTAATTCATCGCAAATCTACGATAAACGATGGGGACTTGCAAGTATTGAGGTGTTTAATTGGCTCAGCACACTGTAAATTAAGTTCTTTCGTGTTTTGGGATGGGCATTCTGGTGAAAGGCAAGGCGCCTTCCAAGCTTTGGGGTAAGCTCAGTCAGCACCTTTCTCACTCCAACCGATAATACATATTCAACCCCAAGAAATTAGACGATACCCCATTGACGTAATTGTCGTTAAACCGGAGCATATATCCTCCCACCGTAGCTTCTATCATCCACTGATTCGCCTGAAAGCCGAGCCCCAAGGTAGCCCCACCGCTGAAAAAGCGTTGCTGCAGCGATCTTTCTAAGCCCGGTTCGACTAGAGTAGACGTGTTTGTGGTTAGTTGGTAGCGCACATCATCGTAATCCCAGTCGGTAGTGTGGTGGATGTGGAAGCGCGCCTCGTAGGCGATGATTAAAAATACGGGTACTTTTTCAGTGGGTTGGTAACGAAGCTTTACGGGTAATACTGCTGCTACAGTACGATGGTCCATACGGCCAGTTTCTCCGTACAAGAAGGTGTCGAGTGGCAAACGTATGGAGTTTTCGGTGTACGTCCAGCCTTGCTGCCGCCCCTGCGCTTGAGCATACGACAAGCGGGCGTCAAGGCTCAGCCTGAAGCGGGGACTCAGGTTCTTCAGCCAATAGTAACCGGCGGCAATTTCAAACCCCATTTCATTGGTGTTGAACTCCGTGCCCGTAGTAGCTCGTGTGGAGAAAACCAGGCCGCTTTCCAAGTCAGAAAAAACACTTTGTGCCATTGTTGCACCTTGTGCCATCAGAAAGAACAGGGGCAGTAAGAATAATCGTCTCATAGGAGTAGAAAATTTAGCGTTTAGTATAATAGGTAAGCTGGCTCCGTCTGCCATTGTAGCTTCTGGTTATAACGCGAGCGTTGGATGGGGTGGTCTGTTTCGTCGTTTCTTAACGTTTTTTGAAAGCACTAAAAAAAACAGGGCAGGCGTCTCAGTGCTTGTTTGAAGGGCTACCCGTCTAGGATTGGACAAAGTAGAGTTATGAACGTAGTTTAAAGTACGCTCAGGGGGAACAGCGAGCTGTTCCTAGCAAATTGATCAATCGGGAATACATGAGCTTTTCCAAGAGTAAGTTGCAAATGAGCAGGTCGAGCTGCCGCGAAAAGCCAGCTTGCTGGCGCTTGGCGAGCACGTCCCTGCTCGCCTCGACCTTGACCTCTGCCTCTGCTGGCGCGCCTGTCGAACACGTCCCTGCTCGCCTCGACCTCAACCTTAGCCTTGACCTCTGCCTTCTACATTACTCACTCACTGTTCCTCCCGCAACGCCCGCACCGGCGCCGACCGCAGCACCTGAATAACCATCAAGCTCACCGCCCCCACAGCGATCAGCAAAGTGATCAAGCCGGCTATCAGGAACACCGCCGGGTTGACCGTTATGCGGTAGGCAAAGCCCGACAGCCACTGCTGAATACCCCAGTAGGTGAGCGGGGCAGCGACGAGCAGCGCCAGGCCAATCAAGCCCAGGTACTCCCGGTTGAAGCGGAGCAGGATGTCCTGACGGCTGGCCCCCAAGATTTTGCGTATGCCAATCTCCTTGCGCTTCAGCGTCGTCAGGTAGGCCGTCAGCGCAATCAAGCCGATGACTGCGACCAAGAAAGCAATGAGGCTGAAATAGATACTGAGTTTGGCAATCCGCTGCTCTTTTTGGTATAGCTCTTCAATATTTTGAGAGAGGAAACTGTGGATGAATGTCTTGTCCAGCCCCAGCCCGTGGTAGGTCTGCTCGACTTTCTCCAGTATTGCGGAGGGCGAGGCATTGCGGAAGCCAACCGACGCCCAACGCACGTAGCCGGGGTCTTTGTATACGGTTAGGAACATGGGCGTGATCCGCTCGCGCAGGGAAAACATATTTATGTCTTTAAAAGTACCAGCGATAGGGAAGGGAAAACCGACTTCGCCTGTCTCTTCGTCCGTGTACTCGGGCTCCTCAATGATCGTTTTCCCAATCAATTCTTCCCGCTTCAGGTCAAAGCGTTGGGCCAGCTTTTCCGTCAGTGTTTCATTGATGAGGACCACCGACTTTGGGGCGTTTTCCGGGTGCTCGACGTATTCGGGTACGCTCGTCTCTATATTGAGCAAGCCCACCGCGCTGTAATCCAGGGAAATATCGTAGGCGTCGTCGTATACTTCTGCTGTTTCCGCTAACTTGTAGGTCGTTTGGTTGAAAGGGCTGCGCCCCAGCGGGCTGCCCGAGCCTACGCCTTTAACCTCCGGTATTTTGAGCAATTCATTTCGGAATAACTCGAACTTGGAGCTGTCCTCGGAGAGGTTGACGTAGAGCACCTGATCCTTGTCGAAGCCGAGGTCTGCCTCTTGAATATAGCGGAGTTGCTGATTGACCAACAGCGTCAGGCTGCACAGCCCGATCAGCAGCATGAACTGGAAGCTGATGATGGCTTTGCGGGTGGAAAAGCCGCCCGTGCTATCCCTTGCCACATTGCCCCGGAAAAGGTTGATGATGCGGTGCCGCGCCAAGAATACCGCCGGGTACAAGCTGGCCAGCAAGCCTACGCCTAGCCCCACGCCCAACAGGGTCAGCAACAGTAGCGGATCGTTCGTAATATCTACACTGAGCCCCGTGCCCATAAAGTCGTTGAAACGGGGCACCAGCCACCAAAGCCCCAGTGCTACCACCGGCAACGTCAGCAGGCTCAGGAAGAGCGACTCCATAATGAACTGGCTGGAAATCTGCCCCTCGCTTGCCCCCAGTATTTTGCGCATGCCGATCTCGCGGGAGCGGCCGGCGTTCATGGCAATCGACAAATTGGTGTAGTTGCTCACTGTCAGCAGCAGTATGATGCCGGAGATGATGCCGATGATGTAGAGATAGCGTTTGTCTCCCGGCGGTTTGAGCTCGTACAGCATATCCGAGTTGAGGTGGATGGAAGTAATGGGCTGCAGTATAGTGCCGCCAAAGAGTTCGCTTTCCGCCAGTCGCGTGTTGATACTCGCCATATTATCGTCCAGCCGCTGCCGGACCGATTCCCAGTCGGCGCCTTTTTCCAGCTTGAGGTAAGTGCGGGAACCCCAGTAGTCTATTTTTTCTTTGTGCAGAGCGATGCTGAAATCATAGTGCGTATTGGGCGGCAGGTCTTCGATGATACCCGCTATGGTGTAGTCTTGCTCCTCTGTGCGGATGGCTTTGCCCAGCAGCTGCTGACTGCGCCAGTCACTGCCGTAGAAGCGCTCCGCCTGTCTGGCGGTGAGCACTGCCGTGTGCAAGTCTTTACTGAAGGCCTCCGCTGACCCTTTGAGGAACGGCCACTGGAAATAATCGAAAAAGGAAGCGGGGGTGTTGGTCTGCAGCAACTGCTCGGTGGGCAGCTTTTTGTCGTTCGCCTCCACGAAGGTCGGCTGCCAAAAGGTGTAAAACTGGCAAGCATCTTCCACGCCCTGTATGTCCCGTACGCCGTTGATCTGCTTCATCTGCACCTCCGGTTCGGCGCTGAAGTAGCCATCGAAGCTGATCACGCTGTAGTCCTGCGAGCGGAAGGTGCGCCCCATACGGTACTTTTGCTCCGCCTGCGGCACGAATTCGTCGTAGCTGGTCTCATAGTCGAGGTACAGCACCGAGAGCGCCGTGGTCAGTATGCCGATAGCCAGGCAAGCGAAGTTGATGGTGTTGTAAAAGCTTTTGCGGCGCAGGTTGCGGCTCGCGATTTTGATGTAGTTGGGCAGCAAATAGGCAAAGCCACTGCTGCCGATGGCGTACCACGGGCGGGAGCGGGCCGCTTTGGTGAAAGCCTGAAAGGCGCTCTTGTCTTCGGGCAATACGCGTTTTTTCGCTTCCGCAAATGCGGCTTCCGCTTTGTACCCTTTGATGAGGTACTCTTCGTAGCGGTCGTGCAGGTTGCTTTCCAGCTCCTCTATCATGCCCGGCTCTACGGATTGCTGCCGTTGAAGTTGTTGACGCCACTCGCGCAGCGCCTGTTCGATGTTGAATGCCATAATGCGTTGGTAAAAGTTGTTGATGCTGCCTTTCCATAGTCAGATGACGTGCAGCAGAGGGAAAAGAGTAGTAGGTACACTGTTTTCCTCCGTGAAATCTAGATCAACTGCTTCTAGCGTGAGTTTACGATGACACTTCGAAAAAAGGGGCTCAATTCGCTGAA
>CAZNSK010000144.1:0-14950 GCA_964575505.1 uncultured Phaeodactylibacter sp.
TTGTCTGGCGAATCGCTTAAATTTGGGAAAAACATCCCATGGTACGCCGGTTTGCCTTTACCTTCTGCTTTCTCCTCCTGAGTTTTTCCAACCTTCCAGCGCAACTCCTGACGGAGTGGGCGCAGCGCTACAGCGTTAGCGACCCCATCTTCTCCTTTGGCAAAAACCTCAATATCATCGCTATGGAGGCCGATGAGTCAGGAAACCTGTACCTGGCAGGTTTTCATCGTGGCACCTTGCTGAACGCCCAGGATACGGTCAGCCCTCCTTACGAAGGCCCGCAAACCGGCTTTTTGATGAAGTGCGGCCCCGGTGGTGGACGCATCTGGTACCGGCGCCTGACGATGGCCGATTTACGTGACCTGACAATACAGGGGGGCGCGGTTTATCTTGCCGGCGAGGTGGCCCCCGCCGAATATGGCCCCCTCAAGGTGCAAACGGATGCGGAAGGGGCTACCGCCACCCTATTCGCGCAGGGGCACCGGGATGGTTTTGTGGCCTGCTACAGCCTGGACGGCAACTTGAATTGGGCAAAAGTATACGGTGGGGCAGATAGCGAAGATTTAGCTAAAGGAGACCGGCTCAATAGCCTGGAGGTCGACCAGGAGGGCCATATCTACATCACTGGCAGCTATCACCGCGACATGGATTTCAATACAGGGCAGCCCACCTTTTCTGAGCCTTCGGACCGTGGCAAAACCTTCTACATTGCCAAGCTTGGCCCACAGGGAGAGCTCACCTGGGCAAGAACCATTGATTCCCCGGTGCCTATCGATGGCGGCAACGCCGAAGGCACCCACCTGGCGTTGACGCCCGAGGGCGCTCCAGTTGTTGCGTTAGCCTACAGTGCCGGGGGGCTGTTGATCGATGGCGAGGTATTGCTGAATGATTACCTGGAGGGAGACCGTGGCTGCCTGCTGATAAAGTATAGCCCGGAGGGGGAGCGGATTTGGTACCGCAACATCGAGCCAGGGGAGGGCCTGATCCTGCCTTTCGGGCTGGAGGTCGATGCAAGCGGGCAAATCGTACTTGGCTTCGTTCACGAACAGCAGGTGGTCATTGACGAATCCGCGCAGCTGAACTACTATGAGCCTGAAGATGATTTGCTGAAGTCCGCCCTTTTGGCATGGGATGCTTCGGGTACCTTGCGCTGGGCGAATACGCTGTTTTGTTCCAACGCCGCTATGGATGTCAGCCCCGATGGCGCGGTTTATTTAGCTGCGGCGGCTTTTCGCGCTTCAGTGGCGCTGTCCCCTGGCCTCTCACTAGACTTTGTGACAGGCGGTTCGGTCAGCCTGTGGGCACGTTTTTCGCCTTTAGGCAACCTGGTGTGGGCACATCAGCCCACACTGCTGGGGGAGCCCCCGTTCAGCACCAACCACAATATAATGGCTGCCTCTGCCGGTAGGGTGTATGCTTCCGCAAATTTCAACCGCCCGCTAAGCTTTGGGGATGGGTGGGAGTTGACGAATGGCTACAGCTCGCCCGATTTTGATGCTTTGTATTGGGTCCACTTCGACGATTCAGGAGTGAGCGCTGCCCGTGGGTTCGGCACGGAGCCCCTGCAGGTATTCCCCAACCCTGCTCGTGGCTATATTCAGGTGAACCTGCCGGCAGCGGGTACCCTTGCATTGTGGAATATGTCGGGGCAATTAGTTTGGTCGGCCCAGCAGGAAAAAGGGCCGCAGCAGATGAAGTTGCCTAATCTGCCGGCCGGGGCCTACTGCCTGCGGGCCCGGACGGCAGAGCGCCTGTTCCGGCAACTGTTGGTCATTCAGCATTGATTTGATGCAACTCAGGCAGCAAATCCAACCATTCGCTCTATTAAATGCAGCTTTCTGTCGAAGACCTTTTACCTTTATGGGCAGAAAGGGCACTTTTGCGCTGGAATTCAACCGTAACCTGTAGGTTGCGGCCACACTTAGATTATGAGAGCGTGGCTGGAAAAGCCGCCGAAATACACCCGACTTACATGCCTGACACCAATGAAATAGCACTTTTAAACCGCCTGAGGGCAGACGACCGTACTGCCCTGCGGCAGATGTTCGACGACCATTACGAAATGGTGTGCAGGAGCATCTACCGGTTTGTGCCCGATACGAGCATGGCTGAAGATTTAGCCCAGGATGTTTTTTTGCGGTTTTGGGAAAAACGGCACAGCATAGACATCAACACTTCCTTGCCAGCTTACCTGCGCCGTATGGGGGTCAATGAGGGGCTTGGCTATCTCCGCCGTAACAAGCGCTGGGAAGCTGATGCCTTCGAGCCTGGCGCGGAGCCCGGAATGGATGACAGCGCTGAAGACCACTACCTGCAGGCCGAATTGCAGGAAAATGTGACGGCGGCCATCAACGGTTTGCCCCCTAAATGCCGTATGGTCTTCCAATTGAGCCGGTACGAAGAACTGACTTACAAAGAAATTGCCGATCAGCTGGAAATTTCGGTGAAGACGGTCGAAAACCAAATGGGCAAGGCGCTTCGGGTGCTGCGGCAAAAGCTTCAGGGTTACCTGCAATTGGTGGCCCTTATTCTGTGCCTGGCCCCTCTGGCTTGCGCCTGATTTCCTAAGGCACAGCTGCTTACGGCATGTGCCCTTTCCCATTTCACAATCCAAACTGCAACCATGGAATACGATGCATTTCGGCTCTTGCCGGGCATGGACCTCCGGCAAGCTCTGCAAACCTGGGCGGAGCGGGGCGGTATAGAAGCGGCGGTCCTCCTCAGCGGAGTCGGCAGCCTGACCCACTATGCTATACGGATGGCCAATCAGCCGGCAGCAGCCCGGGGCAGCGGTTACTTTGAAATCACAAGCCTGGCTGGTACTATCTCCCGGTATGGCTTGCACTTGCATTTGACAATTGCCGATGAAAACGGGCAGTGCTTAGGTGGCCACCTTATGGAAGGCTGCCGGATTTACACCACAGCAGAAATTGTGGCCGGGATACTGCCCGGCCTCCGGTTTTCCCGGGAAATGGACCATGCCACTGGCTTTAAAGAGTTGGTTGTCCACAAAAATTAAAAAAAATGGGCACCCGCATAGGGGAAGAGCGGAAGCCGGTGCATCAATTAGTCGGAAACTGAAAAAATAAAATGGATCAACGCGACTACCTAGAGAAGATTGGAAAGTATCTCTCCGGAGATATGGACCGCGCCGAACAGGAGGAATTGGAGCGATGGGTAGAAGCCGACCCCGTTCACCGGTCCGACTTTGAGGAGGCGAAAAAGCTATGGGAGCTTACTGAGGCTTACGAAGTACCTGACTTCTCCGCCGGAAAAGCTAAAGCCTGGGGCCAGATCGAACAGAAGATGGGGCCGGAGGAGCCGCCTAAGGAGGCAGTCGTTATCGGGATGCCGCTTTGGCGGAAGTATTTGGAGTACGCTGCCGCTGCCGTGGCTATTCTGCTCGGCGGTTACTGGTTGACCTGGAACACTGGCCTTTTCGATGAAGCCCCCCGGTACGCTACCGTCGTTACCGAGCAAGGAGGAAGCCAGGTGGTCACCCTCCCGGATGGGAGTGAGGTGACACTCAATGAAAAGACAACCCTCCGCTACCCAGTAGATTTCAAGGAGCGTATCGTCGACCTGGAAGGGGAAGCCTTTTTCAATGTCGTCAAGCGTGATGAGGCCTCATTTGTCATCAACGCCTTTGGCTCAAGGACGACTGTTTTGGGGACTTCGTTTAATATCAGGGCGTATCCTGGGGAGCCCAATGTAGCCGTTACCGTACGGACAGGGAAAGTGGAGGTGGCTGCCCAAGGAAAGGAAAAAGAGAACGTTGTGCTTAAACCCGGCCAGTCTGCAGTTTACGATAAATCGGTGGAAGCGGTCCGCCAGCAGGAGGTGCCGAACGCCATGGCCTGGAAGACCAAAGAGCTGGTATTCGATAATCAGCGGCTGAGCGATGTGGCGGCTACCATTGAGCGCTACTTTGGGCAACCGGTTATCCTGGCCAACGAGCAACTTGGAAAATGCCGCTTTATGGGCTCCTTCCCGGACCCTGGGCTGCAAGAGCTGCTTGACGCTATTGCTTTTACGATGGAACTGGAAATTATCGAACAAAACGGGCAAATTATCATTCGGGGGGATGCCCAAAATTGCCAATAAGATAATAGCGCCATGAAGAAAAACCTATTGCTGATCGTTCTGGTATTCGCTTGCGGTGCGCTGGTTGCGCAGTCAGTTGCTGCGTTGGCGAGCTACCGGGCTACAAATCAAACCCTTGGCGCTATATTGGAAGCTCTGGAAGACCAGTACGCTGTGCGTTTTTCCTACAGCCCAGACTTCATCCCCCTGCAACGCCGGGTAACAGTTGACGACCGGGGGGAAGGGTTAAACGGAGTGTTGGCAGACATTTCCCGTCAGTTGCCTGTTTCCTACCGCATTATCGGCCGGCAGGTCATGCTTAAGCCAAGCCGGGCTAATCAGCAATTAGGCCAAATCCGGGCGGTTACGCCAAAAGTGGAACAGCAAAGCCCCATCTATCCGGAGCCTGGCGTAGACGAAGCGGAGCGGAAGCGGCTTAGCCAGCGTATGGTGCCCATTCGGCCACCACGGACCAAGGCAGTGATCAACGGGCCGGGAGGCGATGCTTACCGCGAACTCGATTTTGACCGCTATCGCCTGCCCCTGACCGGCGAAGTATCTGCGAAAGAATGGGCGGAGGAAGAAATCCATAAGGGCGACCGGCGGCTGGCTCAAATCTCCATACTGCCCTACGTAGGCACGAACCTGGCACGCAGCAGTGAGATCACCAACCACGTTTCCCTGAATGTGCTTTGGGGTACGAATGGCGGTGTAGACGGGGTAGAGGTAGGGGGCTTTTTTAATAAAGTCGTCAACGATGTGCAAGGGGTGCAAATTGCTGGTGTAGGCAGCCAGGTAGGAGGCAATGTGTCGGGTACGCAGGTAGGCGGTATTTTTAACCTCAATGCCGGCAAGGTGCAGGGCGTTCAGGCGGCTGGGTTGTTCAACATCTCCGGAGAAGCAGAAGCTGTTCAGGCTGCCGGGCTGTTCAACATCAGCAAAAGAAATATGACCGGGCTGCAGGCTTCGGGCTTGTTCAACATCACTCAGGGCAAAGCCGAGGGGCTGCAAGTTGCCAGCCTGTTCAACCGGAGCAAGGGCTTTACCCGTTCGCAAGTGGCCGGGCTGTACAATGCAGCGGGCGATGTGGAAGGGGGGCAGGTTAGTAGCCTGCTCAACGTTGCCCGGGACGTGGATGGCTTCCAGGTCGGCTTGATCAATGTGGCAGATACCGTAAATGGGGTTTCCGTAGGCCTTTTGAATATCATTAAGAATGGCTACAACCGGTTTGAGCTGTCTGCCAACGATGCGCTTTTCGCGAATGCGGCCCTGAAGCTGGGCAGCTACGCCTTCTATAATGTCTTCCGCGCAGGGATACGGTGGGACAAACCGCCTGCCGCTCCCGGGAGTATCAATCAGGCGGATAATACCGCTTATACCTGGGGGCTCGGTTACGGGATTGGGACCACCAAGCGGTTTACCCCGCATTTGATGATGAATGTGGAGGCGGTTTGCATGCACATCAACGAGATGGAGCCCTGGACCCGGGACCTGAACCTGCTGAACCAACTTAGCCTCACACTGGGCTACAATGCAGCAGGCCGTCAGACACGGTTTTTTGCAGGCCCCGTTGCTAATCTGATGGTTTCCCGGCTGGCCGATGCGGAAACCGGCGAGTTAGGGTCGGCCGTTATAGCGCCCAGTTATACACTAGCGGAAGGCGATGCAGGCCGAAGCAACTTCCGGTTTTGGATTGGCCTACAGGGCGGCGTCCGCTTCTAGTGGATTGCCTTCGAGGCAGCAAAAGCAGCGCTTCCCGGCATGGCGTATGCCCGGTTTGGAGGTATCAATGGATGGATTGGTAGATGCCGCCAGGATACGGCCCAAGGCCCGGTTAGCGTTTGGCGATTCCGGGGCTGCTGAGACAAGCCCAATGACCATGTAAATTTTTTTGATGATGAACGCCAGCCGGACCAGGCTGGGCGTACCTTGGCCGGGCACTGATGCCCGGCAAGCCACCCTAGTGGATTGAGCCGAAAACGTTTGATGGTGAAAGTGCCCGGTACCGGTAATGGTTCAGGCAGGATCATACTTCAAATAGGGCGGCCTGGGCGCTGTGGGGGCAGAGTAAGCTGTTTGATCAACTTTAACTGAAAGACAAAGCAATCGTATCATGAAAAAGTATGGAATTTTTGCAGTAGCCTTCCTGATGGGGCTCTTCGTTCAAGCTCAACACGAAACTTTATTCAACAATGCCCGCGTCGTAGGTGGGTTTGGAGGCCCAATTGTTGAGATGGGGCTTGGCAATGATATGACGACTGCCGTTGGCGGCGGCGGCGCGGTAGTTATTGATAATTTCTTTATCGGTGGCTATGGCATTGGGAGCATTGACTTTGAGCGCCTTATTGAAGAGGACAATATCGATCAAATCGAACTGGGCCACGGGGGATTTTGGCTGGGCTATACGCTAGCCCCGCACCGCGTCTTTCACCTCTACACAAGCGCCCGCCTGGGATGGGGGGCAGTTGGGATAGATGTATCTGACGATAGCGTTTTCCCCGATAACACGGATAATGTCTTCGTTGTAACTCCGGAAGTTGGCCTGGAACTCAATGTTACCCGGTGGTTCCGCGTTGCCGGCACGGTTGGCTACCGGTTCGTGGATGGCATCAGTGAGAATAGCCCCTACAAGGCCGACGCCTTCGATGGCGCTCTGGCTAACCTGACTTTCCGCTTTGGCTGGTTTGGCTGGCACAGGGACTAAATCAAATAAGGGGGGCGGTTGCTGGCGCACCATTATTAGCCGGGCCGCAGCCCCAATCCCAAGAACCGTCTATTCACTCACAGCCCGGGCCCGCAACCCGGGAAAAACCTAACGACTATGAAAACAATCAAATGGATGATCTTCGCGGCCGCCACGCTCACCTTGGCCAGCGGTTGCTTTTTTGACATCGACGATGATGATGGCTTCTCTATTGGCTGCCTGAATGCGGATGGCCCCTTCGTCAGTCAGAGCCTCAGCCTCGCTCCTATTTCCGGTATCAAGAACGAAACTTCAGCGGAGGTCTTTATCCGGCAGGGCAATACCCAGAAGATCATTGCAGAGGGCAAGGAGGATGCATTGGAAGAACTTGAGCTGGACGTCAACAACGGCATTTGGGAAATTGAGTTTGACCGCTGCGTGCGGGACCTCGATCAAATGCAAATCTATATTACGCTCCCCGACTTGCGCTGGGTCTACAGCTCCGGTTCCGGAGACATCAACGGGGAAAATACGTTCTTGATTGAAGACCTTGACATCAGCCAGAGTGGCAGTGGAGATGTCCGTCTGGAGGTGGAGGCCGATGACCTTGATGTCAAAATCAGCGGCAGCGGCGACTTGATCATTGACGGCCTGGCGGATGACAGCGCCTACCGCCTTAGTGGCAGTGGTGACGTACAAGCATTTGGCTTGCAAGCCAATACCGCTGAAGTGAATATCTCCGGCAGTGGCGGAGTAGAGGTTAATGTTCTGGAATTCTTGCGGGTACGCATTAGCGGCAGCGGGGATGTCCGCTACATAGGTACGCCAGAGATCGACGTCAACATCACGGGCTCCGGCGATTTGATCGATGAGAACTAAGTTTCACGAATGCATTTTCGGATGACACCCCTGGCAACGGGGGCGTACAAGAGCAGCCTTCCCGTGTACCGGGCAAGGCTGCTTTCGTCTATTACCGTTCGGTTGCTCCTTTACGGGCAATGACAAGGTATCGCGTGCTTGGGCAGCTATCCGCAATTTCCGGGATTTCCGCCAAGGAGTAAGCGTCAAATAGTTGAACACGGCCCCGAAAGGCTTGCTCAAAGTAGGCCCGGACGCGGTGCATGGGGGGCAAAAACCGCTTGTGCTTACTTGCATAATCAAGCAGCATGCGCCCCTCCCGGAAAGCAATATTTAAAATTTCGCTTTCCTGGTACATCCGCCCTTCGGCTTCAATCAGGCGTGGCGTGCGCAGGGAAATGACGGACTCGTCTTCCGAGAATAAGGCGTTGGGGTACCAGCGGATGTGGTCAGGCGTGATAAAGTCGCCCAGGAAGTAGCCTCCGGGCTTGATCAGCGCTGCAGTCCGCTCGATGGCATTCTGCAACGCCTGGCTAGGCAGATAATGGAAAACATTGAGGCCGGTAAAGGCCACATCCCACTGCCGGCCATCCGCTTCAAACGCCAGGATATCTCCTCTTGCTGCCTGAATACGCCTCTGGGCTTCCCGGACCATAGCCTCCGAGATGTCCACTCCCAGAAGCTGCTCATAGGGCAAGCCCAGTTCATCAATGATGTAACGCTCTACCAAGCCTGTGCCCGTTCCAATAGAAATCCATTGCTGCCGGCTTAAGTCGGGGGCGTAGTGCGCCTTAAAAAATTGTAGCCCCCCGGCAATGAAATCTTGCAGGCAGGGGCGGCAAATCAGGGCATCGTAGAGGGCGGCGTAGCGGTGAAACTGGTCGGTGCTCTTGGCTTCTCCCTGCAGCGCTTGCTGTAAGTGGGCTGCTTCCCGGAGCTCTTGGTTGAGTATGCGCCAGGCTATAGTGTGTTCGGCATGCCCGTTTTCATCCAGTATAGATTTCAGGCTGTGCCGCAGCGCTGCCTGCGCTTCGTCCGAGAAAAGGCCTTTCAGCACGCCTTTGAGTTGCTTGTGCGCGCCTTCATTACCCGCTGCTGCCATGCGCTGCAACCGGCGGGCTAATTCCACCCGGTAGCGTAGCCGGGTAGGGAAGTCTGCGTCGGGCCCGGGTTCTACCCGTTTGATGGCAGAGGGGGGCAGGGCGAAAAAGACGCCGCCATCTACGCGCTCTACCCGCTTGTTTTCCAAGTCGTAAACCCGCGCATCCCCTGTGATGCTTTCCCTATCCTCCGGCTGCCCGTAGACGTGTAGCGTCAGGAAGGGGCGGTCAGTGGGGTTGCCCATTTGGTGGATCAGCTGGTGGCTGACACCGACCACCTGGCCGGGCGTGAATTGCGTGCGGGACAAGGTGGTCATTTTACCCTCGGCGATCCGGAAGGTGGCGTGTTCCGCCGGCCCGAAAACCTGTACAGCGCCCCACTCGGTATGGCCGTGGTCGTGGATACCCGAAAAGTCGCCGGGTGCCCAGCTCATAGCCATCATTTCAAAGTGCCGGCCTTGATAAATCAGCTTGCGCCCGTAGCTATCGGCAGCAGGGTGGCCGATAGCTGCCCAGGGCATAATATCCTCTGCCTGTATGCCGGCTTCCAGCACGATCCGCCGCATTTCGGCGGGCGTAAGTTCCCGAAGCTGTTCGAGCTGCTCGACGATCAACCGCAACGGCGGCGGTAGTTGACTAGCTCTTTGAATAGGAGGAGAAGGGTGGCTGACTGTAGAATGCATCTGATGTAAGATTTGATTGAAGACGCCCGAATATCGTTAAAACCCTGCAAAAAGGCAGTGATCTGCATCACTTAGCAGAGACAGCTGCATGAAAAGATGGCTGTGCATGGGCAGAGAAAACTGCTGTATGCCCGCCGCTTTCCGCCGATCGGATGAAAACGCCCGCCCATCCGTTAATTGTTGTAGGGGGGATTGGTTAAATCATCCCGGAATGTGACAGCCGTCACTGAACCCACGGCGGAAATATCTGATGTTTGCACTGTGATCGTCATAAAATCAATTGAACATGAGCAAAAAAATGTCATTCAAAGACCTTATAAACGGCGAAAAGCCGGTACTCATCGACTTTTCAGCAGAGTGGTGCGGCCCTTGCAAAGCCATGGCCCCCATCCTTAAGGAAGTAGCCGGCGATATTGACGGCAAAGCTTCCATCGTAAAGATTGACGTGGACAGAAATCGGGAACTGGCTTCGAAAATGCAAATCCAAGGGGTGCCTACCTTCGTCCTTTTTAAGAATGGCGAAGTGATGTGGCGGCAGTCGGGTATGCAATCAGCACATCAGCTGAAACATGTCATCGAGGAATATTCCAATTAATCTGGCGCATTCGCGCAAACAAAGCAGGCGTACCGCTGTACAGGTGCGCTGATTTCGATAAATAACAAATGGAGCAACTATGAATTTAGCAGTAAATGCTTCTTCCCTAATAGAATTCATCAGCCAGCCCTGGCATTGGGCGGTATCCGGTGCGGCCATCGCCCTGGTGCTGGCGCTGATGACTTGGATGGGGCGCAGTTTTGGCGTTTCTACTACCTTCAAAGCGTTCTGTAGCGCAGCCGGGGGTGGCAGAGTCTCCGACTTTTTCAAAATGGACCTTAAGGATGAATTTTGGCGCATCGCTTTCGTCATCGGGGGATTGATTGGCGGCTACATCGCCACGCACTTCCTGCAGAGCCCGGAGGCGGTAAATATTAGCGGAGACACTGTCAATTATTTGTCTACGCTCGGTATCGCCTATCCGGAATCCGATGCGAAAGGGTTGGGTTTTGTGCCTACTTCCATCTTCAACTATGAGAGCCTGAGCGGAGTGCTGATGGCCCTTGGCGGCGGCTTCCTCGTTGGATTTGGCGCCCGGTACGGCGATGGCTGTACTTCCGGCCACGCTATTTCAGGTTTGGCGCATCTGCAACTGCCTTCGCTGGTTACCGTAATTGGCTTTTTCATCGGCGGTTTGTTGATGACGCACTTTATCTTCCCGCTGTTGGTTGGCTAATCGAATCGGTCTAGCCACACTAGTGCGACTAGTCCGAAATAGCACAGCGTATTTCACGCTTGGGCGCCCTGGTTTTACTGGGTTTCTTCGGTTAGTCATTTCTGAAACACTCCACTAGTATTTTTTGAAACGCAAAAGAATTGAAGACGATAATTATGAAAAATATATCATTTCTTCTGGTCGGTACTTTTTTCGGGATTGTAATGGCAAAATCTGAAGCCGTTTCCTGGTACCGCATCCACGAAATGTTCCGGTTTGAAAGCTTTCACATGTACGGCATTATCGGCACGGCAGTTGTGATTGGTGCGCTGTCGATGTGGATCATGAAGAGAACCGGGATGACCACCCTGCGGGGTACCCTGGTTCAGTACAACCCCATGAAGTTAAGCATGAAGCGCCATTTGCTGGCCGGCTCGATTTTCGGGCTGGGCTGGGCATTGGTTGGCTGTTGCCCGGGGCCTATGTATGTGCTATTGGGTAGTGGCTATACGATTATGCTGCTGATATTGGCAGGGGCTACGCTGGGGACTTTTACCTACGGGTTGGTCCGCAACTACCTGCCCCACTAGTGCGACTAGTCCGAAATAGCACAGCGTATTTCACGCTTGGGCGCCCTGGTTTTACTGGGTTTCTTCGGTTAGTCATTTCTGAAACACTCCACTAGTGCAGCGGCAGGACTGGTTTTCAAGCCAGGATTTAAAATATTTCAGTTGGGTGATTATTGGGTAAGGATGAGCTGTAACTTCGGCTCATCCTTTGTTTTTTGCCCCCCTTCGGTTGCGCCAGCCCCCGTAGAGAAGCAAGGCTGTACCCACGGCGGCGCACACCAGCCCCGCTCGTACGTAGCTTAAGCTCAGGGGCTCTTCGCCAAAGACCCGCTCAATCTGGAGGATATCCTCAATGATGAGCTGGCTAAAGCCAACAGCGCCCACGCCTGCAAGCAACAAAAAGAGCCCAAATCTGAAAAACAGCTGAGTAGGGTGCTTCATGATCCTGTGAACGTTATTTAGCCTGCTCCAGGGAAGGCTGTTTTTTGAATAAATGCCAGTTGAGCTGTCTCAGCACCAGCCAACTATCGCAGAATGCGGTAAGGACCAGCTCGGGAGAGGTGCCTAGTTTTTCGTAGGGAAGCTGAATCGCTCTGCCCTTCTCCATCTTCGTCTTGAGCAGCTTGCCGTCCCGGTAGTAGAAATAGTTGGACAAGTTTAAGTTTTCATCCATCAGCAGGCACATGACATCGGTCCCGGAAGATTGCGTGAAAGCCTGAATGGCTTTATCCATTTGCGGGCCGGGAAGGTTGGCTGATTTGCGTATAAACATAGGCTGCCCATTGTAGACGGTTGCTGCAACTAATTGATCAGCGGGGTCTCCGGCAATGCGTTCTATGCCTGCTGCCAGGGGTAAGGCTTCAACCGAAGGCTCTACTGCAATTTGGATATCCTCCAGGAAACCCTGCGCATTCAAGACAATATTTTTGCCTGCCACAATGAGTTGATAATGGTAATTCATGAAATCAAAGATGGTTTTGGGGAAACGGGGCCGCAGTATATTTTACGGGCCCGACCCTTGGTTATGGCTTCATCAATAGGTTTCAGCGCACCGTCCAGCCATTGCCAAAATCATCTTTAGGTTGCACGAAAGTAAGTTCGCCTTTGTCATTCTCAGCCATAAGGATCATGCCCTGAGAGGCTACTCCACGCAGTTTTCTCGGTGCCAGGTTGGCGACGAGGACGACGGTTTGACCGGGTAAATCTTCCGGTTTATATTGCTTGGCAATGCCGGAGACTACGGTGCGCGTTTCTTTACCTATGTCAACTGTCAACTTTAGCAGCTTGTTCGCCTTAGGCATTTTTTCGGCGGTCTTGATGGTGCCGGTGCGCAGGTCGAGCTTGGTAAAGTCGTCGAACTCGATATTGGGCTTAATAGGATCACGTTCGGCAGCTGCTTCCTCGGCTTCTACCTGTTGCAGCTTTTCTTTCTGCCGATTGATGATCTGTAGGCGGCTGTCGTCCTTGCGGTCGTGGATTTTAGCAAAAAGCAGCTCCGGCTTGCCGATGGAATGGCCAGGAGGCACAATAGCATCGGCCGCAGCCAGTTGGCTCAACACAGTCTTCAGCTCGCCATTTGACAAATCACCCAGGCCAAGCACCCGCCGGATTTTAGGGGCAGTGAACGGGATAAAGGGTGCGCTGACGACGCTTAGGCAGGCCACGACCTGCAAGCCCACATACATACAATCTTTGATGGCCTGGCTCTCTGGTTCTGATTTGTAAAGGGCCCAGGGCGCTGCCTCCTGAAGGTAGCTATTGCCCCAGCTCGAAAGCTCTGTAAAGGCCAGGGCGGCACTGCGGAAGTTGAACTTCTCCAGTTCGCTTACCAGGCGTTCTGTGATTTCGCGTACGGGCTGGAGCGTTTTAGTTACCTGCTCGGAGGGCTCGGGGACTTTGCCATCGAAGTATTTATTGGTCAATACGATTACCCGGTTCACAAAGTTGCCCAGGTTGTCGGCCAGCTCTTTATCGTGATACTCTGTGAAGTCGTCCCAGCGGAAATCTGCATCCCGGTTTTCAGGCATATTGCGGATAAGCGCATAACGCAGCGCATCTTCTTTATTGGGGAAGTCTTTGAATTCTTCCAGGTATTGGTGCTGTTCCAGCCCCCAACCCCTGGATTTGGAAAACTTCTCTCCTTCGAAGTTCAGGAATTGGTTGGCGGGCACATTGACCGGGAGGTTATATGCCCCATAGGCCTTTAGCATGGCGGGGAAAACAATACAGTGGAACACAATATTGTCTTTGCCGATGAAATGGACCAGTTGGCTGTCTTCGCTTTTCCAGTAATCTTCCCAGTTTTTGCCCTGTTTTTGCGCCCATGCCCGGGTTGCAGAGATGTAGCCAATGGGGGCATCGAACCAGACGTAAAGCACCTTGCCTTCGGCTTCATCCAGTGGGACGGGGATCCCCCAGTCCAGGTCGCGGGTGATGGCTCTGGGCTTCAGGCCGCCGTCCAGCCAGCTCAGGCATTGGCCCACTACATGCCGTTTCCATGCTTTGGGGTCATGGTGTTGCTGCCCGTCCAAAGTGCCCTTGTCGATCCACTCCCGCAGCCATTCGGCATGCTTGTCTAATTTGAAGTACCAATGCTTGGTTTTCCGCAGAGTAGGGGGCTGGCCACTGAGCGTCGACTTCGGGCGGATGAGTTCTGTAGGAGAGAGGTCGGAGCCGCAGTTTTCGCATTGATCGCCAAAAGCGGAGTCGTAGCCGCACTTTGGGCAGGTGCCGGAAATGTACCGGTCTGCCAGAAACTGCTGGTAATCCTCATCGTAGTATTGCTCTTGCTCGCGCTCTTCAAACTCGCCTCCTTTCTCGTAGAGGGTCCGGAAGAAATCCTGGGCGGTTTCGTGGTGGAGGGGTGCACTCGTTCGGTGGTAAATGTCGAATGAAATCCCAAGGCGCTCAAAGGTAGCTTTATTGAGCTGATGGTATTTGTCAATAATTTCCTGAGGGGAAATGCCTTCTTTTTTCGCCCGTATGGTAATAGCAGCGCCGTGTTCATCAGAACCGCAGACCCAAACCACATCTTTCCCCATCAAGCGGAGATAGCGGACGTAAATATCAGCGGGGAGGTAAGCGCCGGCCAGGTGGCCCAGGTGGAGAGCCCCATTAGCGTAGGGCAGTGCAGAGGTAACCAGATATCTTTTACTCATTTCAGTTGTACTACTTTGTCGGCGAATATACGTATTACGAAGGGGTTTGCGGGCAAAGGGCTTGCCATTTCCGCCTACTTGCCTACGGGCAGGCAGGGGGCAGGTGTTTTCAATCCGAAAAGCAGTGATTTAGTTCCCCATGATGGAGATGCATGCGCATTGATTAAGGCGGCGCTGCTAATGTAGGCAAGCGGGAGCCCCTCGGCTATCGGCCGCTAACCCAGGGAAACGCCACTGATTTCCCAATGATTACGGGGCTTAAAGCGAGTAAGTTTAACCACCAAAGTCTGGCGCTCGTACAGCAGGGCGAAGCGGGCAATGCTCAAATCCTGGCCGATGGAGCGCCGCTCCGTGCACCGCATTCCCTGGAAAGCGCCCAGCTTGGTGGCCTGTCGGCTTAGCAAGCGGCGCAGGTTGTGGATGACCTGCTCAGGAGCGCAGTTGCCCGGCAGGCGCTCTGAGGTGAAGTGGGCGATGGCGGCGTTGAGGGCTAATGCGTTCATAGGTATTTTTTTATAGTCCGCCAACCCAAAATTTGTGATTTCTGACTTGCTCTTTTTCCACCT
>CAZNSK010000145.1:0-2747 GCA_964575505.1 uncultured Phaeodactylibacter sp.
TCGTCTCCGTAGCAGAAGTAGAAAAGCTGATGGGCGGCGATGCCTCCGGGCGGGTAGCCCGTTAAAGAATGGTTAGGCAAGAACGCTACAGTAAAGAATTTGCTCCAAACATTGTCTAAGCAGAACAGATAAGAAGATTTCGAAATTTGAAAAACTAACCTCACTATGAGTAAGTTGCCTCCTTTGAATCAACTTTGGGCCAATTACCCCGCTCGTTTGCCTCTGCGTATTCTTCAATTTGGTGCAGGCAACTTCATGCGCGCCTTCGTCGACTGGATGGTGGATGTGCTCAACGAGGAAGCGGATTTCAATGCTGGCATAGCCGTCGTTAAGCCGACTGAAAGAGGAGATTATAGCGCTTTAAGAGCACAAGATGGGTTATTCCATGTATTGAGCCAGGGGCTGCACTCCGGGCAAGCTGTTAAAGCACACCGATTGATAAGCTGCGTACAGCAAATCATACACCCTTACCGAAACTGGGAGGCATTTTTGGCTACAGCCCAACTGCCAAGCCTGAACATCATTACCAGCAACACGACCGAGGCAGGTATTCAATTTATTGAAACTGACCAACATTCTGATGCGCCGCCTTCTTCCTTTCCCGCGAAGTTGACCTGTTGGCTTTACCAGCGGTTTCGGTACTTTGAGGGCCGTGAAGACCGGGGGTGTGTGATACTTCCCTGCGAGTTGATTGCCCAAAACGGGGACCGGCTGCGGGAGGCTGTTTTGCAGTACGCCTCGCACTGGGGGCTGGAACAAGGCTTTTCAGAATGGCTGGCCAAAAGCAACACCTTTTGCAACACGCTGGTCGACCGCATCGTACCTGGTTACCCTAAAGATGGGGAGCAATACTGCCGGAACGTTCTCGGTTGTGAAGATGCTTTGCTAGTTGCGGCGGAGCCTTTTCACCTTTGGGCCATCGAACGCCAACCGGCGTTGGAAGGTTTGTTCCCGCTTGAACGCTGTGATACGCCCTTGCAAATCCGCCTGGTAGAGGATTTGGAGGCGATCCGGCTGCAAAAAGTGCGTATTCTCAATGGCTTGCACACCATCATGGTAGCCATAGGGCTGGTGCATGGCCTGTCGACCGTGGCGCAAATGGCCGGGCACAAGGCATGGGGCGTTTTTCTGAAAAAGGTAGCCCGGGAATACATCCTGCCAACACTGCCGCTTTCTGCAGCGGAAGCGGAGGCCTACCTGCAAGCTACCTTCGAGCGCTTCCTCAACCCGTTTGTGGAACACCGCCTGCAAAGCATCGCGCTTAATTCTATTGAAAAATTTAAGGTCCGGGTATTGCCTTCTTTGCTGGAGTATGAAAAAATGAGTGGCCAACCACCGGAGGAGTTGCTCTTCGTACTGGCCTGCCTGCTCCAACTTTACAACAACAAAGAAGGATTGGTTTTCCGGGATGATTCTGAGGCGGCGCAGCGTTTGCAGGCTTACTGGCGCGAGCGTAGTGAAAATGGAAACGGTCTACAATCAGCAGTAAATTGTATACTCACCGATAACGCTCTATGGGGGCAGGATTTATCCTTATTTAAGGAGGGCACGCTGAGCTACTTACAACAAGTAGAAGAATAGCATTTTCTCCCTAGTGGAGTGTTTCAGAAATGACTAACCGAAGAAACCCAGTAAAACCAGGGCGCCCAAGCGTGAAATACGCTGTGCTATTTCGGACTAGTCGCACTAGTGGATTGAGCCGCAAATGCTTGACCATTTAAAGTGCAGCAATAGCAGCGGCTACAGGGGCAAAGAAACTAGCAATTAATTCGGTCTAGTCGCACTAAGCTTCTTCCTTTCCGCTTATCTGATCGTGGAAATGGGGTTGCTTTCCAGCCTATTCACCTTAACTGTAACCGCGATCGCGGTGCTTTGGTATTTCGAGTACGCGATAGACACAATCGAACGGGAAGGCGCTATCTTCCATATCCACGCACGCCTGAGAAAATACCAATACGAAGGACTGGAGCAGGAGCTGCGTGAAATTTAGGATTGGCGGATAATAAGAGCCCAGACAAAAAACAGCAGCCCTCGCCGAAGCGAAGGCTGCTGAGCTTAGAGTTGTAGTATGGAATGCCTGCTCTACATCTTGATAATACGGCGTACCATACTGCGTGCGCCGTTGACCGTGTAAATGGCAATGGTGTAACCACCTGCTGCCATTTTTTGCATGTCAATGACTTCTAACGCATTGGCCTCCGGTAGCTCAATCTCGCGGACAAGCTTTCCGTTAGCATCGGTAATATGCAAAGTCAAATTTGTGCCGACCAGCAATTCGGGTATCGGAACAGACAATTGATCCGACACTGGATTTGGATAGGGATCTTCCATATTCAGCGATTGGCATGCGACAACGCTGAAGGAAATACCAGCTACGTCAAGGGCGGCACAGATATCGCCCCCGCCCTGAATCAGTAAGCTGTTGACGTCAAAGCCAGTAGTCACACCAGGTTCAACGATACTGAGGTCAAGCGTCAGCGGGTTGTAAATGAGGGTGTGAATGGTAAACAGCCCTTCTTCGTCGACGGTGAAAGTGGGGTCTTCATTTACAGCTTGAATGACCAAACCGGTTCCAGAGGTCAATACGAAAATCCGCTCGTAGCCCGCCGGGATAACCGGTGCCACGTTTTCACTGGCAATCAATTCAGCAGTACCCTGCAGGCAGTTGTCTGAGTCTGCTTTAAGGCTGCCTGCATCAGCGGTGCAGGGGCAGTCTTCGACCTGGAACTGCGCGCCGGCCACAAGCA
>CAZNSK010000145.1:2847-14774 GCA_964575505.1 uncultured Phaeodactylibacter sp.
GAGGGTATGAATGGTGAACAATCCGGTTTCGGTTACGGTAAACTGCGGTGTTTCGCTGACAGCTTGGATGACCAGGCCGTTGCCGGAAGTGAGCACATAGAGCACTTCGAACCCGGCGGGCACAGTTGGCGCAGTATCCTCAGCGGCAATCAGCTCGGCTTCACCGTCCAGGCAATTATCAGAATCGGCAACCAGGGTGCCGGCATCGGCGGTGCAGCATGCTTCCACCTGGAACTGCGCGCCCGCTACGAGCAGGGAAGCGCAGATGTCGCCCCCGCCCTGAATGAGCAGGTTGTTGACGTCAAAGCCAGTGGTCACGCCGGGCTCGACGATGCCGAGGTCGAGGGTCAGCGGGTTGTAAACCAAGGTGTGGATGGTGTACAAGCCAGTGTCGGCAACTGTAAATTCAGGAGTGCCATTGACGCCCTGAATGGTCAGGCCGCTGCCGGAAGTAAGGACGTAGATCACTTCGTACCCGGCGGGCACAGTCGGTGCGGCATCTTCTACTGCGATGAGTTCAGCCTCCCCGTCGAGGCAGTTGTCGCTGTCGGCCAGCAGGCTGCCCGCATCAGCGGTGCAGGGGCAGTCTTCGACCTGGAACTGCGCGCCGGCCACAAGCAGGGAAGCGCAAATATCGCCCCCGCCCTGAATGAGCAGGTTGTTGACGTCCACGCCGGTGGTCACGCCAAACTCTACGATGCTGAGGTCAAGGGTTGCCGGGTCGTACACGAGGGTATGAATGGTGAACAATCCGGTTTCGGTTACGGTAAACTGCGGTGTTTCGCTGACAGCTTGGATGACCAAATCGCTGCCGGAAGTGAGCACGTAGAGCACTTCGAAGCCGGCGGGCACGTTAGGTGCATTTTGTTCTGTAGCTAAAAGTTCCGCTGTGCCATCGAGGCAATTGTCGCTGTCAGGAGCAAGGGTGCCGGCGTTAGCCAGGCAGGTAGCGCACCCCCCGAAGTTAAACTGTGTGCCTTCTACATTAAGAGAAGCGCAAATATCGCCTCCGCCCTGAAGCAAGAGGTTGTTGACATCAAACCCAGTGGTTACGCCAAATTCGACAATGCTTAAATCTAGAGTGCTTGGGTCGTAGACCAGTGGGTGAATGCGGTAATTCTGGTCAGTACTGACTACGAACTCCGGGCTTTCGCTGACTGCCTCGATAATCAGATCATTTCCGGCAGTCAACACATAAATGAGCTCGTAGCCGGCAGGGAGGACAGCATCACCGCTGGGGGCAGCCGTAATTTCTGCCAGGTTGTCGTCAAAGCAGACCCCAGCAGCATTCAGGGTGCCGGCTTCGGCATCACAGGGGCAAGGCGCAATATGGAACCCTGCGCCCAAGACGTCGAGGGAGCCGCAAAGTACTCCACCGCCCTGTTCAAAGAACAACAGCAACTCGAGTATCCTGAGGTTCCCCAGCTGGATATTTTCAGCATTGAAGGTGTAAGGGTTGTACACCAGGGAATGTATACGGTAGTCGCCAGCCTCTTCAATGGTAAATTGGGGCAGGTCGTTAATGGCCACTATTGTTCGTGTTGACCCCAGCGACAACAAGTAAACCTGCTCGAAGCCATGTGGGACTACCGGGTCGATAGCGACTGTGGCTTCCAGCTCTAAGGTACCGAAGATACAACCGGCTTCTACAGCCGAGAGCAATCCTGCTTCTGCTTCGCAATCTGAAGCGTTGGGTGGGGCATCCGGAAGGGCTGTGGCGGGCAAAGGCGTGGCCACGGCGCCTGCAAGAACAATTAGCCAGAGCAGCAGGGCCCGGCTAAATGCCCCATGTGAGGAAATTGGGAGTAATGAGTGTTTCATAACGGATTGATTTGATAAATAATGGATGCGTGCTAAAAGCGCTTGATAGATATCAACTCAACTTCGAGAGCAGGACCTTGTTGGCGAAATCCTTTTTTTAATCGATTTGTGTCAAGGATTAGGCAAATTTTGGATGTATGCCAATTTAATTGGGTACTGCTTGGTGTAAGACTGGTGTCCTTTGGTTTTTTTGACACAATAAACTGTTTTATTGCCGTTCAGAGACGGTCTGCCCCCAATCTCTTCCCCAGCCCACTCTTCGTCCAGTGTTCCTGCGTAAGAAGGGTTCCGAAAAATCAATCCAATATCTCGGTCTGGCTACACTATCGAGTATACGATTACAAGCCGTTACTGGGCCACCCTGCTGTCGGGAACGCTTGGGAGGTTTGGGTAATCGAACACCTTATCCGGGAAAGCCCGGAGTTTTCCGGCTTATTCTTTTGTTGAATGCGCTTTTGCACCGTATGGCGCATAGCGTTTTTTAACGGCCGTTTGGTAGAACAGGCCTTGATAGAGCATGGCTTTGCTGGCCCCTGTTGATGTTAATATTGCAATATTGCAATAAAACGACCCCTTAGCAGCCGAGGCACTGTAATGAGCGTGGCTCAACGATACCATAACTACCCTTATTTTATGCAAATAAATACATATTTTACCCTTATTTTGTGCAAACAAGAAAACATAACAAGACTAATTAACCAATGATATATGACCGCATAGCTGACGAGTACCTGGAAAAATGGGCGGCTAGCCCCAACCGAAAGCCATTGGTGCTAAGAGGTGCACGGCAGGTAGGCAAATCTACCTTGGTCCGCCGTTTCGGGGCTTCCTTCGATTTGTTTTTAGAGGTGAATCTCGAGCGGGATATCACGGTTGTGCAGTGGTTTGAAACGGCGAAGTCGGTCGATGCCATTTTGGAGGCGCTGAAAGTCAGAAAGCGACTGGCCAATTTTCCGGAAAAGACACTACTGTTTATTGATGAAATACAGAACAGCCCGCGCGCAATATTGCTGCTGCGCTACTTTTACGAAGAGCATCCGGAATTATATGTCATAGCGGCCGGATCACTGTTGGAATTTGCTCTAGGAGAGGTAAAAAGCTTCCCTGTTGGCAGAGTGCAGTTTTATTACCTGCCCCCGCTCACCTTCTCCGAGTTTTTAAATTGGAAAGGCGAAGATTTTTTAATCGGGCACTATCAAAGCACCCCTGTAGCTCTTGCTGCGCAGGAAGCACTTTTCGCCGCTTATAATGAATACCTGATGGTAGGAGGCATGCCGGAGGCGGTTCAGCGCCTGGTGGAAGAAAAGAGCATGGGAGGGCTTGCTGAGGTATATGAAGCTATTTGGGCTTCCTATGTGGACGATTCGGAAAAGTATGCTAAGAACAGGGCACAGCGCAACTTGCTCCGGTTTGTTCTGCGGCATGCCCCTTTTCAATCCGGCCGGATAACCTTCCGCCACTTCGGGGAGTCGAACTACGGCTCCCGCGAGGTAGGGCAGGCATTGCGCTTGCTAGAACAGGCTCGGGTGATACGTTTGTTATACCCGACCACTAAGGTGGAAATACCAATTGTCCCGGATTTCAAAAAAAGCCCTAAACTGCAATTTTTAGATACGGGTTTGCTGATCCACGCTCTTGACATACAGGCTGAGCTGATCGACCTTGAAGACCTGCAAAGAGTTTTTAATGGCCGTTTGGTAGAGCACCATTTAATGCAGGAATTTGCCGCGGGCTTCGTACAAAAAGACTACACCCCCCGCTTTTGGGTACGACAAAAGGGGAGCAGCAATGCAGAAGTCGACCTGGTGTACCAACATGGCAGTATTGTGGTGCCTGTAGAAATCAAAGCAGGCCCGCAGGGCCGTTTACGGTCTTTGCACCAATTTGTAGAACGTAGCCCTCATCCGTACGCTGTCCGGTTTTTACGCAATACCTTTTCAATAGAACAACACACTACGCCGGGTGGCAAAGCGTATTACCTGATGAATTTGCCGTACTTCCTGATGGGGCGGATCGAGGAATATGTAAAATATCTGTTGGATAATTATTAGGAAAGCTGTGTTTTGCCATTTTAAGCCTGCACTATCCCAACCGCTCCACCAGCCTACTCTTCGCTAAATACTCCTTCAGGATATACTCCAATGGCAGCGGCACATCCGCATCCGGAGCAAGCAGGGGGACGGGGATGGCAGGCAGGGCTTCCCCCAAGGCTACGGCCCAAACATTGGCCAGACTGTCGCCGGCGCGCTGCAAAGTCATCACATAATCGGCTTGGTTCCCGCCAGCGGCGCTTGCCCTGTTTAAGCAAGTCGATCTCGACCAAGTGGACGCCCTTTTCAGCAAGCTGCTCCTGCTTTCGGCGGAAATCCTCGTAGCCGTCTCCCGTTTTGTTGGCAGGGGAAAGTACTTCAATGGTCGTGACCAAGCGCTCGTCTTCGTCCCGGATCGCTACATATCGCTGGGGCTGGCCCGGAATATCCACAGTAAAAGAGGGCGGCTGCACAGCGATAGTTTCAGCGTAGGAAGTTTCAGGCGATTCAGCGCGGTCGATCCTTGCATCCGGGCGGTAGGGCTTGGAGGCGCCGGATGCATCCGTCATAGACAGCCCGCGCTCTACGGAAACAGTGTAGCGCTCGGGAAGGCGGGGTGTCAGCCAATACCGGATGTATACACTAAGAGACGCATGCAGGTCAGGGAAGTGCCTGGGCTGCTCTAGGGTGGGGTGCATGCCGGTATGTTGTGCTTTGCGCTTTGTCATCATTCAAATATACCGGTTGCCGGACAGATAGTCAAGCCTTCCAGCGCATTGGCTTCCTCAACCTTGATTTCACGTACAAGCTTGCCATTGGCATCATTGAGGTGAATGGTCAAATCCGAACCAATCATCTAGTGGAGTGTTTCAGAAATGACTAACCGAAGAAACCCAGTAAAACCAGGGCGCCCAAGCGTGAAATACGCTGTGCTATTTCGGACTAGTCGCACTAGTGGGTAGATGCGGTATAGTCCAACAACTCAAGATTTGTGAAATTATGGCGCAGCTATTTTTTTAGCTCGCAAGGCGGAAAACGTAGGCGATGCCTAAGCATCGGCGAGGCTTTTCAACGCAGCGAGGTGAGAAAAGAGCAAGCCAGAAATCACAAATTTGGGGTTGGCGGACTATAATTCTGGTCAGTACTAGCTACGAACTCCGGGCTCTCGCTGGCTGCCTCGATAATCAAGTCATTTCCGGCAGTCAAAACATAAATGAGCTCGTAGCCATGGGGGACTACCGGTTCTATAGAAACCGTAGCTTCCAACTGTAGAGTACTGGCAATACATCCTGTTTCTACGGCTTCCAACAAGCCCGCTTCTGCTTCGCAATCTCCTGTACCGGTTGGAGCAGTTGAGGATGTTGTGGCTAATGATGGCATCGCCTCCGAACCCCCCAAAACAAATAGCCAAAGCAACAAAGCTTGCCTACCGGCTCCTGGGGGGAATAAACGGAGTAATGAGTGTTTCACAACAAATTGATTTGGTAAATAATGAATGCGTACTGAAAGGGCTGAGTAGATACCAAATCAACTTTGCGAGGGGCACCTTGTTGGCGAAATTTATCTTTTAATCGATTTATGTCAAAGATTGGGCAGATTTCTAATCCAAGCGTATTTAATTAGGCAGTGATCGATCGGGTGAATGGTATGTATTGCAAAGGAATTTGTGGGGATAATGCTATTGCCTGCTGTTATAGTTTTATCAGAAGAGTAAAAAAAATTGTGCGCCGCGCAGCGATTCGCAACACATAGGGTATATGATTATTTAGACCGCAGGGAACGTACCCTCAGGTAAATGCAGAAATCGCTATGAAATACCATGTTAGATATTTGTCCTTAGCGCTGCTCCTGCTAGCAGCTTGCAAGAAAGATACAGACCTGCTCATTGGAGAGGAAGTCCCCTACGAGCCTGAAGTTTTCTACAATACCAGTTTGGCCGGGCAGGTGCATGATGCGGCTGGCAATGCCCTGCAAGGTGTCGAGGTATCCATAACCAGCCAATCCGCACTAACCGACACCAATGGCTATTTTGAATTGGAAAATGTAAGCCTTGATGCCACTGGCGCGCCAGTCCGCTTTGAATATCAAGGGCATTTTGCGGTGGCTAAAACGATACTGCCTCGGCTCAATGACTGGGGATACCAGCCTGTCGTATTGCCCAGCCGGCAGCCGGTCGCCACATTTATGGCTAGCGCTGGAGCAACTGTGAATAGGCCGAATTTAGAAATTCGTTTTCCTAATGGTGGATACATGAAGCCCAATGGCAGCTCATACACGAATGCGGTTACAGTTTACGCCTACCTCAACAGTATTGATGACCCTGATTATAGCGCGATGGCACCGGGCAATTGGACGGCTATCCGGGAAGAGGGTAAACCAGGCGTGGTAGCTGCCTTTGGCTTGTTGTCTATTGAGTTGGAAGGGCAAAATGGGGAGCAGTTGCAGTTTGACTCAATTGATGGCGCGTCAGCCCGCCTGGACATCCCTGATGCGTACCTGGCTACAGCGCCCGGCCAAACCACAGTTTGGGAACTTGATGAAATAGCGGGGCGCTGGCGGGAACGGGGAATAGCCATCCGGGAGGGGGGTGCCTATCAGTTCAATCTTTCTGCAGCCTCGATTTGGGCGGTTGGTGAATTTCATCCAGCTGTCCGTATTGCCGGGAGATTGGTCAGCCGGAATGGAGCAGCACTTGCGCGCACAGAGTTCAGATGGGCACCCGACGGAGGGCCTCCATACGGGGGGTACACCAACGCAGAGGGGGCGTTTCAGCAGTATGTGCCAGCGGGTAGGGCCCTTCGCCTTACGCTGCCTAGGGTGCAAAACTGTGGTTCAGACTCTGGTCAATCCCTGGGGCCTTTTAATGCATCGAATGACCTGGGGGCGCTGCCGCTGGACTTTATTGAGCAAGAGGCTCAGCTATACGGCTTGATAACGGATTGCGCCGGAACGCCAATCGACAAAGGTTACCTATTAATTGAATGGGAAGCGCAATCCATTATCGCCCCGGCGGATGGCGATGGGCGCATTGATGTGGCGTTGCCCCTTTGCAATTCAACAGCCATAACCTACAGCGCCTTTCAACTCGAAAACTCGGTGCATAATGAGGCTGTGCAAATGGCAGTATCGCCCGGCCAGACATTTGACCTAGATACACTGAGCGCTTGCCCAAATCCAATAGCGCCATTTTTTACTTACCGCTTCAACGGTGGCCCTGAAGTTGATGCAATCAACTTTTTCGCCAACTTCAATGAATCGAACCAGGAGCTGGGCCTCTATCTGGACCTGGAGGATGTAGATGGCTTGATGACCAATATTCTCATTAATGATTTTAATGGGCCAGGCGACTATGAGCCCTATCAGGTGAATTGGCGGATGCTGGATGCACCCACGTTTTTTCCCTGTGACGACTCGTCAACGCCCTTTACTGTCAGCATAACAGCTAGTAATGGTATGTTTGTTGAAGGAACCTACAGTGGGGAGCTAGCCTCGTTGAGCGTCCCTCCTTGCCAGGCCCCGGTTACCTTGGAAGGGGCCTTTAAGCTGCCCTTGCAATGACAGAAAAAAAGCTCATAGCAGGGTGCCGCCAGCGGGTGCACAAATACCAGAAAGCCTTGGTAGAACAGTACTCGGGGCTATTGCTTACGGTAGCGCGGCGGTATTGCGCTGCTTCTGTTTCCCCGGAAGATGCCCTACAGGAAGCCTTTATTCGTATCCTGAACAATATAGACCAATTTGATCCTGCCAAAGGTTCCCTGGAAGCTTGGATGAAACGCATCGTCATTAACCGGGCGCTGCGCAAGATGGAGCGCAAGCACGTCAGTCACGAACTATACGTACAGGAAGAGAGCCATTTCAGGGGGCCAAGCGTGCCGCCCGCCGTGTATGAACAATTGGATGCTGAGGACTTGCTAAAGCTGATTGCCGAGCTGCCTGAAGGCTACCGGCAGGTGTTCAACTTAAGCGTCATTGAAGGGTATAATCACCACGAAATCGGCAAAATGCTAGGAATCAACGCCGCCAGCTCACGTTCCAATTTGTCCCGGGCCAAGCAGCTCTTGCGTAAACGCATTAACAAACAACAAAACAAATGTAAGGATTCGGCTTGCCGCTAATCAGCCGCTCCTTTCCAAAATTCAGCGACCGATGAAAGAGGATAAATTTGAAGATTACGTCCGCCGCCAACTAGAAGGGCACAATAGCCCCGCTGATCACTCGCAGCTGTGGGATAATATCCTGGCTTCCGGGGCACTTATGCCGCCGGAACGGAAGCGGCGGCGCTTGCTTTGGTTTTTACTGGGTGCCGGCACTGTGGTGCTGGCATTGGCTGCCTTGATTGTTTTGGAGCTGGCGCCCCTTCCTTCGCTATCTGCACTGCCCATCCCGCTTCGCAGCGCACAAATGGCTGGCGCAGTGGGTGAATCGGCCTCTGCCCGCCGCGAAAGTGAGCCGTTTGCGGAAAAAACAGGAACTGGCCCACAAGTGCCTGAGACGGCGGTGGGCGGACCCAGGCTGCCTTCACCAGTGCACAGCGCCGCCGAGCCCTCCAAGGCTGGACGGGCACAGCCCACCGCCCTGCCGACACGGAAGGATGCTGCCTGGTTGCTGGCGGACAAACCCGTGGTACCAGGTTGTACGGCCGCTGCCCCCCTTGAAGTCAACAAACCAGCCACCTTGCTACCTCGGGAATTTTCGAGCCTGGCTATGCTGCCGCCCAACTCGCTAAGCCCGTTGCCCGAACTGCGCGCCGCTAGCCTGCCCGGCGCCGGCCTGGCAAACGCACAAAATGAAGATGCCCGGCCTGTAAAATGGTGGTCGTACCGGCTTACGGCTACGCTGCCGAGCCGGCAGCACTCGGAGGCACTGCCCGGAGCAGCCAAAATCAGCGAGTACGTAGAAACCCGGCTCTCTTCCACCCAGGATGTAGTGGCAGGTATACCAGTATGGGCTGGAGATGGCGGCGCGCAATTGTACCTGGCTACTGGACTGAGTTATACTCGAATAAACGAAGTATTGCGGTATAGGAACCGTTTTACTACAACCACCGAAGTGGAAGGCGTACTGCTGTCTATCAACTATGGGCAGTCAGGTGAACCTACGGAAGAACTAGGGGCAGCACCAATCGACTCCAATTTCACTGTGGTCAAAGAAATCTACAACAGCTATAATGCTCTTGATATACCGGTCTCCATCGGCTGGAGCCAAGGCATCGGCCGGTGGGGTATCTATGCGGAAGGGGGGGTTCTGTTCAACCTATGGCAATACGCCGAAGGTCAATGGCCCGATGAAGAAGCTCTGCAGTTTATCAGGCTGGAGGATAGTAGCCTGCTGGACCGACGGGCCGACCTCACTTTTAGCGCGGCGGTAGGCATAGAATATCGATGGTCCAGGGAATGGAGCCTACGGACTGGCTTAACGAGAACCTGGCGGGGCAACAGTCTATTTTCCGCTCAATTAAAGTATACTGCCTGGGGGGGCAGCTTATCTGTAGTAAGGTACTGGTAGCCTAGTTTGAGCAGCCACTGGATAAAAGCCCAGCCCGCGGTAATTATAGCGGGCCGGGCTTTTTTTATAAAAAAAACGAAGGAAACGCAGCGTTAAGGATGATCAAGGGATAATCTACACAGAGGCTTGAAAGAACAGCCCATTATCAATTCACCATTACAAAAACCATTGATCATGAAAAAGCTAAGTTTACTACTGGCCTGGATATGCTATGCCCTATTGGGCCATAGCCAGCCGACTATAAATGTAACCGGTACAATTATTGATACCTCAGGGATGGCCGTACCCGGAGTTGAAGTGCAATTGGTCGTTTTGGAAACGGAAGGGCCGGTCATGTCTTTTCTTACTACCGATGCGAATGGCAACTATAGCACATCTCTGACGTTGGGCGAAAACGACCCAGGCTCCAGTTGTGTCCAAATCTCCTATACCGACTGCAATGGCGGAATGCCATTTGAAATTCAGTGCTTCTTTGGGAATGACACTACTTTCAAACAGAACTTTGTTTACTGCTCTTCCGGATTTACAGCTGAATGTGATGCTTATTTAATAGAATCCGCAGCCCCGGGCAACCAGGTGGAGCTCGTGACTCAGGCCCTTGGCACCCCACCCTTTACCTACAATTGGAGCAATGGAGCGGTCACGGAGGATATTACGGTTGCCCCAGATGGCACAGAATATTGCGTTACGGTGACCGATGCATTGGGCTGTGTGTCTGAGGTGTGCCGCGCACCTGCAAATCCTTGTCAATTGCACATCCAAAGAGCATTTAGTGGTGATTCTTTATTCTTGTTTGGGCAGAGTGCAGGCCAGGGGCCGTTTGGGTACGAGTGGTCTACGGGGGATACCAGCCAGTTTTTGCTACTTGAGTCGGGCGGTACTTACTGCCTTACCTTGACCGATGCTACTGGCTGCCAAAGTACTGGCTGTGCTACCGTTTCCGATTCCTTGCTAAATGGCTGCTTCGCCAGCATCTTTAATGTACACAACGCCTCTGGCCAGGAAGTACTGGCTGTTAGCGCTTTTGCCAGCCCACCGCTGACGTATCTTTGGAGTTCTGGAGAAACAACAGATACGATAGTGCCCGTTGCATCTGGCACTTACTGCGTCACTGTAACGGATAGCGAAGGTTGTACCGCCACAGATTGCCAGGTTTTTCATTTTTCAGACACCTGCGCCATTTCCTTGTTTGGCTACCATTCGGGAGGGGGGACTTATACTTTCCTCTCGGACGCTCAGGGGCAGGGTACGCTGAGTTATAGTTGGAGTACAGGCGATACAACTGAGCAAATTACAGTAGCTTCTGCCGGGGAATATTGCCTTACGGTCACGGATGAGAATGGCTGTGTGGCAACGGCCTGCGATACCGCTTTTTTGGCGGTACCTTGTGCATTAACTGTTGAAATCGAGGGCGTAGATACGCTGGAAAATACTATTGTGCTACAAGCCCTGCCTGCGCCGTCTGGAAATTACCAATACAACTGGGGTACGCCCAATGGAGGAACCGCAACTGGCAGTACCTTGGCGGCCACTGAAGCCGGTAGTTACTGCGTTACGGTCACAGATGCTGCGAATACCTGCTCGGCTACCAATTGTGTGTCGGTTTCCTTTTCGGAAAATGGCAGCGGGACTTCAACAGGAGGATTGAGTGGTGCGTTGCGCGATACCGTCAATGGCGGCCTTGTGCCAGGTAACTTGCTGCTCTTTCAGGAAGACGCAGCTGGGGCCTTCGAAGTCATTGCGGAAGTCCCTGCCCCTTCTGGGTTTTTTATTTTCAGTGGCCTGGAGGAGGGCATCTACTACTTGCTTGGCGAGCCGCAGGATACCGCTGCCTTTTTGCCAACCTACTTTGAAGGTACGCCATTTTCGGCGGAGGCCGTTCCTATCGAAATCGTGGGCGGGCAACAAACTCAAGCTATTGTGCATATGTTGCCCATCACGCCTCCCGCTGCGGGCAGTGGGAAAATCAGTGGAATTGTTTCTACGGATATTGTTTTTCTGAATGAGGGGCCGAGCAATACCAGGGCTCCAATAAGTGGCGCGAACATAATGGTGATGCGAGAAGGAATGGAAGCAGCGGCTCAAAGGTATACCGAAAGCGATGGCGGCTTTGCCTTCCAAGGCTTGCCCTTTGGGGCATACACGGTTTATTTGGAAATACCGGGCCATTCGCCCTGGTCAGAAGAAGTAGTGCTGACACCGGAAGCACCGAATGCAACGGGCTTGGATTTTGATGGAAGCGTTACTCGCAGCCAGGAACAACAATTGGCTCCCCCATCTTTGTCGGTGGCGCCCAACCCGGTATCAAATTGGCTCACCGTCCGGATACCGGAAGGGATAACTACTTCAGTTAACTGGGCTTTAGTAAATGTGTCAGGACAGCGGTTGTTGGCTGGCCAAGCGAGTGCCTCTCCCTTCGAACTAAACCTATCGGATTTGCCAGCCGGGTTATACCTTTTGAGCGTGGAGGCCCAATCGGGGCCCTTGGTAGTGAAGATACTGAAACGCTAAACATATCCAGATAAGTGGGGCGCTTCATTGCCTATGGCTTGTGAAAGCCATAGGCAATTT
>CAZNSK010000146.1:0-14746 GCA_964575505.1 uncultured Phaeodactylibacter sp.
TTATACCCCGGAGGCGCAGATGGGCGCCCCTCGGCCGTCGGGGCTGCCCCGGGCCCACAGTTGTATGCGCCCACAGGTAATTTTCCGGCAAGGGAATACGTTAGTTGTGCTGTACCGTGCTAGGAGCGCCGCTTTCGGATATTTTTTTTATAAATTCGTATTTCCCAGTGCGCCCCGGCCGAATTACTGGACCGTATTTTCAGGTTTGAACTCCTGCCCGGCCTGCGATTAGCTGGTGATTACAGCTTAATCCACTGGGTTGAATAAGACCAAAGCAAAACGATACAAAACGCTTTATGATGCTAAAGAAATTTGCCCCGCTGTGCCTGACCCTAATGCTTGCCTTGCCGCTGGCGGCTCAGCAAACCGCCGTTTTCACAGAAGCTAATGAAGCCTACAAATCAGGAGTGACCCTGTTCGAACAAGGGGTGTACGGCAAAGCCCGTCAGCATTTTGAACGGGCCTACCGCCTGCTGCTGCCCGTAAACGAACCCGATGCCGAATTGCTGCGCACTAAAGCGGAGCTCAACATTGCCCGGGCGGCTGTACGCACACAGGCGCCGGATGGGGAGAAGCTCATCCTGGAATTTGTGCGCACCTACGCCCCCAACCCCATTTCCAACCAAGCCCTGGTGGAAGTAGCCAGTTACTACTACAATGCCCGCAAATACGAAAAGGCCATCGATTTCTTTTCCCGGGTGCCCACTACCGGCATGAGCCGCGAGCAAAAGGCAGCGGTGAAGTTCAAGCTGGGCTATTCGCTCTTCGTGGAGAAGCAATTTGAAAAAGCCAAAGCCAACTTCCGCAGCATTAAAGACCTGAAAAACGAGTACTACTATCCGACCAATTACTACTTGGGCCTTTGCTACTTCTTTGAGGGCAATTACGACGCAGCGATCGCTCAGTTCCGGATCGTGGAAGTCTCGCCCAAGTACAAGCCCCACGTGCCTTACTACCTGGCTCAGATTTACTTTGCGGAGCGCCGTTACGATGAGCTTATCGCTTACGCAGAGCCCCGGGTCAAGCAGCGTGGGGTCCGGAAGGAGACGGAGATCAAGCAGCTTATCGGGCAAGCCTACTTTGAGAAAGGGCAGTACCAAAAGGCGCTGCCTTACCTGGAATACTACGCCGGGCGCAACAGCCGCCTGCGGGAAGAAGAGCTGTACCAGATTGGCTATACCTACTACCAGGTGGGCGACTATACCAAGGCTATTCAGTACCTCAAGGACCTGACGACTGTAGATTCAGACATTGGGCAGAATGCCATGTTTATCCTCGGTGATTCCTACCTTCGCGTCAATCAGCGGCAGTACGCCCGGACGGCTTTCGGCAATGCCAAACGCATGCCCTACGACAAAGATATTCAGGAGGAAGCCCTCTGGAATTACGCCAAGCTCTCCTACGAGCTCAAAGACCCGCGCGAAGCCATCAATGCCCTCAAAGAGCTGCGCCCCTCTTCGCCCTACTACCTGGAAGCGCAGGAGCTGATGAGCGAAATCTTCCTCAGCTACCGCAACTACCAACAGGCTTTGGATATTATTGAGAGCCTGCCCAACCGGACACCGCAGCTGCAGGAGACGTACCAAAAAGTAGCGTACTTCCGTGGGCTGCAGCTGCTGCAAAATGGCGAGATGGACGCCGCCAAGCAGTACTTCGAGACCTCTCTGGATGTCTCCCTCGATGCCCGCACCCGGGCCCTGGCTATTTACTGGCTGGGGGACATTGCCCACCGGGAGGGGGCCTACAATGCGAGCATCCGGCTGATGAATCAGTTTCTGACCCTCGCCAAAACCCTGAGCAACCTGCCGGATGAATCCTCTATTTTTACGGCCAATTATACGCAGGGGTACAATTACCTAAAGCAAGACAACTACACTGCCGCCCTGGGCTTCTTCGAAGAAACCGTCGGCGGCATCAAGCGCAACCGGTCCTTTATCCGCAACCGCAAAGTGCAGCAGCAAGTCCTGGGCGATGCCACGCTGCGGGCAGGGGATTGCCTCTTTAAGCGCAATCAGTACATCCGCGCCGTCGATTACTACGACCAAGCCATCAATCAGCAATACACAGGCTTTGAGTACGCCTTGTACCAGAAGGCCATTATCGAAGGTTTGCTGGGCCGGACGAGCGCTAAGGTGCTGACGCTGGAAAAGATTGTGCAGGACCACCCCGAGTCGCAGTACGCCGACGACGCCCTGCTGGCACTCGGCACCACCTACCAGGAAATCGGGCAGTTGAGCAAAGCCGCAGAGCCCCTCAAGCAGCTGCTGCGCAACTACCAGGGCAAATCGGACCTGGTGACCAAAGCTTTGCTCCGGCTGGGCCTGATCAGCTACAATCAGGGCAACCTGAACGGGGCCATCAATTACTACAAGCAGGTGTTCGCCAACAACCCGGATGCCAGCGAGTCCAACCTCGCCCTGGCTTCCCTAGAGGAGATCTATGTGGATGACCTGGGGGAGCCCGATGCCTACTTCGCCTTCCTGGAAACGGTGCAGGGCAATGTGGAAAACGAAGTACGGGACTCCATCAATTTCCGGGCGGCGGAATCGCAATTCGAAAACGCCAATTACGAACGCGCCGTGCAGTCGTATACCGACTACCTGCGCAAGTTCCCCCGGGGCTTGTATACCCTGCCTGCTACTTACCACCGGGCAGAATCCTACGCAGTGCTGCGGCAGTATTCCAATGCGCTGCAAGATTACGCCACGGTGGTGGACAAGGGGCAAAGCCGCTACTATGTGAAAGCCCTGGAAAAAGCGGCCCTGATTGCCTACAACCACGAAAAAGACTTTCTGCTGGCCTACGACCTGTTTTCGGAGCTGGAAGAAGTCGCAGTTACGCCGGAACAGCGGTTTGAAGCCCAACTGGGGGCACTGCGCTCGGCTTACCGGGTCGGCAAAGATGATGCCGTCTATGACCTGGCCAGAAAAGTCGCCACTAACCCCAACGCCTCCCAGCTGCAGATTGCTACGGCTAATTTCTATCTGGGCAAAATGGCCTACGACCGGCAGGACTACGAGAATGCGCTGACTGCCTTCAACGAGGTTATCCGGCTGAGCGATAACGAGCAGACAGCGGAGGCCCGCTACCTGAAAGCTTACATTTTCTACCTTCGCAGGGATTTGGAAAAAGCCCAGGAAATATGCATCAATGCGAACAAAGAAAGCTCTGGGTATCCGTTTTGGGTAGCCAAGAGCGTCATACTGCTTTCGGATATCCTGCGGGAAAAGGGCGACCTCTACAACGCCCGCGCGGCCCTGGAAGCGCTGCTGGAAAACTACGACGGGGACCCCAAGCTGGTGAACGAAGCCCGGGAGAAGCTGCAGACCATCAACAGCCTTATCAATCAGTCGAGCCGGCTGAATACCAACCCGGAGGAGGATGACTTTATGGACACAGATGGGGGCAATTAAGCCGGAAGAGCGCTGCCCCGCCCCATCCGGTCCCAGATTTTTCCATTTTCCAAAGCAACAAAAACAACTTTAGCCCGATGAAATATTGCAAGTTTTTCCTGCTGATCGCCATTCTAATCCTGGCTGGCCCGGCCTTCAGCCAAGAGCCTGACCTGCCTTCCGGCGAAGTAGATATCATCAAAAGCTTCGACGCCCGTTTGGGCGATGCAGAACGCTATCGGGTAGACCCGGAGCTGCCGGCCCTGGATACCTCTACGCGGCGGCTGGATTACAATGTGTTCACCCAAACGCTGCCGGTAGAATACCTGCCGCCTAAGATCCGCCCCCTGGCGATGCGGCGGGAAAAAGCAGAAGAAGGCTACAACGGCTATGTCAAAGCCGGTGGTGGCTTCCCCGCTGCCCTTTACGGGGAAGGCTATTACAATATTACCAATAACGAGAACCTTAGTGTTGACCTGTTCGCCAACCACCATTCGGCAAACAACAGCCAAAATGTGGAGAACCAACGCTTCAGCAATACCAATGGCGGTATAGATGGCACTTACCACTTCGACCCCGGCTTTGCCGTGAATGCACACCTGGAATATACATCCAATTCAGTCTACTATTACGGCTATAACGAAGTAGCGGAGGCACTGAATGAGACCATTTCCTTTGACCAGGAAGAAGTCCGGCAGCGGTTTGCTATTTTCGACGGGCAAGCCAGTATCTACAACAGCGCGCGGACAGAAGCGGATTTCAATTACTACGCCGGCTTTAAGACCTATATCATGAACGATTCTTACTCGCCCTCCCGGGAGAATGGCTTCGATTTGGTCTTCCGCGGCACCAAGTGGTTCGACGGCACCCACCCCTTGTCGGTGGAGATACAAACCGACTTTACGAACTACGACGATGTGGAGGGGGAGCAATCCCTGAACAACTTCTTCTTGCGCCCCGACTATACCTACCACGCTGACCTTTTCCGCATCAAGCTAGGCTTTAACCTGGCATCAAATGATGACAACTTTACCTTTTTCCCAAATATCGAAGCAACCGTCGTCTTGCTGGAAGGGTTGCTGAATGCCTACGTAGGCGCCGATGGTACCCTGCAAAAGAACAACTTCCGGAATTTGGCAGCCTATAACCCCTTCATTGGCTCGCCCCTTTCTATCCGCAACACCTTGTATTACAATTACTACGGTGGCGTGCGGGGCAATGTTGAAGGCATTGATTACGACTTGCAGGCCGGCTATAAGGCGGTAGAGGATTTGGCGACGTTCCGGTTGCTGGATCCCTTTGATGACCTTCCCCGCTTCGACGTCATTTACGACGATGGCAGCATTGTGACCATCAAGGGCTCGGTCACCGCTCCGATTGTGGATGGCTTCCGGGTGATTGGCGCCTTCAGCCAGAACATCTACACCCTGGACAACGAGGAGAAGCCCTGGCACCTGCCGGCGCTGACCGTCAACCTGGGCGTACGGTACACGACCTTGGAAAACCGGCTGACGGTCAAAGGGGATTTCTTTTTGGAGAATGGCGTGCCTTACCTCAACCCCGAGACGATGGAGGCGGATAACCTCAATGGCTTATTTGACCTCAGTTTGGGCGCTGACTATTTCTTCGCGGAAAACTTCGGAGGGTTCCTTCAAATCAACAACCTGGCCAACAACCGGCGGGAACGCTGGCTGCGGTACCCTATCTTCGGCATTAATGCAATGGGAGGGGTTATGTTCCGGTTTTAGGGCGCTGCCGGCGGAAAGTGCTTGAAAAACCTTAACCAAATTATAAAAGGCGTCTGTGCGGGCTATTCAGGCAAGCCTTTCCGCGCCTTACCCGTTGCGCTTCATCAAAATTTTTTCTTTCTGCTGGGCAAACTCCTCCTCCGTAAGGATACCGCGGTCGCGCAGCTTGCCAAGCTCTGCAATCTGCTCCAGAAGCTTTGTGGGCTTGGGCTTCTCTTCGGCCGCTCTGGGGTCAAGCTCCAGCGTTTCTTTGTCCGGGGCATTCAACTCAAGGGCGGGCAGGCGGTAGCCGTTATCGACAAAGTCTTGGAAATCAGGGTGGGCGCGCAGGTAAGCAAGCGCATCGTGGGAATGGATTTTTTCTACCTGGTCGAACCCGCAGGCGACGGCTTCTTCCAGGTGCTGAAACGCCAGCCCCGCTTCTTCGAGCATAGCGTACGTTGCCGCCAGATTGTAGTGGATAGCGGCATTTTCAGGCTCCAGGCTTAGGGCTTGCTCAAAATCCTCAGCTGCCGCTTCGAAGCGGTAGTCCCGGAAGTTTTGGATACCCCGGCGCTTGATTATTTCAAATTCAGAATCATGAACCTGCCGGCGCCGGCGCGGAGCGGGGAATCGGTCAGCATTGCGGTAGTGCCGGCCGTACCAGCTGCGGTCCGAAGATTTATTGTATCGGCGGTCGAAATCTTCCCGCGGCATGACAAAAAACAGGACGGCGTCGACAAAACCAAGAATAGCGGGGGCCATGATGGCGGGCACATTCTCTTCTGCGGAGATGATGACCGCGAAAAAAGTAATCACCATATACAGGAAACCTAAAAAGCGCTGCCCCAGGTAAAACCGGTGTACCCCAAAAACGCCCAGGAAAAGGGCCAGAAATCCAGCTACGTTCTTCTTCTTCATGCAATTGTCTCTTTTTGCTCCGGTTGGGCGGGGCTGGCCCGGATGGTCAAGTATGTATGGCTCAATCCATCAGGAGAGGGGAGCGTTACCGCCCAAACGCTGCTTAAAATAACACATCTGCCAGGGAATCCCAACCGCCTTGGGCAAACCCTTTCAGATATTAGACCAACACCCTGTATGAAAAGATTTAACGATTGAGGGCCCACACCCACTGCCCGGATTGGTCAAAGTAGCCAATCTTGTCCCCCTTTTCAACCCGGTATAGCCCTTCGCCTGCATAGCTGATGTATTCGTAGTCAGGCTGCACCACCATTTCGCCCTGCAGGCTCGCCAGGCCACTGAAGCCCTGAATGCGGACCCGGGCGTAGCCATTGCGGAACGACTCGATCTTATCGTAGCGGGGCGGGATGATTTCGATGCCTTTTTGATTGATGATCCCCCATTTGCCATTAACCTGCACCACCGCTACACCGTGCTTGAACTCCGTAGCTTGTTCGTAGAAGCCATTATAAGGGCTGGCTTGTTCGGTAATATAGTAAAAGCGGTACTTTTCGTCGCGCACAAGCCCACGCCCTTCCTGAAAGTTCAGCAGCCGGTCGAGGCTGGGCTCAATGAGTTTATTCCCCATTTTATCGATCAGGCCAGCCCGGCGCATGCCCTTGTAGACGACCGCCCGGCCATCTTCGAAGTCCAGGCATTTGGAATAGGTGCAAGGGATGATAAGCGCACCGGAGGGGTCGATGTAGCCGCATTGGCCATCTATTTGCACCGCTGCCAGCCCCTCGGAAAAAGGGTTAGCTTTGGAGAACCGGTCTTCAATGACCAGGTTGCCCCGGGTATCGATATAGCCATACCCGTTGCGGCTTTTGGCCACAGCCAGCCCTTCCTGGAAAGGGCCAATCTCGCGGTAGCGTTGGTGGGTGATGAGCTGCCCCTGTAGATTGATGAGGCCATAGTGGGTATTGTGCCCCCCGTACTGCACCACCGCCAGGCCATTGGTATCGAAGGGTTCGATGTGGGTGTATTTGGGGCGCTGAATGTAAGCTCCCTGAATATCAATTAGGCCATAGTCCTGGTCTACAACGACCCGGGCCAGGCCATTTTGGAAATCGTAAGCTTTATCAAACCGGGGCGCAATGGCCATAGCCCCCGATTCATTAATAAAGCCGATGCCGTCATTCGTCAGGGCCCAAGCCAGCCCATCGGAAAAGCTGCCGACCCGGCGGTACTGCAAGTCGATCATGATCCGGCCCTGCTTGTCAATAAAGCCCCAGCCGCTACCCAGTCGGACGGCCGCCAATCCCTGGCTGAAGTTTTGCACTTCGCGGAAACGGCAGGGGATTACCTCAATGCCATTGGCATTCACAAAGCCCCATAGGCCATTGCGGCGCACGGCCAGCCGCCCCTCACTGAAGTAGCCAATCTCATCGTAAACCGCGCTAACGGTCAGCTGCCCCATGGTGTCCACCAGCCCGTATTTGGGCTCCCGTACATACACCCGGACCATCTGATTGTTGGTCTCTTCCATGAAGTGCACTCCATCGTAGCGGCAAGGCAGTACGGCCTTGGCGTGCCGGTTGACCATGCCCCATTTGTCGTTGCAAGCGACGATGCCAACGTCATTTACAAACGGCTCGGCATAGGTATACTGAGGAGGCACAATAACGGTGCCCGAAGTGTCCATGTAGCCCCATTCGCAGCCCTCGCAGGTCAGTACCGCCCGGGCTTTGAAATCCTGGTCGTGCTGCGTGTAATCCAGCATGATGCTCGGAGCAGCTATAGAACGCAGGTATTGTTTCAGGGGCCCAAGGTGGTGTTCGGCCTCCATTGCGCCCGACAACTGCCCGCTAAAGCTAAACCGGGCCACGCCTTCCACAAATTCTCCAAGGTAAGCGAGGTCCTGCCGGGCGATACGGCCGGTTTTGTCCACTAAGCCGTGCCGGCCATTGGTGAACGTGCAGCGTGCGAGGGCGCTGCCAGTACGAAAATCGGCAATGCGGATATTCAGAAAATGGAGCTCCGTAACGATCAGCCCCAGCTCATTGCTCACAATACCATATACCTGGTCAAACCGAAAAGAAGTACGGTCAAAGGTATAAGTTGAGGATTGGGGGACCCCCACGATAGTGAAGCCCAACTCGTGTTCTACCTGCACATGCGAAAACATGGGCTCAATCTGCACACCGCCATCGTTCAGGCGGCGCAGCCCCCAGCGGTCCGCTTCCGGGGCGTAGAACCATTCAAATTTTTCAAGCAATTGGTTGTTGGGCGCATCGGCAGCCGGGCGCTCGCCCTGGGCGCTTCCGCCCTTAGACTGAATTTGAACCTGGAAGTGCTGCTGAAGGTGGTTGGCATCCCGCAGCCGCCCCTCCTCATCGAAGGTCAGCAGGGTAAGGACTTCGCCCTTTCCCGCCTGGTTTTGGTAGGCCTTGGCCTGGTGCGCCTCCAGCACGATGCGGTCGTAGGCCGGAGAGACGATCTCGCTGCCGTCGATATGGACCAGCCCAAACTGGCCTTCTTGTTTGACCAGGCAGACCTTGCCCCGGGAGGGCGCGATGTAGTCGTACTCCATAGGGATCAAAAGCTCCCCGTTTCTGCGGGCTACGCCCCATTTCCCATCCTGGTTGACTCGGAAAAGGCCGGCGCTGTAGGCTTGTATTTCGTCGTACTGCGGCGCGAAGAGCTGTTGCCCGCACCAATTGATGAGCCCGAGGCGGCGGTCGTCTTTGACGATAAGGTAACGGGGGGAAAAGCTGTAAAAGTCGTGGTGGAAATTGGGTGTGATGATGCGCCGGCAATGCAGGCTGTAGGCTTTGCAGCCTTTCTCGGTGCTCAGTTTAATGTAGCCCTGGCCAATAGGGCTGTACGACTGGAAGGCCGGCGGAATCACCTCGATGCCGTAGAAGTCGACGGCTCCCCATTTATGGTTTTGGCGGAAAAACAGCAGGCTGTCGCGGTACGGGCGGATTTCAGAGGCGTAGTTATCGAGAATCACCCGCCCGGTGGCAGAGATCAGGCCCGCCCGCCCGTCCTGGTAAGTCAGGAAATAGCGTTGCCCCAGCGGCTCAATTCGGTCGTACACGGGCTCAGCCAGTGTATGGCCAAATTGATTGGTGAGGCCCCAGGCCCCGGCTTTCTGATAAGCCAGGAAATTGGGCCGCAGCACCTGCACACGTTCGTAGCCCTTGTCCAGTACCACTTTGCCGAAAAGGTTAACGACCATCCAGGCATCCTCGTCCATCACAGCAATGAGCGTGGAATCCAGCACCTTCAGGTCTTCGTACTGAGGTTGGAGGACTTGCCGGCCGTTGCTGCCGAGCAGGCCCACCTTGCCTTCGTACTGCATAACGGCATAGCCGAATTTTTTGAATTCGCCGATAGCGTCGTATACCGGCTCCTGCACCAGTCGCCCCTCAGCATTGATCAGGCCCCACTTATTGTCCTTCTTGATGGGGAAATAGCGCTGCGCTTCCAGGGAGCTGCTCCATAAACAAGCTACGGTCAATATGGCAATCAGGCGCATAGGCAAGTTGGACGATTGACGGGTTTAGGATTATAAAATAGTTGAGGCGGGCGGCCACGTTTCCTTCTGTTCCGTTCTTTTTTGCTTAATATGTAACCATAACGCAAAAGGCGGAAATAAATTTTACCCGGCAAATATAGGCATTAATCAGGCAAAGTTACGCATATCGATCTTTTATATATGGATTTTTGTTTCAAATATGCCGCCCAGTATCAGGGGGCTTCCGGCGCTTTTTGCAGCGCGGCAAAACCGGGCAGGATAGGAGAGGGGGCAAGCTGAAATTGAGGGGGCTGAGGGAGCAGGCCTAGCATACTGCTAATGAACAATTTTTAAAAATATTACATTTGCAATCCTGAAAGCGCTTTTAATATAAAGATATATGCCAAAGAACTTATTGATAGTAGAGTCGCCGGCCAAGGCGAAAACCATTGAAAAAATACTGGGTAAAGACTTTATGGTGAAGTCTAGCTTCGGCCACGTGCGGGACCTGGACAAACGGGGCGGTGCAGTAGACATCGAAAACGATTTCGAGCCCAAATACGTCGTCTCTTCTGAGAAAAAAAAGGTGGTCAAGGAGTTGAAAGACCTGGCCAAAAAGTCGGACGAGGTGTGGTTGGCAACGGATGAAGACCGGGAAGGGGAGGCCATTTCCTGGCATTTGTGCAAAGTGCTGGGGCTGGACGAAGCCTCTACCAAGCGCATCGTGTTTCGGGAAATCACCAAGCCAGCCATACAGCGGGCCATTACCCAGCCACGCACCGTGGACGTCAACCTGGTGAATGCGCAGCAGGCCCGCCGCATACTGGACCGCCTGGTGGGCTACGAGCTTTCCGAAATCCTGTGGAAAAAGATCAAGGGCAAATTGTCTGCCGGCCGGGTGCAGTCGGTAGCCGTTAAGCTGCTGGTGGAACGCGAGCGGGAGATTATGAATTTTGAGCCGACGCCTTTTTTCCGGGTGAATGCCCTCTTTGACGTCAAAAACGAACAAGGCAAAACGGTGAAGCTCAAAGCCGAAAACCCATCCCGCTTTTCCTCTGAGCAAGATGCGGAAAACTTCCTGAAGCAATGCCGGGAGGCTGCCTTTACCATCAGCGATATTGATATCAAACCGCTGAAGCGCCGGCCCACTGCGCCCTTTACCACTTCGACCCTGCAGCAGGAGGCCAGCCGCAAACTCGGCTTTAGTGTGCAGCGGACGATGAGCGTAGCTCAGCGCCTCTACGAAGCCGGGCATATCACCTATATGCGTACCGATTCGGTGGCGCTTAGCGAGGTTGCGCTTAAGAGCATCGCCAAGGAGATTGAGCACCTGTATGGGTCCTCCTACCTGAAAACCCGCCGCTACAAAGGCAAATCCGCCTCTGCACAGGAAGCCCACGAGGCCATCCGCCCAACTTACATCAACCGGCAAAGCGTATCCGGCAACCGGGATGAGCAGCGGCTGTACGAACTGATTTGGAAGCGGACCATCGCCTCACAGATGTCGGATGCGGAGCTGGAAAAGACCATTGTCAAAATCGGCATATCCACGGTGCCGGATGCCTATCTCAAAGCCGAGGGCGAAGTGCTGAAGTTCGATGGTTTCCTCAAAGTGTACCTGGAGTCTACAGACGACGAGGATGAAGAACAGGAAGCCAAAGGCATGCTGCCGCCCCTGAAAGTTGGCCAAGGGCTTCAGCTTTTCAATATGACCGCTACGGAGCGGTTTACCCGCCCCCCGAGCCGGTATACCGAAGCCGCTCTGGTGAAAAAGCTGGAGGAGCTTGGCATTGGCCGCCCTTCTACCTACGCGCCAACCATCAGCAAGATTATGGAGCCGGAGCGGGGTTATATCACTAAAGAAACCCGTGAGGGCACGGAACGCAAGTACATGCGCCTCACCCTGAACAACAAAGGCGAAATCGGGAAAGAAACGCAAACCGAGATGACCGGAGCGGTCAAAAACCGCCTGTTTGCTACAGATATGGGCATTACTGTAGCCGACTTCCTCAGTGAGCACTTCAAGGAAATCATGAACTACAGCTTCACTGCCGATATCGAAAAGCAGTTTGATTCGATTGCCGAGGGCAGTAAGGAGTGGACCAATATGCTAAAAGCCTTTTACGGGCCTTTCCACGAAACTGTGGAAAAAACCCTGGAAAATGCAGAGCGGCCGACACGGGAGCGGGTGCTGGGCAAAGACCCGGAGTCTGGCCGCACCTTGCTCACCCGCATGACCCGCAACGGGCCGGTTGCGCAGATTGGGTCGCCTGATGAATTGGATGAGGATGAAAAGCCCAAGTACGCAAACCTCCACCACGGGCAGTCTATGGAGACGATCAGCTACGAGGAAGCCCTTAAGCTGTTTGAGCTGCCCCGGGATATGGGCGACTACGAAGGGGAGCCCATGCAGATCGGGGTGGGCCGCTACGGTCCTTATGTCCGGCTTGGCGAGAAGTTTTTCGTCTCCATACCGAAGGGAGAAGACCCGCTGGAGCTCAGCCGCGGGCGGGCCATTGAGCTGATTAAAGCCAAGCAGAAGGAAAACGCACCGGTTGGCACCTATAAGGGCAAGCCGATCACCAAGGGCAAGGGGCGCTTTGGCCCTTTCCTCAAGTACGATGGCATGTACGTCAACGTGCCCCGGAAGTACGATTTCAACAACCTTTCGGATGAGGAGATGCACGAGCTCATCGAAAAGAAAATCCAGAAAGAAGCCAACCGGTACATCCACCGCTGGGAAGATGAGAAAATCAGCGTGGAGAATGGCCGTTGGGGCCCCTTTATCCGCTACAAGAAAAAGAATGTCAAGATCCCGAAGGTAGACGGAGAGCGCATGACGCCCGAGGCAGCCAAGGAACTGACCTTGCAGCAGGTGAAGGATATCATTGAGGCGGAGATGCCCGGCACTTTTACCAAAAACAAAAAGAAAAGCGGCGGTACGGCGAAGAAAAAAAGCAGTGGCAAGTCTAAGAAAAAGACGACTAAGAAGAAGTCTAATTGAGTAATAGCCGATGGCTTGGAGCAAGCTTAAGACGGTCCTGCGGCATTCGGCTTAGCTTCGGTACCGCATGGCCCTGCCCGCAAGCTGGCCCCGTTGAAGCAGCATGCAGGTAGGGAAGGGGCTACCCCTTCTTTTTAAACGACCAGGTCAGGTGCATCTCACCTACCGTTTCCCCATCGGCGTTGCGGCCCGTTGCTGCCACTGTAATTTCCTGGGGCAATCCGGTTTGGATAGCGCGGTCGACGGCAGCTTCCATCTCCGGGCCTGCCGTGCAGGTGAAAAAAGTACGTGTGCTGGCTTTTTTCGTAAATTGAGACTCGAAGCGGGTGATGAGCATGGAGATTTTGCCCTTACCCGTCAGGGCCAGCACTGCCAGTAAGCCAGTCGATAGCTCAGCGGCACCGCTCAGGGCGGCAAAGTAAGTAGAGCGGAATGGGTTTTGGCTGCTCCAGCGGTAGGGGATGCTCACCGTGCAAGTTTGAGGCGTGCAGGACTCTACCCGGACGCCCCAAAACCAACAAGAGGGCAGCTTGGAAAGAAAATATAGGCGCATCTTCCAGGGGGTGTTGAAATCCCGGAGCCGGGTTCGGACCTGTTGTGCTCGCTCGGGCGCAGACGAAAGCGTGGAGTTGTCAGCCATGAAACCAGTAATATTGTCGTGTAGAAATAAGGAGCGATGGGCAGGCGGAGGTGCATTTAGCCCAGGGGTGGAGCCGCCCCCTTTGGCGCTGCTTCACCGCCCCATCGGGAAGCAAAATACAAAAAAAACAGCCATAGTCCAGGGGCGCTACTTTCCCATTTCGGGCCCAAAAGCTTCAAAGACCTCCAAGAAATCACTACATTTGGGCATCCATCACTAACCATTTAATAAGAGCATGAACCTTCACGAATACCAAGGAAAAGAATTGCTGAAAAGCTACGGCGTAGCGATACAGGAAGGCATCGTTGCCAATACCGTAGAAGAAGCAGAACAAGCCTATGGCAAAATCAAAGAAAAGACAGGATCGGGTTTTGCAGTCGTCAAAGCCCAAATCCAAGCTGGCGGCCGCGGCAAGGGCGGTGGCGTCAAGTTAGTCAAAAACGAAGCCGGGCTCAAGGAAAAAGCCAACGATATTCTGGGCATGATGCTCAAAACGCCTCAGACTCCCGGTGGCATGGAGGGGCCGGGCAAACTGGTCAAGAAAATCTTGGTAGCGGAAGATGCCTACGTGCCTTCCCCCGATGAGTGCGACGAGTTCTATGTCTCCGTTCTTATGGACCGGGAGCGCAAATGCAATGTGATTGTCTACTCTACAGAGGGCGGTGTGGATATTGAAACGGTGGCGGAAGAAACGCCCCACCTCGTCCACAAAGAGTACATCGACCCCTCTTTGGGCTTGCAGGGTTTTCAGGCACGGAAAGTAGCCTTTAATCTGGGGCTGAGCGGGAAAGCTTTCAAGGAGATGACGAAATTCATCAGCTCCCTCTACAAAGCGTTTGTCGGAGCCGATGCCTCTCTTTTTGAGATCAACCCCTGCCTCAAAACGGGCGACGGCCGGATCATAGCCGTTGACTGCAAGGTAACCCTTGATGACAACGCGCTGTTCCGCCACCCCGACCTGGCAGAGCTGCGGGATACTGATGAAGAAGACCCCACTGAAGTGGAAGCCAAAGCCCATGGACTGAACTACGTGCAGTTAGATGGCAATGTAGGCTGCATGGTCAATGGCGCCGGCCTGGCAATGGCTACGATGGACATTATCAAACTGTCGGGCGGCGAGCCGGCCAACTTCCTGGACGTAGGCGGAACAGCGGATGCTAAGCGGGTTGAGCAGGCGTTCCGGATTATTTTGAAAGACCCGGAAGTGAAAGCCATCCTGATCAATATCTTTGGTGGTATTGTGCGCTGCGACCGTGTAGCGCAGGGCGTGGTAGATGCCTACACCAACATGGGCAATATCGACGTGCCCATTATCGTGCGCCTGCAGGGTACCAACGCTGATGTAGCCAAAAAGCTAATTGACGAATCGGGCCTGGCTGTAAAATCCGCTATCCTGTTACAGGAGGCAGCCGACCTCGTCAAGGAGGCTGTTGCGGGATAAGCTTGCGCCGCATGCAAAGTGTTTAGGCAGCAAAAGGCCGGCCGGCTCCACTGCGGTTGCCGGCCGGCTTTTGTGTGCCATGCATGCGTACTACTTATAGGGTTAAAATCCCGAACGGG
>CAZNSK010000147.1:0-14668 GCA_964575505.1 uncultured Phaeodactylibacter sp.
CGACACCAAAGATAAGGCTTGAGCCGCTATTTTACTTTTTGTCTAGTAGTATGATTCCAGTGGCCTACGGGATTATCTGCGTTTACGGATGGCACGGCAGCCGCCCTTACTTCTGCAGGGAGCGCTTTGTTGTTTCTAACCGACCACAGCTCCCCGGAGCCTACGGACCAGCACCAGAGATTGGCCTGCCCTACTCCTTTTAGGAGAATACCCGAATCGGAATTGGGCCCGAGCGGTTCAATGATATTGCCATCCTTGTCTCTGAGGTATTCCCCGCTTGGCAATATGGTCGGCAGCGGAAACAAATGGTCGCCGTAGCCCTTAAACCGCCATTCAATATGCAATTCAAAGTCGGTGAACTCTTTTTCCGACCATAAACTTTTATCCTCGGCTTCGGAACGGGCGTCGTAGTCAATTGCACCGTCGATCACGCTCCAGTGGCCGTTGTCCCCTTCAGGCACTTTCCAGCCGGTAAGGTCTTTTCCGTTAAACAGGGAGGTAAAGCCTCTGTCTTCATAAAAATTGCCCGTTTGGGCGGGGAGGCTCAATACAAAGAAGGCTCCCATTACCAGCGTGGTTATAAATATGGTATTTTTCATTTCTATTGTTTTGTAGCTTTTGAATAAGGCCGGTTTCATATTTCCCATCCTTCCCGGCATTTGCGCCTGACGAATTCATTGGCTTCCGGCACATTGGTCACTTCCAGGTTTTTGTTGTCCCATTCCAGGCGCTGATCCATTCTGATGGCGAGGTTGCCGAGGCAGATCGCTTCCGCAATGGTTTGGGCGTTCGGGTAACTGCCGCGTGAGGGCGGCCCTCCTTTAAAGGCATTGATCATTTCGGTGGTTTGATCGATGAGTTCCACCTCGGGTATTGGAATGGCAGCTGTTTTTTCACTGGCATTGCCGGCCCCGTATAATTGTGGGTTGCCATAACCATAATCGGCAAGGATGGCACCTTTTTCCCCCACGAACATAACACCTTCCGGAGGCATGCCTTTCCCTTGTTTTCTAAGGAACTGGGGCGTCCTCGGGCGAATGCCCCCGGAGTACCAGAAGACGTCTATCATCTTATCCACGCCGTTTACCGGCACTTCCCATTGCAGCGTAGCAGCATGGGGGTAGGAAAGGTTGTTCTCCACCCAGGTACTTCTGAAATCTTTTATTTCGCAGGTGAAGCTGGCGGAGCCCTCGGCACTTACGGGCATCCCCAGGTCCAACAGGCGCCAATCCTTCCAAAAGCCGTAGTAGCCCATATCGGCCAGGCATCCTCCTCCGAATTCGTACCAGCCTCTGAAGACGGTATGGGTATAATCAGGGGAATACGTACGGGGGAGCGCCGGCCCCAGCCACAATTCCCAGTCAAAACCATCCGGGATCGGCGGGGTATTTGTTGGCAGGTAGGGGGACCCCTGAGGCCACATCGGGCGGTTGGTCCAGCGGTGCAGCTCTTTTACTGCTCCGATCAGGCCCCGGCTGATCCACTCTTTTAATACATAAAGTTCTTTTGGGTCCTGAAAAGCAAATAACTGGGTCGGAATTTCGGTTTGTTTCGCCATTTCACAAACCACCCTGGTCTCGTGCATGAAATTACCGACAGGTTTGTGGGATCCAAACCTAATCCCTTTCTTCATGGCCGCCGCTGCCACGGTAGCGTGCAAATGGTCGGGCGTCAGAATAAATACCGCGTCAACGCCTTCCTCTTTCTCAAGCAGTTCTCTGAAATCGGCGTAGGCACTGCATCCCTTGTATGCGGATTGGCCCGCTTTTTCCGCATAAAACGCATTGATCCTGGCACGGCCTACTTCCCGGCCTCCCGGCGCGCCTTTTTTTTCGCCCTTCGATCTTCCCCAGAGGGGATAATCATAGCTTTCCCGGTTGGGGTCACAAACCGATACCAATTGCAATTCCGGCCGGTTTAACCAGCCCGGCAGCATTTTCAGGGCCTGCGTACCACTGCCGATCAAGGCTACATTTATTTTATCGCTCGGCGCGATCCGGCCCGTTCTTCCCAATACTTCTGCGGGGACAATCGACAGGCCGATCCCGGATACGGCGGTGGCCTTAATGAATTCCCGCCGGGTGAGGTCTTTAGTCTTTTTCATATGAATAGTGGTTTTAGCCCTGAATTTTGGCTACAGAAAGCTAATGCTTTAGATTGGAAATTACAACTTGGCGGTTTCGAAAGTCTCCAGGTGGGGCAGGCCGTTTGGCTAAAGATAGCGTAAAGAAACGTTGGGTTTTTTGGCCTTATCTTTACAGGGCAAACGCATCAAAATGAGAACATGCCACGGAACACGTCACGGAACACGTTAAATTGGGTGGCGGCTGCCGAAATTGCATGTTCGAGGGACGAGTCCCGCAAAGCGGGATAAAGTCTTGCAATTTCTAGCGTTTTTGCTTCCTTTTTTGGTCCCGGTTTACCGGGAAAAAAAGGAAGAGTCCAGCCCATGCGGGCCCGTACGTGGCCGGCTTGAGGCGAGGAACAAGCTAAATCTTCCTTCCTAAAGGCTTGTATCGCCCATTTTAGTGGAAACTGCGTTTGGTGCGTTTGCCCTATTATCTTTATGAATCCCCCCCTACCAGATAAAGTTACCCCGGGCCTGGCCTATTCACAATCATAACGCACAATTCCATTTTTGCAGCAAAAAGGGTACTTTCAATGCTATAATTTGATTTTTCAGGCTTCTAAAAACTTACCACACACTCATGCAAGCACGCCCCTACCTCCTCGCTGAAACGAACTGGAAAACCGTCAAAGCCACGGATTACGAAGTGGCCATTCTGCCCTGGGGCGCCACCGAAGCGCACAACTACCACCTGCCCTACGCCACCGACAACTACGAGTCGCAGCACGTCGCGGCGGAGTCGGCCCGCAAGGCCTGGGAGAAGGGCGCCAAGGTCATCGTCCTGCCCGGCATCCCCTTCGGCGTCAATACCGGCCAGCTGGACGTGGAGCTCTGCATCAATATGAACCCCAGCACCCAGTATGCCATCATTAAAGACGTGGCCGATGTGCTGCTGCGCCACGGCATTAAAAAGCTGGTGATCCTCAACGGCCACGGCGGCAACAACTTTAAAACGATGATCCGGGAACTGGCCGTCGACTACCCCGGCCTGTTCGCCTGCAGCGTCGACTTCTGGCGGGTGGGCGACTCCAAAAAGTACTTTGACGAGCCGGGCGACCACGCCGGCGAACTGGAGACCAGCATCCTCCTGCACCTGCACCCGGAGCTGGTGCGGCCCCTCAGTGAAGCGGGCTCTGGCAAGGGCAAAACCTACCGGTTCAAAGGCTACCAGGAAGGCTGGGTCACCGCTCAGCGCCACTGGACGAAGGTGACCGAAGATACGGGCGTGGGCAACCCCGCCAGGTCAACCGCCGAAAAGGGGAAAGCCTATCTGGAGATGGTGACCAGCAAGGTGGGTGATTTTTTTGTGGAATTGGCGGCGACGGGGCTAGAGGAGATGTATGAGTAGGGCGCATTCTATAGTCTGATAACCCGAAATTTTGCTTCGCATCTACTGCGTGGTGAGAGTGCTGCTCCCCCCCCAGACGATGAATGTCAGGGTCAAGGACCCGAAGATGAATGTTGGGCTTGCAGTCCAGGCCGTTAGCGTCCGGGATTAAAAACCTGCGCCCAGTAGGCTTCGTTGCTAAATCTGCCTGACCTTTAAAAAATCGTGCCATCGGCACCGCTTACCTCTCGTTTTCCATATATTGTCTTTGCAGGCGAAGGTTAGGCTATAGCGCATCAACGCCTATTAGCCGTTCCCGGCTTTGCCAGGCAAGCCTTTTGCATTTTCCTCCCCCAACAAGTAACACCTCCTTGTTTTCTCTGATCAATAGGAAAGTTCCATTTTTTCTAATAACCCGTAAATCCATTGAGATGAAAAACTACCTGAACATTTTCGTTTTCCTTTGCCTGGCGGCTCCGCTTGCCTACGGGCAGATACCCCGGGAAATAAGCTACCAGGGGGTACTCGCTGAGGCTGATGGCAGCCCCGCCAGCGATGGCAATTACAGCATGACCTTTTCGCTCTACGATACCGATACCGGAGGCGCGCCCCTGTGGCAGGAAGCCAAAGTGGTGATGGTAAACGATGGGGTATTTAACGTCATTCTGGGGGATGTGACGCCTCTGGCGCTCGGCTTTGACGAGGGCTACTGGCTAGGCATACAGGTAGGCGCTGACCCTGAACTGGAGCCCAGGGTCAAGCTCACCGCTTCTGCTTATAGCCTTAATGCAGAAAGAGCAGGCGGATACGAAGTTAGCCCTACTCCTGCCCCCAATACCCTGCTCCCCCTCGATGACAGCGGCCAGATCCCCGCTTCCGTATTGTCAGCGCTGCCAACCGTCAATATGGGAGGCGTCTCCTCCGGGCCTGACGCCAGTATCACTACCACCACCTTCACAGAAGTCGCCAGCTTTACCATCAATGAAAGCGGCAGCTTCGACGCCTACCTGAGCGGTGCACTGGTAGGAGAAATAAACGGCAATGGGAGTGGGCGCTACGATTTCAGGATCAACCGCGGTGCGCCGGATGGCCCGACAGTAGCCCGAGCGTGGTGGCGCCCTGGCAGTGCAGAGAACTTTCAGACACAGACGTTTACGCTCAATGGCGTGGATACCGGGCAAAGTGGCTCCACAACGTACTACCTGTCTGCCCGGAAATTTGACGCCGGCGCTAAAGACCTCAATATATTCATCTACAACCTCAACGCCCTGTGGGTGGCCAACTAAAGAACCAAACCATGAATACAGCATTACTGAAAATAAAAAGCGGCCTGCCCTTACTGGCTTTGCTTATGCCGATGTGGGCTGCCGCCCAGCTAAGCGTGCCCACTAGTGTGCTAGGCAATGGCAGCACGCCTGCCTCTAATACGCAGTGGGCCATCAAAAGTACGCTGGCGCAGCCCCTGATCGGGCCGATTTCGGGCTCTTCCAACCAACAACTGATCGGCTTTTGGTATCAGCCTAAAGCACTGCTAACCCATATAGAACAAGTCAGCCCAGACCGGCTTGCCGATGATCCTCTCCTGGGGCAGAATTTCCCCAACCCGAGCAGTACGCATACGACGATCCCCTTTTCCGTGCCGCACGAATCTTTTGTAGTGCTAAGGCTGATGAATAGCAGTGGGAAAGAAGTAAGCAAGCTCGCAGAAGGCCGTTTCCAGAGTGGCCAGTACCAGGCAGAAGTAGCGGTCAGCCAATTGCCATCGGGTACTTATCTTTACCAGCTCTATGTGGATGAACGGCTGGCAGGGAGCCGGAAGCTGGTAGTGGGGCGATAGAGCAGGCAACATGACAGAGCACCAAATTTAAAACCGATCCGAATGTGATTTACATTGCGGGCATAAGCATCTCTTTATTTATCTCCGCCCTGCTGCTGCGCAAAAAGCACAAGTCAGGAGCGGATGCCCTTTTGCTGATTTGGATGCTGCTGCTGGCGGCCCACCTGTATTTGTATTACATCAATTTCAGCGGGCCGCGCTACCGGGCGCCCCGATTGCTGAGCCTGGAGATCCCGCTGCCGCTGATCCATGGCGTACTGCTTTATTTCTACGTGGCAGCCGTCACCAATCAGTTCCCGAAAAGGAAAGGGGAGGCCTTGCTCCACCTCCTGCCTATCACCCTGGGGTACCTATACCTCCTCCCGCTGTTGCGGGCCAGCCCGGCGCAGAAAGTGGCAACCTACAACAAGGGGTTTGAGGCCTACCAGGCGTTCATGGATATGGGGCTGTGGCTGATCTTCCTTTCCGGGGTCGTCTACGTCATCTGGTGCAGCCTTTTGCTCCGCCGGCACAAAGGGGCCATCCGGCATCAGTTTTCGGACATCGAGCCGGTAAGCCTGGGCTGGCTGCAACTGCTCACCTACGGCCTGGGTGCGGTTTGGGGCATCGTCATCTTTACCAATAAAGACCCCTACATATTCGCCGGGGTTGCGGCCTTTGTCATGCTGATTGGCTTCTTCGGCGTCCAGCAAAGCACCATTTTCGTGCACCGGGACGCTGCCTTGCCCCCGCCCGAAGAAGGCCCAGCCCAAACGGGCAGGGAAAAGCAAAAGTACGCCAGGTCGGGCCTGAAAGCCGATACAGCCGACGGCACCTACGAAAAGCTGATGCACCTTTTTACCGTGGAGGAATACTACAGAAAGAACGAGCTCTCCCTCCGGGAGCTGGCCCTGGAGCTGGATACCCACCCCAATTATTTATCCCAAATCATCAACGAGCGGGCGGGCAAAAACTTCTACGATTTTGTGAATACCTTCCGCCTGGAAGCCTTCAAACAGCGGGTGCGGCAACAGCAGCATCAGCACTTTACCCTACTGGCCCTGGCCTACGATTGCGGGTTCAACTCCAAATCCGCCTTCAACCGCTACTTTAAAAAGCATACCGGCCAGACCCCCTCTGAGTTTGCCAAATCGGCCGCCGGCCCTTCCTGAAGCTATTTTTGCCCAAAGAAAAGGTGCCAACGGGTAAGGTGGGGCGCTTCCGCACCGCCAAAGGCCTAGGTTTGCCTAAAAACAGAACCGTTATGAAAATACTCAGATGCAGGGCTTCCGCAGCTACTTTATACCTGGCCCTTTTGCTTGCGGCGGCCACACAGGCCCAACCGGCAGGCCAAGCGGCCCTTGCGGCGGCCAAAGCGATGGAGTACGGCTACTTTGACAGGCACCTCCGATACTTGGCGAGCAATGAACTGAAGGGGCGCGCCACGGGCACGGCAGGCTACGACACGGCCGCCAGCTACCTGGCCGAGGCATTCCGCCAAAACGGGCTGCTGCCCTTTGGAGATGCTGGCACCTACTTCCAAAAGGTGCCCCTCCTGAAGTGCTCCATTCAGCCCAGTACCTTCAAGCTTCAGGTCACCAATAAATCGGCCTCGGTTACTGCCGGTTATGGTTCCGACATCAGCGTAGTACTTAACCCGGAGCGGGAGCGTATCGATGAAAGGCAAGGTATGGTTTTTGTGGGCTATGGCAACGTCCTCCCGGATGCCGATATCAACGATTATGAAGGCGTGGATGTGAAGGGGAAAACGGTGATCGTTGCGCTGGGCGGCCCAAAAGGCATGGCGCACCCGGCATTTGACGACCGGAACGCGAAGTTTGCGAATGCAGTTGCCCACGGCGCTACCGGCCTTATTCTTTTCTACCCAAAGGCCAGCCTGCTTCAACGTACCATATTTAAACGGGTACATGGCTTCCTGTCGGGAGAAATGCTCGCCCTGGCGGATACGCTGGCGGAAAGCTCAATTGTCCGGAAAGAATTAAACCTGCTGCTGTTTGCCAAAAAGGGGTTCGTAAAGAAAGTGCTGGTCCTGAACGGGCTAAGCCTGAAGCAGCAATTGCGCAGCATGGCTGAGGGCAAGCACGTCAGCAGCCCCCTGGAGTCGGCCATCGATTGCTCCTACGCCCTGCGTACGGAAACCATTGCCAGCAGTAATGTGGTGGGGCTGCTGCCGGGCCGGCAGGGCGGGCTGGAAGGGGAATACATTGTATTTGGAGCGCACCTGGACGGCCTTGGTGTCGGAAAAGCCATCCGGGGCGATTCCATCTACAACGGGATGCTGGACAACGCTTCCGGCGCCGCTGCCTTGCTCAGCGTTTCAAAGGCCTTTAACGCCTTGCCGCAAAGGCCCAAACGCTCCATTATCTTCGTAGGGTACACAGCCGAAGAGCGCGGGCTCCTGGGGTCGGCCTACTTCGCCAGCCGGAATCGTGTGTACCGACGACGAAGTAGTTTGGTATCAAAAGTGACTTCGTGTCGGCATAAACTCGTGCGTCGGGTTTGTGCCTTATGCCCAAACCTCTCCGTTCCGAGTTTAACTAATGGCGAAATCGTTGCCAATATCAACATCGATATGCTGGCTCAAACAATCGAAACGGCGGACATGGCCCCGCTGGGCTACGCCCATTCCAACCTCTCAGAAGCGGCAGACTTTGCCGCCCGGGCGCTCAGCCTCAAGATTGATGACAACAAAGCAGCTGAACGGAAGTACATCGAAAGGAGCGATCAGGTAGCTTTCCTTAAGAAAGGCATTCCCGCCCTCTTCATTGCCGGTGGATTTACAGCCCTCAAGCCCGGGCAAGATGGCAAAAAGGTATTTGAGCGATGGATGGACAAGAGGTACCATTCGCCCTTCGATGACCTGAATCAGGCGTATTCCGAGGCGGCCTTTCTAACCGCTGCACGGTTTAACTTTCTGACGGCGTATTACATGGCCAATTCGATGGAGGCAGTCCGGTGGAATACCGACAGCTGGCTTTACCGGAAGTACGTGCTAGAAGCAGAATAGCGTGGGGAGAAGTAGCCGGCGGCCCGGCAGGTAGCATGCCCGTTCGGCATAGGCTGTGCCTACGTCACAAAGCAAAGTTCGGCGTAGGCTGTGCCTACGTCAAAAAGCAATACCTAATTTCGTAAAAACCGTCACCATCCATACATCGCATCCAACAAGCTTACCTCAATCAAGCCATGCCCGTTCGGCGTAAGCTGTGCCTACGTCACAAAGCAGTTTTGACAATGCTGCGACGTAGGTAGCACCTACGCCGAACAGGTGGAGCAACCTTATTTGGAGCGGACGGTGGCCGTGTTAAGCGTTTTGCCCCGCTACTCTAGCGGCCTGCCGACGGTTAATGCGGTCATGGCAAAGGCCGTAAATTTATAGCTGTTGACATTTTGGCCTTCTTCCTGATTTCGGAAAAGCCTCCTTTTGATGGCTCCTCTCAAGAGTACGAGCCCACTCCTTTTTGGTGTATCGACTTTTTGCCTGTTACCCGAAATCCCCCCTGCCAGATAGGATTTTTTTAAAAAGCCTGAAAAAGTTCAAACATCCGGCCCACCATGAAAAACAAAAACATAGGCATCCTATTCTAATGAAACGACTGATCCACCTACTGACTTCTACACACATAACGCTCTTGCTTTTGCTCACCTTCGCGGCCTCCATGGCAGTGGCTACTTTCGTAGAAAACGACCACGGCACCGCCACGGCACGCGCCCTGGTGTACGAAGCTTGGTGGTTTGAGCTCATTATGGTCTGGATGGCGGTGAATTTCCTGACGCATATCCGTCAGTACCGGCTGTTCAGCAAAGGTAAATGGCCGGTGGGCCTGTTCCATATGGCCTTCGTCATCATTGTGCTAGGCGCGGGCGTGACTTGCTACGCCGGCAACGAAGGCATGATCCACATCCGGGAAGGGGAAGCGCAGGACATTTACTACAGTACCGAAAAGTATTTGCAGCTGCAGCCCTTGAGCAAGCCGGAGGTTGCCCCTTTCGAGCAACAAATCGGCATGACGGCCAAAACCTTCGAGCCTTGGCAGTCAGAAGTGGAGCTGGCCGGCCAGCATATGCGCCTGCGCTTTGCGGATTACATCCCGGCGGGGCGGCCGCAGTTTACAAAGGGCGATACCACTATCTTTGCGCTGGCAGTCACGCAGGGCGATGGCCTGGAAGATTTTTACCTGAAAAAAGGCGAGCGGATACAAATGGGCGAACTCCGGCTAAGCACCGGCCCAGCGGACAGCAGTGTGATCCGAATTTTCAAGGAGCGGGGCGAATGGCAGATCGCCAGCCCTGTCCACCTGCAGGTCATGGAGATGGCCACGCAGCAGATGGGGCAATTGCACCGGGGCGAACAACAGCCCCTGAAGTTGCGCACCCTGTACCAGTGCGAAGCGGGGGCCTTTATGCTAAAAAGTATTCAGGAGCGGGCAGCGCTGACTTACGTCCCGGAAACGGATGAGCAGCGGGCGGAAAACATGGCCGATGTAGCCCATCTGGTAGTCGAGGATGCACAGGGCGGGCCGCTTACGGAAGCTTTTGTGCACATCACAACGATTGAGCCGGAATGGGTGCGATTCGAGCACAATGGGCAGCAGTTTGCGGTCACCTACGGCCCCAAAGCCCGGCAGCTGCCCTTCGCGCTGTACCTGGACGATTTTCAGCTGGAGCGCTACCCCGGCAGCCAAAGCCCGGCCAGCTATGCGAGCGAGGTGCAGGTGAGGGATGGCGGCACGCAATTTCCTTACCGCATTTACATGAATAATGTGCTGGACCACGGCGGCTACCGCTTTTATCAAGCTTCCTATGATACCGACGAGCTGGGCACCGTCTTATCGATTAACCAGGACAAGCCCGGCACTTATCTGACCTATTTGGGCTATCTGCTGCTCATGGCCGGCATGATTGCCACCCTGTTTGCGGGGCGCAGCCGCTTTACCTTCCTTAACCGGAAGCTTTCGAAACTGCGCGAAGCACAACCCCAACCGAAGCTGTACCCGCAGCCGGCGCTGATCCTGGGCTTGCTCGGTATCGTCTTCATCAGCCTGCAGGCGGTGCCGGAAGCGGCTGTGAACGCCGGCCCCATCCCCAAAGCAAAAGCTGATGCCTTCGGGCGCCTCATCGTACAGGATATGGACGGCCGGATGAAGCCCCTGAATACCCTGGCGCACGAAATTATCCGAAAGCTGGGCGGCAGCAGCCGCATACAGGTACCCGTGGAGGGCGAGACCTGGGAGATGAGCCCTGAGCAATTTCTGCTGGCCGTACAACTCAACCCGGCCGCCTTCAGCGAGCTCCCGCTGATCAAAGTGGACAAGGAAAAATCCTACGAAGTCTTTCAGCAGCTGCGCGTAGCGCCAGCTGAGCGGCTGAGCTTCCGCGACTTCCTGAGCGATGATGCGGGCTACAAGCTGCAGGATATGGTCGAGCAGGCCAATCAGCTCAAGCCGGGCGAGCGCACCGAAGCCGACAAAGAGCTGCTGAAGACCGATGAGCGCTTCAACATCTTCTACGGCCTGCTGTCGGGCGACTTCCTGCGGCTCTTTCCCCTGGCCAGCGACGAAAACGATACCTGGTACACACAAAATCAGTACGATCAGGGTTTCAATGAGGAAGATGGGCGATTCGTGAAAAACATCATCCCGCTTTACCTTCAGGGCCTGCAGGAGGGCATTTCCTCCGGCGACTGGTCAGGGGCGGATGAGGCGCTGAGCTACCTCAGCCTCTATCAGCGGGAGCTGGGAGCAGCGGTATACCCCGCCGAAAGCGACATCGAAGCGAAGCTGCTCTACAACGAGCTGCAGCTGGGCGCCCGCCTATTTGCGCCCTTCTGGGGCCTCGGGCTGCTTATGCTCGTAATGGCCATCCTCTTCCTCTTTTACGACAAAAAATGGCTGCACATCAGCTGGCAGACCGGGCAGATACTGAGCTGGCTTGGGCTGCTCGTATTCACCTTCCACCTCGGGCTGCGCTGGTACATCGCCAAGCGGCCGCCCTGGACGGATGGGTTTGAAATGCTGGTCTTCGTCGCCTGGGGCCTGCTGCTGTTCGGGCTGCTCTTCGCGCGCAAAACGCGCTTTACCCTGCCGCTGGGGCTTATTTTTTCCGGCACGCTGCTGTTTGTCGCCTTCCTCGACTGGCTGAACCCGGAGATTACCAACCTCATGCCGGTACTGCACTCCTACTGGCTGAAAATACACGTGGCCATCATCGTCAGCAGCTACGCGCCCCTGGCCCTGGCGGCAACGATCGGGCTGCTGGTGCTGCTGGTGCTGCTGCTCATCATCTTCCGGCCCGGCGGGGAACAGCCGAAGTGGGTAAAAAACATCCGGGAGCTTACCATCGTCAACGAGCTATCGATTACGACCGGCTTGTTCCTGCTTACCATCGGCACCTTCCTGGGCGGCGTATGGGCTAACGAAAGCTGGGGCCGCTACTGGGCCTGGGACCCCAAGGAGACCTAGGCGCTGATTTCCATTATCGTCTACGCTATCGTGCTGCATTTGCGGCTGATCCCCAAGGTGCGCAACCCGCTGGTGTATAATATGGCGAGCCTCTGGGCCTTTGCTTCCATCATCATGACTTCCTTCGGGGTGAATTATTACCTGTCTGGCCTGCACAGCTACGCCAAGGGCGACCCGGTGCCTATCCCTGGCTGGGTGTTTTGGACGGTGGGCATACTGCTGGTGGTATCTGTAGCAGCTATAATCCGCTACCGGCACCGCTCCCCCCCTTCCCGGCCGGTGTGATGGTAATGGTGAGCGGGCTGGGGTAGCCGCTGGTTAGTACCCATCCAAAAGAGGACAAAAATCTATTTTTTTTTGGGAAAAAGATGCTATAAAATTTATAGCACAGTATTTTGCAGGAGCTGAACGAACGTCAGATTGCAGAAGAAGAACCTACATACAGCACTAAGGGCACTAATTGCAGCCGTTTGGCTGGTCAACGGACTCGTTTGCAAGGTCTTGCATATGGTGCCCCGGCACGAAGCGATCGTCGCAAGCATTTTAGGCGACGCCTATTCAAGGCCATTGACGGTGTTGATTGGGCTTGCAGAAATTGTAATGGCCATCTGGATATTATCCGGCTATAAGACAAGACTTAATGCCATCGGGCAAATAACCGTTGTGGCCGCTATGAATATCCTGGAGTTTATACTCGTCCCCGACCTTCTGCTTTGGGGCAGGTTCAATTCAGCCTTTGCGCTAATTTTTATCGGGCTGGTGTACTACAACGAATTTGTGCTGAAGAAGGAATTGAACCCACAAGCAGCAACATGAAGTTTCTAAAAAATCATCCGTTTGCGGTTGAGGCGTATTTCGACCGTTCGCTTGTACTGACCTTTGCCGTTCCCAAAGAACAGCTGCAAAGCTTTATCCCGGAATGCTTGGAATTGGATACTTTCCAGGACCAATGGGCTTTCATTGCCATTGCGATGGTGCAGACAAGAGGGCTTAGGCCAAAGGGGTTTCCGAAATTTATGGGAAACGACTTCTTCCTGATCGGCTATCGAATATTCGTGAGATATACAAATAATGCAGGAAAAAGGCTGAGGGGCTTATACATCATCAAATCGCAGACCGACAAAAGGAAAATGGCGTTTTTCGGCAATATTTTCACGCATTACAATTACACCACAACCGATATCAAGCGGACAAGGGACGGAAATTTCACAACCATCCGATCTGAGCAATCGAAATTTGAACTTACAATTGAGCAAACGGAGGAGGAGGTGCAAATCCCGAAAAGGTCGCCGTTTACGGGCTGGAAAGACGCACGGAGGTTTTCGGGCCCTTTGCCACATACCTTCACCGTGGATGAGAAGGATAAAACGATACTTACTATTTTAGGTGTACGGCAAAACTGGACCCCTAAGCCCGTAAAAGTGGAAAGCTACCACTTTGATTACCTTGACAAGTTGAAACTGCAAGGCATGGTTTTGGCAAATGCGTTCGAAATAAAAAACGTCCCTTACCACTGGCAAAAAGGCAAGATTGAAAAATGGAAATAAAAAGGCGACAGTTTCAGGGCGTACTGAATATCCTGAGTTTCAACCGGCACTTTTATGTGTTTGGGTTGCTTGCGCTGTCTCTGATCGTAGGCAGCCGATTTGTATTCGACTGGAATGAGGGCCTGTTTTGGCTGGTCATTGGCGGGTTTATCTACGGGCTCACGGTGCCATTGATCGTTTCTGCCTACGTTTACGATTTCTCGGGGTTCTACGATTTTAACTGGTTGAAGAAAATGGGCCTTTATGACGATGAGCATAGGCTTAACCTCAATATTAACGCGGGTTTTGACGAAACGAGTTACATCATCAAAGGCATCCTGCCGGAGTCAGGGCTGCAAGTGTATGATTTTTACAATTCGGACAAACATACCGAAGCCGCGATAGTCAGAGCAAGAAAAGTGAGTATGGTCTACCCCAATACTCAGCAAATAGATGCAAGCCATATCCCGCTGGGTGACAATTCGGCGGACCATATTTTCTTAGTGTCGGCGATTCACGAAATCCGCAAGCAAGAAGAAAAGGTAGCATTCCTAAAAGAATGCAGAAGGGTATGCAAGCCGGAGGGTAGGGTGATCGTGGTGGAGCATCTGCGGGACTTTCCCAATTTTCTGGCGTTTACCATCGGTTTCACCCATTTCTTTTCCAAAGCCACCTGGGAAAAGGCATTTCAAGAAGCAGGGTTTACATCCATCAGCGAATCAAAATTCACCCCGTTCATGTCCGTGTTCAACTGCCAATAAGGATGGAAGTACATCTTAAAATAATCGGCGTTTTACTGATGGCTTTGGCATTGGTCCACGTCATCTTCCCAAAGTACTTCAACTGGAAAGAGGAGTTGGCATCATTGAGTTTGATTAACCAACAGATAATGGTCGTCCACACCTTTTTTATTGCCCTGATGGTCTTCCTCATGGGCCTGCTTTGCCTGACTTCCGCAACGGCACTGGCAACGACAGCACTGGGCAAAACCATTTCACTCGGGTTTGGGGTTTTTTGGTTGTTCAGGCTGGTCATCCAATTTTTTGGTTATTCGTCTAGCTTATGGAAAGGGAAGCCGTTCGAAACGGCTGTCCATGTCTTGTTTAGTGGGTTGTGGATCTATTTATGCGTTGTATTTTGGGTGAATTATTTGAGCTAGGGATACGGGGGCGTTTGTTCTGGGACGAAAGGGCCGGCACCCTGGAGGAACAAGCGCTTGAGCCTTTCCAAGACCCAGCAGAAATGGGCATGACCCCGGAGCAAGTTGTAAGCAAGCCTACTCCTCGGAGCTATTTGATAACTTGATAAAAATGAGCAAGACCATGAAGCGTAATTGGCTTATAGTCCAACAACTCAAGATTTGTGAAATTATGGCGCAGCTATTTTTTTAGC
>CAZNSK010000148.1:0-14520 GCA_964575505.1 uncultured Phaeodactylibacter sp.
ATTGGGGCAAAAGCGCCCGTCAAAAATGATGAGTTATTTATTTCTCATTCCTTAGTGAAAATTGAGCCGTAAATTTTGACAATTAAAGGCTACGCACCAGAGAAGACTCAAGCGTGGAAATACTATCAAAAAATTCGGTCTAGTCGCACCAGGTTCCACTCCTGCAGCTATTGCTAAGCCTGGAATAGCTAGCGCATTACGGCTTAATCCAGGAGGTTTATATTTCTTTCGTGCTGAATCATTCGTAAGGCTGAGCCATAATCGTAGCTTTGCACTGTTTTTTGCAACCGTTGAAGATCCGTATTTAATGCGCAAAGCTGAGCTGCTCCGCAAAAGCCTGCCGCTACTGGCCTTTGGGTTCCTGTTGACTTTCTTTTCCAGTTTCGGGCAGACCTTTCTGCTTTCCCTTTATGTCCCTGCTATTGAATCCCTGCTGGGCATCAGCAATACGGCTTTCGGGAGCCTCTACGCAGCCGCTACACTTTCCAGTGCCTTTGCGTTGCCTTGGCTGGGCGGCCGTTTCGACCGGATGGATATCCGTGCGTACACTGCCATGGTTGCAATTGGGCTGGCCACCGCTCTACTTCTGCTTTCTTGTTCTACGCATATCCTGATGGTAGTGCTGGCCTTCTACGGGTTGCGCCTGTTTGGGCAAGGCTTAATGAGCCACACTTCCGTTTCAGCCATGGCGCGCTACTTCGAAGCCAACCGGGGGAAAGCCATTGGTATAGCTACCCTGGGGCACCCTTTAGGTGAAGCGGCATTACCCTTGCTTATCACCCTGCTAATCGGTGGGATAGGGTGGCGGATGACCTTGCAGGTATCTGCCTTAAGTGTGCTGCTGCTTGTGCTTCCGCTTTCCTTGCTTTTGTTGCGCAGTGCCCGGGGGCGGCTTCAGCGTTACAAAGCCGAGGCCAGCAACAGCCATTTTTCGGAAGCAGGGAGTAGCTTGTGGAAGCTGTTGAGGGAGCGCCGCTTTTGGGTCATTGCCCCGCTCATTTTTATGACGGGTTACACGAATACCGCTATTTTCTTCTTTCAGCTCAAACTCGGAGAAGCCCGGGGGTGGTCGCCGGAGTGGGTAGCCGGGTCTCTGTCGGCATTCGCTCTTGCCAGCGCACTGGGCATGGCCGGAGCAGGCCCTTTAGTCGACCGGCTCTCCGGCCGGCGGCTGTTCCCTGCCTACATGCTGCCTTATGTGCTTGGGCTTGGTATGCTTATTTGCTTTGAACAACCGCTGTCTTATCCGGCTGCTTTGCTGTTTATGGGGTTGGCCAACGGGTCCGGGAGCACCATCAAAAATGCCATGCTGGCAGAAATTTACGGTATTCAGGTCATCGGTAAAGTCCGCAGTGTATTTACGACCATCATGGTGATCAGTACGGCCCTCGGGCCCGTCAGTTTTGGGGTAATGCTAGATGCCCAATTCTCTTTTGCCTGGATCTTTGGGCTCGTGGCTGTTGTTATGCTCCTTGCCATTGGGAATGGCTGGCGGCGGTTGCACTGATCAACGTCCGTTGGCGAAGCGTAAAAAAAAGCTGAATTACGGCCGCTAATGGCCTTGCTTTTCGCAGTATGAGGCTTATTTCTCCGCCCTGGCTCACCAACTAATCCAACAAACCTATATACATTTGCCATTGCTGGCTTGAGGCCGGGTGGCCACCCTGTTCCGACGGCAAACTACAGATAATATTGAACAGAGAGAACCCATGAAAGTACTTAAATTCGGCGGCTCTTCCGTCGCAAAACCGGATCGCATCCGGAGTATCGTTGACATACTGAAAGCGTACTATACCAAAGGCGAGAAATTCACAGTCGTGTTTTCTGCCTTCGGGGGCGTAACGGATTCCCTTATCGAAATGAGCGCGCTGGCAGCTAACGGTGATGAAGCCTATCAGGCGGCATTTGACGCCTTTCGGCAACGGCACTTCGATGCCGTGGACGATTTGCTCACCGGAGCTCACCGGGCGGCAGTGCTGCCGGAATTGGAGCGAAGCCACGAGGTCCTTAAGAATTTGCTCTACGGCGTATTCCTGGTCCGGGAAGCTTCTCTGCGGACGATGGACTACGTACTGAGCTTCGGAGAGCGCAACTCCGCTTTTATCATTGCCAACGTGCTGCGGCAAAGTGGAATCAATGCCAGTTACTTGGACGCAAGACGCATTGTAAAAACAGACAAATCCTTTGGCGCTGCGCGGGTCGATTTCAAGTTGACGTATCAGAAAATCCGGGAGCACTATGCGCAGCACCCCGACGTGCAGGTAGTGACGGGCTTCGTTGCTTCTGCAAAAGGCGGGCTCACCACCACCCTTGGCCGGGGAGGGTCTGACTATACGGCGGCGCTGCTGGCCGCCGGGCTTGACGCAAGTGTCATCGAGATATGGACCGATGTGGATGGGGTGCTTACTGCAGACCCCCGTAAGGTGAAACGGGCCTTCACCATCCCCAGCATGACCTATGCTGAAGCTATGGAAATGTCACACTTTGGGGCAAAAGTCATTTACCCGCCTACTCTGCAGCCGGCCTTACTCAAGAAAATACCACTTTATATTAAAAATACTTTTAATCCGATTTTCAGAGGCACGTTAATTTCGGACCACCCAGATAAAGACGGGCATGCGGTAAAGGGCATTTCATCAATCAGCCACGTGGCGTTGCTTACGCTGTCGGGCAGTGGGTTATTTGGTGTGCCGGGTATTGCGGGCCGGTTGTTTTCTTCTTTGGCGGCAGCTGGGATCAACATCATTTTAATCACGCAAGGCTCTTCCGAGCATTCCATCAGTTTTGCCGTACAGCCCGCGGTAGCCAACCGGGCCCGCAAGCGGGTAGAGCAAGCGTTCGAGTACGAGATGAGCATGAAGGTGATCTCGCCGGTCAAGATCGAAGAAGACCTTTCGGTCATTGCCATTATCGGTGAAAACATGCGTTATCAACCCGGAATATCCGGGCGGTTATTCCAAGCGCTTGGCCACAACGGCATCAACGCCGTCGCGATTGCGCAGGGCTCCTCCGAGCTGAACGTTTCCGTCGTAATCAACCGCTCAGATGAGGCCAAGGCGCTCAATGCTCTGCATGAGTCTTTCTTCCTTTCGGATACGAAAGAGCTGCATTTGTTTATGATTGGGGTGGGCCTGATTGGCAGCACCTTGATTGAGCAGATCAAAGCGCAGGGGGGCTATCTTAAAGAAAAGCGGGGGTTGGAAGTGCGCATTGTGGGAATGGCCAATAGCCGGAAGATGCTCTTCCAAGAGGAAGGCATCAATCTGGATAACTGGTCAAACGTTTTAGAATCAGAGGGTGAGGAGATGGATCCCGCAATATTCATTGGTAAGATGAAAGAGCTCAATCTTTCCAATACCATATTTATCGACAATACAGCGAGCGCTCAAATTGCTGCCTACTACGAAGATATCCTCAATTCCAGCATCAGTATTTCCACGCCCAACAAAATTGCGGTCTCTTCGGGTTATGCACAGTACCAGCGCTTAAAGGCTATTGCTTCCCGCCGGGGCGTACAGTTTATGTACGAGACCAATGTGGGGGCTGGGCTTCCGGTAATTTCTACTTTGAATGACCTCATTATTAGCGGGGACCAAATCCTGAAGATCGAAGGGGTTGTATCTGGATCGCTTTCCTTCATTTTCAATAATTTCAAATCCGGGGCTTTGTTTAGCGATATCGTTAAGCAAGCCCAGGAGCTGGGCTACACAGAACCGGATCCCAGGGTAGACCTCAATGGCTTGGATGTGCAGCGGAAGCTAATCATCCTGGCCCGGGAAACGGGCCTGCCTTTGGAGGCGGAAGGAGTTGATATCGAGAATATCCTGCCGGAAGCCTGCCAGAAAGCGGATACGGTGGAAGCCTTTTTTGCTGCCCTCCGGGAGGCGGATGGCCACTTTGAAGCCCTGCGCGCAGAAGCAGAATCAGCTGGGAAAGCCTTGCGGATGATTGCCAAGCTGGAAGGGCAGAAGGCGACGATCGGGCTGGAAGCTGTAGGCCCCAGCCATCCTTTTTACAGCCTCAGTGGCAGCGACAATATGATTGTGTTCACGACTGAACGGTACAAAGACCGGCCCTTGGTGGTACGCGGGCCGGGAGCAGGCGCAGCAGTTACTGCCGCCGGCGTATTTGCAGAGATCATCGTTATCGGAAACTACCTCAGCTAATGAATCAGGAAGTACGTGTATTTGCGCCGGCTACGGTGGCTAATGTAGCAGTCGGGTTTGATATCCTTGGGTTGGCCCTGGAAGCACCCGGTGATGAGGTGGTCGCCCGGCGCACGAATGGGCGTGGCCTCCGCATCAGTTGTATTACCGGCGACGGGGGTAAATTGCCCCTGGATGCCGCCAAGAATACAGCAGGCTACGCAGCCCTGCGGTTGTTGCAGCAATTTGGGCAAACGGAAGCCGGGGTCGAGTTGGAAATCCATAAAAAGATGCCCTTCGGCAGTGGTTTGGGCTCAAGTGCGGCGAGTGCGGCTGCAGGCGTAATGGCGATAAATGCGCTTTTTGGCATGCCATTGCCCAAGCTCGATACCCTGCATTGCGCAGTGTTGGGCGAGCAAATCGCTGATGGGGCCTACCATGCAGACAACGTAGCCCCTGCTTTGTTGGGGGGTATTATCCTCATTCGGTCCAATGAGGGGCTGGACGTGCACCGCTTGCCCATCCCTGCAGAACTGCATGCGGCGGTAGCTTATCCGCATGTCAGCATTCTCACCAAAGATGCCCGCGAAGTACTCAGCCCTACTACTACCCTACCCCAGAGTATCCGGCAGTGCGGCAACCTGGGCGGGCTAATTGTAGGCCTGTATGAATCAGATTACGGCCTCATCGGGCGGTCTTTGCAAGATGTCATTATTGAGCCCCAACGGGCACAGCTTATACCTGGTTTTGCCGAAGTAAAACAATCGGCTATTCAGGCGGGGGCACTCGGGTGCAGCATTTCGGGTGCCGGCCCCTCCGTATTTGCCCTTTGTAAGGGAGCTGCTTCAGCCCAGGCAGCGGGTGAAGCCATGCAGCGTGTTTTTCAGCAGCGGGATATTGCGTGTGACCTATTCGTCTCCCCTATCAACCGGGAAGGCGCCAAACTTATCAAGTGATTATGAGACTGTACAGTACAAAAAGCAAAGGCCATTATACGAGTTTACGGGAAGCTGTATTGCGCGGCCTGCCGCCGGATAACGGGCTTTATATGCCTGAAGCTATCCCTGCCCTGCCCTCCTCTTTCCTGCAAAATCTGAAAAGTTATTCTTTTCAGGAGATTGCCTTTACGGTAACCCAAACCCTTTTTCAGGGCGCAATACCGGATACTGACCTGCGTGCCATTACCGATCATGCCGTGAATTTTGATGCGCCGGTCGTTTCCCTGAATGAACGGCAGCACGTACTGGAGCTTTTTCACGGGCCCTCTCTGGCTTTTAAGGACTTTGGTGCTCGTTTTATGGCTCAGCTTATGAGCTATTTCAATCAAGGGGAGTCCGGGGAGTTGGTGATCCTGGTCGCAACTTCCGGCGATACCGGCGGGGCTGTAGCAGCGGGTTTTTACCAAACGCCGGGGACGCGGGTGGTCATCCTCTACCCGCAGGGCAAAGTATCTGACCTACAGGAAAAACAGTTGACTACACTGGGGCACAACATCAGCGCCCTGGAAATTGAAGGGACTTTCGACGACTGCCAGGCCATTGTGAAGCAGGCATTTTTAGACACCGCGCTGACAAGCCGCATCCGGCTCACGTCTGCAAACTCCATCAATATTTCGCGCTTGGTGCCACAATCTTTCTACTACTTTGAAGCCTACAAACAATTGGTGGATACCGATAACGTCGTTTTCTGCGTGCCAAGCGGCAACTTTGGCAACCTGACTGCTGGTTTGCTGGCTCAGCGGATGGGGCTGCCGGTGCAGCACTTCGTTGCTGCTACTAATGCCAACGATGTGGTGCCAGTATATTTGGAAACCGGAGCGTACAATCCCCGCCCTTCCCAGCGCACGCTCAGTAACGCTATGGACGTCGGCAACCCATCTAACTTTGCCCGTATGAAAGACCTCTACTATGATCTTGAGGAACGTTCCACGTGGAACAATATGAAAGCTTCCATCAGCGGATACGCCTATTCTGATGAAGCTACCCGGGCTGCAGTAAGAGAAGTATACGACCGCTACGGGTATGTCATCGACCCGCACGGCGCGGTGGGTTATCTGGCCCTCAACGAATACCAACAAGCCCGGCCCGATACCAATGGCGTAATTTTGGAGACGGCTCACCCCGCTAAGTTTTTGCCAGATGTAGAAGCTATACTCGGGCGGAAAATAAAGGTGCCCCAGCGCCTTGCTGAATTGGCGCAACGTGATAAAAGGGCGGATTTGCTCCCGCCCTCCTACAAAGAGGTCAAGGCTTGGCTGTTGAACCACCTGGGGTAATGGCCTGATAATAAGGCTAAGCTTGGTTGAGCCTGTATTGCGGGCGACTTTATGTTCCACGTGGAACATACAACCATAGAACGCTCTTGTCTGTTAGAAGACTTGTTGAGATTGGCTTCGCAGTGGGCGTTTTGCTCCACTTCCTGGGCTCTAAAAAACGGTACTTTATGCATCAGCGGAGTGGCGTCAGGCCCTTTCCACTTAAGCTGGATTTAGAAAAATTGCCCCAGGGCTACTTAATTAAATGGCCTATAAAAACCATTGATTCTACTACTTTTGTAACCGCACGAATAACCTAAATTTAAGTTAGTATGAAGCAGCTATTGTTATTGCCGCTCCTGTCCTTTTTGGCACTATGGGGCTGGGCGCAAGAGGAAAATACAAATACCAATAAGTTCAGGCAGCTGTACAACGAGCTGCCTACGCCTAATGTCTACCGCAATGCTGCGGGGGCACCCGGCCATGCCTACTGGCAGCAAAAGGCGGACTATGTCATTGACCTGGAACTAGACGATGAGCGTCAGCGCATCTACGGTGAAGAGACAGTTACTTATACTAATAATTCCCCGGATCCTTTGGGGTACATTTGGGTACAGCTCGACCAAAACATGCGGGCCAAGGACTCGGATACTTATAAAGTAAGGCAAAGCGAAATCAAAGACCGGATGTCTTCTGATCAATTGAAGCGGCTTACGCCTACTTTCGACGGTGGCTTTAAGCTAGACTACGTACGGGATGCAAACAATAAGCCCCTGCCCCACATCGTCAACAAGACCATGATGCGGATCGACCCGCCCGCTCCTATTCAGCCGGGCGAACAGTTTACTTTCAAAATAAAATGGTGGTACAACATCAATGACCGCATGGAAATCGGCGGCCGTTCCGGGTATGAATATTTCGAGGAGGATGATAACTACCTGTACACAATAGCTCAGTTTTTCCCCCGCATGGCGGTATATAACGATGTAGAGGGCTGGCAAAACAAACAGTTTTTAGGCCGGGGCGAATTTACCTTGCCCTTCGGCGATTATGAGGTGAATATTACGGTGCCCGCTGACCACCTCGTAGCTGCCACCGGCACTTTGCAGAATGCCGCTGACATCCTGCCCCGGGATAAACGGAAAAAACTGGAAGAAGCAATGGCGGAACGGGAAACACCGGTGATCATTTACTCCGAAGAAGAAGCCCGGGAAAACGAAAAAACAAAGTCTGCCAAAACAAAAACCTGGAAGTTCGCAGCTGAAAATGTGAGGGATTTTGCCTTTGCCTCTTCCCGGAAGTTTATCTGGGATGCAATGGGGGTAGAACAAAGCGATGGCAGCGTGGTGATGGCGATGTCAATGTACCCCAAAGAGGGTAACCCGTTGTGGGAGCGTTATTCTACCAAAGCAGTAGCGCATACGCTAAAATGGTACTCTCATTACACCTTCGATTACCCCTATCCCGTTGCCTGGTCGATACATGCCAAGTCAATTGGCATGGAGTACCCTATGATTTGCTTCAACTTCGGGCGGCCCGAAAAAGACGGTACCTACAGTGAGCGGGTGAAGTACGGGATGATTGGGGTGATAATCCACGAAGTCGGCCACAATTATTTCCCCATGATTGTCAATTCTGATGAGCGGCAGTGGACTTGGATGGACGAAGGGCTGAACTCTTTTCTGCAGTACCTCGCAGAGCAGCAATGGGAACGCGATTACCCGAGCCGCCGCGGGCCTGCCTACAAAATTGTAGATTACATGAAGGGCGATAAATCCAAAATTACGCCCATCATGACCAACTCGGAATCCATCTATCAGTTTGGTAATAACGCCTACGGCAAACCGGCAACTGCCCTCAATATCCTCCGGGAGACGATCATGGGGCGGGAGCTTTTTGACTATGCGTTCAAGGTGTATGCCAACCGGTGGAAATTTAAACACCCCTCGCCGGCTGATTTTTTCCGGACAATGGAGGATGCGTCGGCAGTGGATCTCGACTGGTTTTGGCGGGGTTGGTTCTTTACCACTGATCATGTCGATATCGCGCTGGAAGATGTTGAGTATTACCGGCTCAATACACAAGAGCCCCTGGCCGAAAGCGAGATTTCAAAGCAACAAAGAGAGGAGGCGCCAAGGTATATCAGCAGTATCCGTAACGAACAAGCGATTGAAAAAACACAGGACGAGTTAGATCCTTCCCTTCGCGATTTTTATACTGACTACGACCCGTTGGATATCGATATTCTGGACAAAGAAGCTTACGACAGGTACCTGAACAGCCTTTCAGCAGAGGAGCGTACGCTACTGGAAACCGGGCAGCATTTCTATGAGCTGACCTTCCGGAATAAGGGAGGGCTGGTCATGCCGATTATCGTTCGGTTGCAGTTTGAAGATGGTACAGAGGAAGACCACTATATCCCGGCCGAAATCTGGCGGATGAACGATGAGGTGGTCAGCAAAGTATTCGTTACAGAAAAACGAGTCGCACAGATTGTGTTGGACCCCTACCTGGAAACTGCAGATGTGGATACAGGCAATAATTATTATCCACCCCGCACCCAGCTGAACCGTTTTGAAATGTTTAAGCGCCGGGGCACGAGCCGCTGGGGCGGAGGGGAAAACCCAATGCAGCGCTCCCGGCGGGCGAAGGAAAAAGAAGAAGGCACGAATTGATGTGCTGATTTGATAAAACTAAAAAGGAGTAGCCTTTTACATCGAGGCTGCTCTTTTTTTTGCAAAAATGTTAAAATCACCCCTGATACTGAATTTATGCCGGCGGGTTATCTGAAATTACATTGCATATTGTTTTTTATCTATATTTATTCATCAAGAGTCTGTTCTTCAGTTTTTTATAGATAATTTATTTTCGGTATAATTGTTCGTAACCAATCCGTTTGGCAGGGGTCAACCGCCCTATGCTTTGCGTAAATCAATTTGGACTGTAGCAAGGGCTTATACAGGCGAAAATAATGGGGCTTTTTTAAGCTAATCTGGTTATAAAGCAGTTGGCCACATCGGAGCAAACGGCTTTGTGAAGCGTAAAAGTGGAAAATGGGCTGCCGTTCGGGTCGCTGTTGTCGTCAAGCAGGTTACAGCTGCCAAGGGTTAGGGCAGCGATAAGCGCAAGCGCTCCAATTATCAAATTTTTCATAGCACAAATAGAAGTTTAAACAATTTTAAAATACTGATCGGGATTAGTATTTCCCTTTTGATTACAGCACAAAGATGAGGGTAGGAAAGGTGGCAGGCAAATACAAAAAGACCGATTTGTCAAAGCAATAAATACATGTTTTCCGGAATATTATTTCCAAACCCCCTTTTTTTATTGATTTTATTTGAAAAAAAATAAATTTGAAATAAGGTTTTGTCAAAAAAATAGTAGAAAAGTATATCCTTAAATAGTCTTTTAAAAACAAAAAGGGGCCGGAGCCCCCTTTTCGATAGGTTTGAAAACTGCACTAAGGCCTGCCCGGCCCGTTTGCTATTGCTTGATAACTCTTTTCAGCGTACGCTCTTGTCCGGCTATAGCCTCGATTTCATACATACCGGCGGGCAGAAAACTCAGGTCTAGCACATTGGGGAAAACGGAAGCCTGAAAAACAACTTGCCCTTTTTGGTTGGCTATACGGATTAAGCCTTCCCTTTGGCTAGTTTGCCAGTCAAACTGGACCTGAGCCGCGAAAGGGTTTGGATAAACGTCGAACAGCGCAGCGTGGTTAGCGGGCGCTTTCCGGGTGTTGCTGATGGGGTCCAACTGGTAGCGGTAGTTATCCAACGGGAGGTAGTTAAGGTTGCCATTGATATTGGTGGGGCCACTTAGCAAATAGACCCAGCCATCTAATACAAAGGAAGCGGGTGCCCATCGCGATACCCCCGGATGAGGCGGCAGCGCTTCCCATTGGTCCAGCTCCGGGTCATAGGACCAAAACTCGCCTTCTTCCATAGAGGTGTGGTCTGCACCGTCGCCGCTTAGTACGTACCCCAGGCCGTTATAAGAGAATTGTGTGCCGGCTACCCGTCCTTCTGCCGGCAAGGTCGCCATTTGCGCCCACGCTTCGGTAGCTGGGTCGTAGCGGTACCATCTGTTAGATATAAAGTTGTCGCCATGGCCGAAGCCTGCGTAGACGTATTCGCCGATGCCAAATTGGAAAGGGTGGTGCCGGGGCGCTGCCGGAAAATCCGGCTTCTGGCTCCAGCTATCGGTGGCCATGTCGTATTCCCACCAGTCGTTCAGGTTGCCATTTGCCGAACTGCCCATCCCCACGAAAATCTTGTCATTATGTGCAATGAAGGCCGGGTGGATGCGGGCTTCGCAAGGGCAGGGGGCCAGCTCTGCCCATTCGCCAGTTTGGGGGTCAAAAACCCATAGGTCGCGCATATATGCCGAACCACTGAAGCCAAAGCCAAAGTAAGCTTTACCGTTCCAGGTGTCCCCGATACCAAAGCCACGAGGGCCGCCCGGGAAGTCCTCAAGCTGTATCCAGGCTTCTGCCTCAGGGTCATATTCGTAAAAAAAGTCAAAGTAATTAAAAGCATTTCCACCCGCTACTATGTAGCCTTTGCCCTCCAGGGCGAAAGCATAAGAGTGGTCCGTCACGACATTATTGATCAAAGGGTCCACGGGCACCCATTCCTGCTGCGCGCTTAGCGTTAAGGGAATAAGATGGAGCAGAAGAAAAAAGGGACGTAGGTTCATGCTGCGGTTTTGGTTTGAAGATTTTGTGAAAAGGGTGTGAGCGGGTCAGGTCTAAGCAAGTGGTGAAAAAAAGACAGCGAGGAAGCGCGTTAGTTGACGAAAAAAGCAGGAAAGTGCAAAATTTCGAGGCCATCAGCCGCGCGCTCAAATGCATTGAACCGAAACCAGGGGATTTGGCGTTGGGTAGAAGAATGGTCGGAAGCGCTCAGGCTCAGTAGGGCAAATGCATCAAGCCAGTGAACGATCAGGTAATTCGGGCTATTCGAACCAGAGTACGTGTTAATAGCTTACTTTTGCAGCATCCAAAACAAAATGTATGGCACCGGACTACAAGAACCCAAAGCTTATTGTCGAGAGCAGCAAAATAAAAGCTGGCAGTGTAATATGGCGCAGCCCCTCCAACCTGGCCATTGTCAAGTACTGGGGCAAGCACGGGCGGCAATTGCCCCGCAACCCTTCTATCAGCTTCACGCTCGACCGCGCCTACACGGAGACCGAGGTAGCGTATACCCCCAAAAAAGGTGCCGACCGGGGCATTGCGCTCGATTTTTACTTTGAGGGTTCCCCAAACCCTGCCTTTGCCGAAAAAGTAAAGCACTTTCTGAAAAGTATTACAGATATTTTCCCCTTCCTCACCCAATTGGACTGGACCATACGGTCTACCAATTCCTTCCCCCACTCCTCCGGCATTGCATCCTCTGCATCGAGCATGAGCGCTTTAGCCTTGTGCCTGTGCTCTATAGAGGATGAGCTGTTCGGCACGCTCAGTGACGATGATGCCTTTCGGCAAAAGGCTTCCTATGTGGCCCGCCTGGGCTCGGGCAGTGCCAGCCGGTCTGTATACGATGGGCTGGCAATGTGGGGAGAAATGGGGGAAGTGCCAGGGTCTTCCGATCTGTATGCTATACCTATAGCCGATCAGGTGCACGAGGTATTCAAGACATACCACGATGCCATTCTTGTCGTAAGCAAAGGAGAAAAGGCAGTGTCCAGCCGGGCTGGGCATGGTCTTATGGAAGGCAACATTTATGCAGCAAACCGGTATCAGCAGGCTCGGCAGCACATGCACGATTTATTGAGCGCCCTTCGCACTGGTGATGAGGAACATCTTGGCCGGATACTAGAGAGTGAAGCACTCACCCTGCATGCGCTTATGATGGCTTCCAACCCGCCCTATATTCTATTGCAGCCTCCTACCCTAACCTTAATAAATAAGGTACAGTCGTATCGTAGGGAAACTGGACACCCACTGTACTTCAGCCTGGATGCCGGGCCGAATTTGCATTTGTTCTTCCCGGATCGAATAAAGGAAGAAGTTGAAAACTTTATCCATGCCGAATTGGTACCATACTGTGAAGACGGGCGCTGGATTGCTGACCGAGTTGGTAAAGGCCCGCTTCAGCTCTAGTGGAGTGTTTCAGAAATGACTAACCGAAGAAACCCAGTAAAACCAGGGCGCCCAAGCGTGAAATACGCTGTGCTATTTCGGACTAGTCGCACTAGTTTTCGTCACTTAAAAGTAAAAACTATGCGTTTTCTTTCCATAATCATTGGCGTGCTGATGCTGGGTCGCCCGGGCTGCACACAGCCGCCTGAAGACCGCCCGCCGGTGCGCAATCCTGAATTCGACCAGAAAATCAGCAGCATGCTGAGCTTTAGCGTGCCAACAATTGGGGTTCAGGAGGTTAGGGATATTCAGGAGGAAGTTTATATCTTTGACGCCCGCAACCGGGAAGAATATGAGGTGAGCCATATTGAAGGCGCCCGCTTCCTTGGTTACGACGATCTAGAAGAACAAGCGCTCGAAGGAGTGCCTAAAGATAGTAAGGTGGTGCTGTACTGCTCAATCGGTTACCGCAGTGAAAAAGTAGCGGAAAAGCTCCGGGAACGGGGGTATACCAACGTGCACAATCTATACGGCAGTATTTTTGAGTGGGTCAATCAAGGGTTGCCCGTAGTGGACACCACCAACCAACCAACCAACAAGGTCCATACCTACAATGCCCGCTGGGGGCAATGGGTGGACGAAGAGCAGGCCGAAAAGGTCTGGTAATCATCATCAAATCAATTCTCTATGGATTTATTTGCAAAGTTTTTGGAAGACAGAGGCCCACTCGGCAAGTGGTCCCGTACGGCACATGGCTATTACACCTTTCCCAAGCTGGAAGGGGAGCTGGGCAGCCGCATGAAATTCCAGGGCAAAGAGAAAATCGTTTGGAGCGTCAATAACTACCTGGGCCTGGGCAACCACCCGGAAATTCGTAAAGTGGATGAAGAGGCCAGCCGCGACTGGGGCTTGGCTTACCCAATGGGCTCCCGGATGATGTCTGGTGAGACTTCTTACCACGAAAAATTGGAGCAAGACCTGGCCGAGTTCGTAAAAAAAGAGGAAGTACTCCTGCTCAACTTTGGTTATCAGGGGATTATGTCTATTGTAGACTCCCTGCTGACGCGCAAGGACATCGTGGTCTACGACAAAGACTGCCACGCTTGCATTTACGACGGCATACGCATGCACATTGGCAAGCGCCTGCCCTTCGAACACAATGATATTGAGAGCTTTGAAAAGCAAATCAAGAAGGCAAAAGTATTCCAGGAGCAAACCGGCGGCGGTATCCTTGTCATCACTGAGGGCGTATTCGGGATGCGCGGCGATCAGGGTATCCTCAAGGAAATTGTAGCCCACAAGGAAGAATATGGTTTCCGTATGCTGGTAGACGATGCCCACGGCTTTGGTACCCTTGGTGCCACCGGAGCGGGCGCTGGCGAAGAGCAGGGCGTACAGGATGAAATCGACCTTTACTTCAGCACATTTGCAAAGTCTATGGCGAGCATCGGTGCCTTCGTAGGTGGCGATAGCGAAGTGATTGAGTTCCTGCGCTATAACCTCCGTTCTCAGATTTTCGCCAAGTCGTTGCCGATGCCATTGACTATCGGTAACATCAAGCGCTTGGAGATGCTGCGCACCCGCCCTGAGTTTAAAGACAAGCTTTGGGAAAATGCCAATAATCTGCAGAAAGGCCTGCGCGACCGTGGTTTCGACCTCGGCAACACCTCCAGCTGCGTGACGCCAGTGTACATGCACGGTTCTGTAGAGGAGGCAATGGTGCTGGTGAAGGACCTGCGCGACAACTACGATATCTTCTGCTCTGTAGTGGTGTACCCGGTGATTCCAAAGGGTATGATCCTGTTGCGTCTCATTCCGACCGCCGCACACAATCAGGATGATATCGACCAGACGATCGAAGCGTTCACCGCGATTTCTGAGAAGCTAAAATCTGGTGCTTACGCCAAACAGGCTGAGCTGATCAAACCAGAATAAGTAGTTTTACTGCCTATACCGACACGAAGTCATTTTTGCTCCGGCTTTATAATCGGGGAAATCACTTCGTCGTCGGTATAGCATCGAAGAAGAGCTGCTGC
>CAZNSK010000149.1:0-14039 GCA_964575505.1 uncultured Phaeodactylibacter sp.
TATGGTTGTTCCCTACACTTTGGCATTCGCTGCGTATCCCAGGCTTCGCCAGGTCAGGGCAAAGCCAATCGGTATGGTATACGCCCGTGAGCTACAGGCTCATTTTTTTGCGCAACGACCCTGGCACTGCCTCCTTATGAAGCAGGAAAGACAGGGTTTTGTACCGCACGTAATTTTTGCTGACGTAAAGGTAACCTTCATAATCATTGCCCGTGCCCCAGGAGTTTTTGACCAGGTACCACTCCTTGCCATTCTGATCTTTGGAAATGCCGACAATCTGCATCCCGTGGTCGTCGGTCGTGCTGTAATTGTCATAAGCTTCCTGCCGCATTTCTACTGTGATCTCCGCTTCGGGTTTCGGGCCGTTAAACATATTTTCCCGCTCCTCTGCAGACATCTCGTAGTAGTCCTTTTCGGGAACATAGGCGATGCCGTTCTTCCAGGAAAAGTACTTTTCGCTGACGTCGGCCGCCCAGGAGATCGAATAGCCATTCTCAAGGGCATGGTCGATGATATCGATCATATCCTCCATAGCGACATTATACGAGGTGCCGTAGGTCCAGTTGTCAGGTACGAGGATCACACAGGGCTCGTACATAGGGTGATGGGTCCAGCTTGTAATCTGTATGTAGTCATCAGCCTGCACGCCTACGACTTCCTCCGCAAAGGACTTTGGGGTATATTCTCTGCCCATGTATTCAAAAGATTCGGGGTGCTCGCCCAGATACACATCGAGCACTTTATTGTAGGCGGTTTTCCAGACGGGGGAGAGGCGCTTATTTTTGTTTTCAATGACAGCATCGAGCATGCCTTTCAGGATAGACTCCATTTCTCCGTGCCGGTTGTAGTCGTAGCCATAATTCAAGCCTGCATACACCGATTGCGGCACCGCTCCGTACTTGCCGTACATATCGATTACATCCGGCAGTGCGCCGCCCTGCCCGAAGTTCAGGTTGCCGTGCAGGCGCACGTAGCGGTCTGCTTTCTCCTCATAGGTATTCCTTACGGTAAACATCTCTGCCAGGTCTACCGGCTCCTTGCCCATTCGTATCATTTCGGATTCCAGGAAAGAATTGGAACTGTAGCTCCAGCAAGTGCCCGAGGCGCCCTGATTCTTGACAGAGGTGCGCTCTAAGTCAACCACGGGGGTCCAGCGGAAGCCCGCTTTGGCATTTTCGCTTTGGTTGTCCTTGACTTTATCGATCAGGTCGACCTGCGCGCTCAACGGCAAAATCGTCAACCCGGCAAGGATCAAGGAAAGAATAAACTGCAATTTCATAACTAACTATTGTTATTTGTTTGGAGGGTAATTTACAAAATCCGGAGCATATGCAGAGGCATTCAACTTACCAAATCAGCGGCGGCTGCATCGGCAGCCGCTTCGTGGAGGTTACTCTCTTCGTACATCACAATCGTCGCAGCAACGGCGGCCAGGAGGGGCGCAAGGATAGGCCCGGCGACGGGGATCCAGAACAAAACGCGCACTACAATACCAATAGCCAGGTTGATGCCAAGGTGCTCAATGGCGTAGTTGGCACTTTCCTTAATGCTCAGACCGTATTGCTCCTGGTAGTTGTCAACGATGGAGAACCCGAGGAAAAAAGCTTCGAGCAGGAAAAGCAGGGGGCTTTTCAGAAAATCGAGGAATTCAAATATCCCGAAGAAAATTTTGACCGGTATGGCTAGCACCAGCGTCATTACCCAGGCGTAGCCGCTAACGATGAGCATGCGGACTTGGGCATTGAGAAAATCTTTGAAGCTCGACTTGCTCTCCTTGCCCGCAATAATGTGCAGCGTTTTCCGGGAAGCGTGGAAAATAATGACTTCCAGGAGCACCAGCATCAGGAACCGGCTGCCGCTGCCAGTCAGGAAGCCGATGCTGTTCTCGTACAAGCCCTGGGCAAAACTGCTCGCTCCGCTCAGGGATAGGTGGTAGCTGCCAGACGTCAGGCCGGAGAAAAAAGAAAACAGGTTGCCGATCATGTTCAGGCCGATCAAAATGGCAGTCAGTGTCAGAATACGGGAAAACCAGCCATACTTCCAAAACCCTTCCCAGACGCGCTCCCGGACGATGAAGCGGGCAGTGTATGGAAAGGAAGCTACGGTGTAGCGAAACTGTTCAGCCTCTTCCTTATAGTCGATGTTTCTCCAATTCATTTTTCCAGTTTGAGAAAGCGAAATTAAGTAAGAATTGCCCAACGCGGAAGCCTTTTCGCCCAACTCAAGGCCTAATTAGATAAACAGACCCAACCCTTCTGCCTTGCGAGCCCGACTATAACAACAACTATTCACCTACGCAGGGGTGAAGCTGCCTGCCCTGGACTGCACTATTCGGTTGTAGCAGCCAAGTAGCATTTGCGGAGCCACTGCACCAAAAAGATTAGTCATGAGAAAATACCTATTGTTGTTTCTGTCGGCTGCTGTTTTATACGGTTGCTCCTACGAAGAAAATGACGTTAGTCTTAGCCGTGGCGATAACGGGGTTTCGGGGGTCAACCCCAGTTACAACCCCGAGGAGGAAACGTACGCCGAGATTATCGAAAACCCCTTCGTGGAAACGGCGGAAGAACCCACTTCAACTTTTTCAATTGATGCAGACGGGGCCTCTTACAGCAATGTGCGGCGTTTCCTGAACGATGGCATTTTACCGCCCCCGGGTGCCGTCCGCACTGAAGAGCTGATCAATTATTTTGATTTCAACTACCCCGTGCCGGAAGGGCAGCACCCCATCGGCCTCAACGGAGAGGTAAGCCGTTGCCCCTGGGCTCCGGAGCATAAGCTCATCCGGATCGGCATCAAAGGGGAGACCATCGAAAAAGAGGAGGTGCCACCCGCTAATCTGGTCTTCCTCATTGATGTGTCGGGGTCGATGAGAGCAGCCAATAAGCTGCCCTTGCTGCAGGAGGGTTTCCGCCTGCTCGTGGACGAGCTGAGCGCGGAAGACCGCGTGGCTATTGTAACTTACGCCGGTAGCGCTGGTTTGTTGCTGCCTGCCACTCCCGGTGATCAAAAAGCCACTATCCTGGAGGCGATAGACGGGTTGTCTGCCGGGGGGAGCACTGCCGGGGCAGAGGGAATTATCACAGCTTACGAGATTGCCCAGAATAACTTCATCGAGGGCGGCAACAACCGGGTCATTCTGGCAACAGACGGCGACTTCAACGTGGGCCCTTCCAGCCGGGAAGCACTCGTTGCGCTGATCGAGGAAAAGCGGGAACTGGGTGTTTTTCTTACCGTCCTTGGTTTCGGCACCGGCAACCTTAACGATGAGGGGATGGAGCAGCTTGCCAACAACGGGAACGGCACCTACGAGTACATCGATAACCTCAATCAGGCGCGCAAAGTCATGGTAGAAGAAATTGGCAAACTTTACTACGTAGCCAAGGATGTGAAAGTACAGGTGACCTTCAACCCGGAAGTGGTGGAAGCTTACCGCCTGATCGGCTACGAAAACCGGGTGCTGGACAACGAGGATTTTGAAGACGACGAGGAAGATGCCGGAGAAATCGGCTCCGGCCAGTCTATTACCGCCCTTTACGAAATCAAGCCGGCGAATGGCGGGAGCAGTCTGCTGACGCCTTCGTTCAGCATCGATTTTCGCTACAAGTTGCCCGACTCGGATCAAAGCACTCTGCTAACTTTGGATGTTAATGACAGCAACCAGGCTTTTTACGACGCCTCCAGCCACATGCGGTTTGCAGCCGGCGTAGCGAGCTTTGGTTTGTTGCTGCGGGATTCGGAATACAGGGGGGAAACCAGCTTCGAGCAAATCTATGAGTGGTGTGGTACCGCCACCGGGTACGACCCCAATGGGTACCGGGCTGAATTCCTGGAGCTCGTGCTCAAGGCCAAGGATTTGTCCGAATAAAGGCTTACTGCGGGTGGGCAACGGGGACTTCAAAGGTAAATGTGGTCCCTTTGCCCTCCATGCTTTCAAAATCAATATGGCCCCCGAGCAGGTTGAGGTAGCGGTGCACGATATTGAGCCCCAGGCCCGTGCCTTGAATGTTGACAGCATTATCGGCCCGGAAAAAGCGGCTGAACAGGTGTTTCTGGTCGCTTTCCGGTATGCCGATGCCTTCGTCCCGGATGCTGGCTATGAGCTGATGGCCGTCGTGCTGGGCTTTAAGCCATACCGTGGAGCCTGCGTCGGAATATTTGATAGCGTTGGAGAGCAGGTTGAGCAAAATATTCTTCAGGATTTTTTTGTCGATTTTAGCAGGCTGGTCTAAGCCTTCGAAGGTCTTTTCAATGGTTTGATTGGGTTTCAGCAAAACATGGATGTCATCTAGTGCCTCCTCGAACAGCTCCCCAAGGTTTACTTCGGTAGGCACATTATGGATTTTGCCCTCTTCCAGTTTGCTGAGGGATAGGAAGTCGCCCAGGATACCTGTAAGATTCGTCACGGCCGATTGGATGCGGCGCAGGTGTTTCTCTCGTTTTTCCTGTTGGGCGGCATCGGTGTAGAGTTTGATGAGCTCAGAGGAGGATGCAATGGTGGTCAGCGGCGTCCGGAACTCGTGCGAAGCCATAGACACGAAGCGGGATTTTAGCTCACTAAGCTCTTTTTCCCGCTCCAGGGCCTGGCGGAGCTCCTCTTCGTTTTTGCGCAGCGCTTCTTCCGCTGCCTTCCGCTCCTTAATTTGAGTCTCCAACGCTACATTCGATTGCAGCAGTTTATTGACAACTTCGGTTAGCTTTTCGGTGCGCTCCTCCACTTTTTGTTCCAGTTCCCGGTTGAGGCGGATGATTTTTTCCTTTGCCCGCATCTCTTCCGTCAGGTCGTGGATGACTCCGGTGAAAAGCAACCCCTGTTCCGTTTCGATTCGGCTTACGCCCAGGCGGAAGGGGAAGCATTCGCCGTTTTTGCGCTGCCCCTGTACTTCCCGGCCCACGCCTATAATTTTTTCTTCGCCGGTTTTCAGGTAATTGCTCAGGTAGCCATCGTGCAGGCTGCGGTGAGGCTCCGGCATGAGCATGCGGATGTTTTGCCCCAGCATTTCCTCCCGGGTATAACCAAAAAGGCGGGTAGTAGCCTCGTTGGTCATCTGTATTTGCCCCCGGTCATTAATGATGATAATGCCGTCTACCGCGTTGCTGATAATGGCTTCCAGGGTGTTGCGGTTCTCTTTAAGGGCTTGCGCGTCCGATTTTTGTTGGGTGATATCCTGAAGGAGGACCAGGGTCAGGCTTTTGTCGAGGGCAGGTATCAGCGCGGTAATCGCTTGCAGGTATATCAGCTCGCCCTCCGGGCTTTGCAGGCAGATTTCAAATTGATGCTCCCGGTTCCGTTCCAGGTTGCGCAGATGCGGCCTGAGGGCCTGGCTGAGCCCTGTTTGTTGTAGGGCATCCGCTCGGTCGGGCCGCTGAAGCATCCCTAGCAGGCGTTGGTTACAAGTGACGACCTCGTCTTTTTTAGTACTGTAAATCAGCAATCCGGTGGGAATCCATTCAAACATATGCCGGTAAAGCGACAAGCTGTTGGAGATGGAGTTTTCAAAATGCAGAATCAGGAAGTAGGCATCCGTTTCGGTGCCCCATCCTCCGCGTATGGTGTAGGTGAGTTCTCTGACCGCCTCTTTGCCTTCGATGGTGGCCCGGCCGTGGTACTCCTTTGGGGAAAAGGAGGCTGGCAGTTGCAGGCCCGAGAGGAATTTGTGAATGCTTTTGCCCTTAAGTTCGCCTATGTCGTACCCCAAGGCCTTGGCGGCAGCTGTGTCCAGGCCCGTGATCCTGCCATCTGTACTTATGGAGATCAACCCACCGATATGCTGATTCATGAAGCTTTCAAAATCAAGCGTTGTAGCGGCAGATAGTTCAGAATGTTTGGACTGATGCATAGGTGAATTGGGCACAGCTGGTAAAATTAATATCGTAAATATAAACCCCCAAAGGCTAATTCCAAATCCAAAACCCGATAAAACTGGCTTGTTGCAGGGATTTGACTGATATAATTCAAAAGCCTTCTTGATAAATGTCATGCACCCCATGCCATTAATTGTTGCACCTTGCTGTCAGATAAAAAAGAAATGGAGCATGGAAAGAATAACCGTACTAGGCTTGGGCAATAGCCGGCACCGGCAGCTGTTTCGTCAGCTGGAGGTGGTGGTGCAGGAGCTTGGGCTCGCTGCTCCGATCGAACAGGTGATGGATATTGAGACCATCCTCTCCTCAGGAGTGAGTTCTATTCCCGCCATAATTGTAAATGGCAAAGTTTTCTTTGATGGCAAGCAAAACCCCACTCGTGCTGAACTACGCCGGCTGTTTGCGAAGTCACTTTCGCTGAATGAGCAATAATTTGCCGAGCCGTCGGCGGTGGTTTAAACAAGGGGCACTATGAAAAAAATTTTGTTGATAGAAGATACGCCCAACATCAGAGAAAACATTGAAGAGTACCTGGAACTTAGCGGCCATCAGGTGTTGATTGCCGAAAACGGCTCAAGCGGCCTGGCACTGCTAAGGGATGAAAAACCAGACCTGGTTATTTGTGACGTTAAAATGCCTCAGCTTAGCGGGTTTGAGCTTAAAGCAAAAGCTAACGAAGACCCCGAGCTGCGGGCCATTCCTTTTGTCTTTTTATCGGCTGCGACTCAAAAGGAGGATATTGCCCGGGGCAAGGCCCTCGGCGCTTTAGCCTACCTGACCAAGCCGTTTGATATGGGTGAATTGTTAAAGTGGGTGTCTGATGTTTAACGCGCCGGCCAGCACACCTTACTGTCGGCACTGCACCCATGAGCCTGCCTGCGTGAAAGCGGCTTCAAGGCGCCAGATGGATTGAGTGGCCTTTCTATTTTAGCAGGGGCTCCAGCTTGGCCGGAGAATACGCTACGGATTTAAGGGTTTTGTGGTCCTCTTTCCGGTAGACCAGGAAATGCCCATCGGCCTCCACAATATAGCTCTCAAACCCTCTTTCTTCCCGGTAATAGGCAGCGGTCTGCTCGGCTTCCGCACGGGTCTTGCAGGCTTTGCTCATATTAGACCGTTGTACTTCCTCAAATAAAGCTTTGAAGCGGCCAGCCAGGCCAAATTCCAGAATTGCCCCGGAAAGCACGTACTGAATATCGCACAGGGCATCTGCAATTTCAGTGAGGTCCTGGTCAGCAACCGCCTTTTCCAGTTCTTTGACCTCTTCGGCCAGCAAGGCGACCCGCAACCGGCAGCGGTCTTCAGCCGGTATAGTTGGCTGAGGCTCAACGGGGTGTTTGAAGGTACGGTGGAATTCGGCTACCAGCCGCAGCGCATCAGGTTGGTCCATATCAATAGATTTTGGGCCAAAGTAAGGTCAAATCGCCGCTTGTCCAATTTCCTGCTCGTTCAAATCAAACAATTATTAAGCTGGGAAACTTCCTTATTAGTGCAAACCAACTAGCTTTGCAGGGTTTCTCCCAAATTCTGGTATTTGCCCATAAAAAACTTGACCATTGGCTGCTACCAACCGCTATTTCGACCTCATTGACCAAACCTTCTATTTCCCGCAGGAAGGGTTTGACCTGGAAAACGGGTACCTGATGTTCAACGGTATACCGATGATTCACTTGATAAATAAGTACGGTACGCCGCTGAAATTGACGTATGTGCCTAAAATCGGTTCTCAAATTAAGAAAGCCCGCAATATGTTTACCCGGGCCATGAAATCTATGGGGTACCGGGGCCAATACCACTACTGCTACTGTACAAAAAGCAGCCACTTCAGCCATGTGCTCGATGAAGTATTGCGCCACGAAGTAGAGATCGAAACCTCCTCGGCATTTGATATCGACCTGGTGCGCCGCTTGCACAAACGGGGCCGCCTCAGCAAAAAGACAATTGTGGTCTGCAATGGCTTTAAAACGCGGGCTTACCTGGAACGCATCGCCGGGCTCATCAACGATGGCTTCACCAATGTGATCCCTGTATGCGACAATATGGCGGAGCTTGACTACTACGAGCAGCATGTCAAGGGCCGTTGCAAAATAGGCCTGCGGGTGGCAACGGAAGAAGAGCCCAATTTCGAATTTTATACTTCTCGCCTGGGCATCCGGCACGCCGATGTCATGCGGTTTTTCGAAGAGCGGCTCAAGGGCAATGACAAGTTCGAATTGAGCATGCTGCATTTTTTTGTGGATACGGGCATCAAAGATACCTTGTACTACTGGGGAGAATTGAAGAAGGCGATTAAGCTGTACTGTGAGCTCAAGCGCAATAGCAAAGACCTCCGGGCGATCAATATTGGAGGGGGCATGCCTATCCGCAATTCCCTGGGCTTCGAGTTCGATTATAAATACATGGTAAAGGAAATTGTGGGGCTCATCGCTCAAGCCTGCGAAGAAGAGGAAATCCCGGAGCCTGATATTTTCACTGAATTTGGAAAGTACACCGTTGGGGAAAGCGGGGCGACGGTTTTCTCGGTTCTGGGCCAAAAGCTCCAAAACGACTCCGAGATGTGGTACATGATCGACAACTCGCTCATGACCACCCTGCCGGATACCTGGGGCATTGGGGAGCGTTTCATACTGCTGCCCATCAATAAATGGCAAAACGATTACCGCCGAGTCAACATCGGCGGGCTGAGCTGCGATAACTCCGATTATTACAATTCAGAAGTGCACGAGAGCCAGGTTTACTTGCCAGCTTATCCGGCAACGGATCCGGAGCCACTCTACCTGGGCTTTTTTCACACTGGGGCCTACCAGGACTCTATAAGTGGCTTCGGCGGCATCAAGCACTGCCTCATCCCTTCGCCTAAGCATATACTGGTGTATAAAGATGCACAGGGCAACCTCGTGGACGAGCTGTACCAGGAAGAGCAGTCCCCGGAATCCATGCTGGAAATCCTGGGGTATTAACTTACAGGGAGACACCCCGCTTCCAGGGGATAAAATCATCCTGCCCCAATTGGGCTGCCTTGGGTGTTACCTCGCCGTTAGCCGTCTGTATGATAAGTTCCAATAGAGCTGCCCCCTTTGTAGCTGGCGTATCTGTGCCTTCGATGATGCTGCCGGCATCAATATCGATCAGGTCGGGCATACGCCGGGCCAATTCGGTATTGGTCGACATTTTCAGCGTAGGGCAAATTGGGTTGCCGGTAGGGGTGCCCAATCCGGTGGTAAATACGATGACCGTAGCCCCCGAACCCGCCAGGCCCGTGGTGCTTTCCACATCATTGCCCGGTGTGCACAGCAAGTTGAGCCCCGGCTCCGTAGCCTGCTCTGTGTAGTCCAGCACACCGGTAACTGGAGAGTTGCCCCCCTTTTTTGCGGCGCCAGCCGATTTGATGGCATCTGTAATCAGGCCATCCCGGATATTGCCCGGGGAGGGGTTGTAGTCGAAACCTGAGCCTACGGCTTCGGCGGCTTGTGCATACGCCTGCATCAGCTGGTAGAACTTCTGGGCCGTTTTGTCATCCCGGCAGCGGTTCAGCAATTCCTGCTCCACGCCATTGAGCTCCGGGAATTCGGATAAAATAGCTGTGCCCCCAAGCGCGACAAGCAAGTCAGAGGCATGCCCCAGCGCAGGGTTGGCGGAAATGCCCGAGAAGCCATCTGAGCCCCCGCATTCCAGCCCCAGGGTCAGTTTGCGGAGTGGGGCAGGCGTACGCTCGCACTGGTTGGCAGTTATAAGCCCTACAAAGGTTTGTTTTACCGCTTCCGCAATAAAGGCCCGTTCGGAGGCGCTCTGCTGTTGTTCCAGGAAAAACAGGGGGCGGCTGTAGTCGGGGGCAATACGGTGGAGCGCCTGCTTGAGCAGCTCGATTTGCGCGTGTTGGCAGCCTAAGCTAAGGACAGTCGCTCCTGCCACATTGGGGTGGGCAATGTACCCTGCCAGCAGGTGGCAGAGCGCTTCCGCATCCTCCCGGGTCCCGCCGCAGCCAGCCTGATGGGTCAGGAATTTGATGCCATCCACCTGAGGGAATACCCGCTTGGCTTTGAGGTCTTCGGCTTCACGTAGGATATCTTCCTGCAATAGTTCATTGGCGCCGGCACCGGCCTGATAGCGGCGTATCAAGTGGTGGGTATCTACCGCAAATTGCCGTTCAGTGGGATAGCCGAGGGCTTCTGCCATGGCTTCACGGATGACTTGTATATTGCGGTTTTCGCAAAAAACCAGGGGGATGACCAGCCAGAAGTTGCGGGTGCCCACCCGGCCATCCTCACGCCGGAAGCCGTTGAAGGTGCGGTTTGCAAAGCCGGCAGTATCCGGTGGGGCCCATTGGTGCTGCCCCTGGCCAATCTGAAAATCCGCTGCGGCGTGCATAAGGTTGCTGGTCGTCAGCAGCCCGCCTTCCGGTACGGCTTGGGTGGTTTTGCCCACCAATACGCCGTACATATAAACCGGGGCACCATTATCCAGCGCTTCTAGCGTAAATTTGTGCTTGGAGGGTATGTCTTGCGCGAGGGTTAACACCCGGCCGGCGGCTTCGACCCGTTCGCCCCGGGGCAGCTTCCGAAGTGCTACGCCTACATTATCTTTCTCGTGTATGATGAGGAATCCAGCTTTCATAAATCTTTTTTAGTATCCGAATGCTGCAGGCAACCACAGGCTTAAGCCCGGCACATAGGACACAATCAGCAAAGCAATGATCATAGCGATAAACAGCGGCAGTAGCGGCTTGATCACGCGTTGAATGCTCGTGCCCGCCACGCCAACGCCCACAAAAAGCACGGAGCCTACCGGCGGGGTGCACAGCCCGATTGACAAATTAAGGACCATAATGATCCCAAAGTGTATGGGGTCCATGCCCATCTCCTGTACCACCGGCAGGAAAATAGGCGTGAAAATGAGGACCGCCGGGGTCATATCCATGAATACCCCCACAAACAACAAAATCATATTGATAATGAGCAGGATGACCACAGGGTTTTGGCTTACCGAAAGCAGAAGGGCCGTAATTTGCTGCGGGATATTCTCAAAGGCCATAATCCAGGACATGCTCATGGAGGTGCCAATCAGCAGCATGACGATCGCCGTGGTGCCTACGGCCTGAAGCAGGATCTCTGGCATATCACTGAGCTTGAACTCCCGGTACCAAAAGCCGAGGACCAGGCAGTACAATACGGCCACGGCGGAGGCTTCCGTAGCGGTAAAAATGCCGACCACGATGCCACCGATCACGATAATCAGCAAAAGCAAACTGGGCAAGGCTTCCAAGAAGGTACGGAGGATGACTTTGAGCTGGCTCCGTTCCCCAACCGGATACCCTTTACGCTTGGCCCAAACTGCCGCTACAATCATTAGGAATAAACCCGTGAGCAAACCAGGCAGGTAGCCTGCTAAAAACAGCGCAGCAATAGAAGCGCCCCCACTGGCCAGAGAATAGACGATGAGTATGTTGCTGGGAGGAATGGTCATGCCGGTCGTCGCCGAGGTGATATTGACGGCAGCGCCAAACTCTTTGTCGTACCCCTCGTCTTCCATGCGCTTGCCCATAAACCCGCCGATAGCAGAGGCTGCAGCAACGGCGGAACCCGAGATCGCCCCAAATAACATGGCTGCGATAATATTGACATGCGCCAGCCCTCCCGGCAGGGCCCCCACCAGGGATTTGGCAAAGTCGATCAGCCGCCGGGCGATGCCGCCTCGGTTCATCAGCTGCCCGGCCAGTATGAAAAAAGGGATAGCCAACAGGGCAAAGCTGTCCAGCCCGGTAGCCATCCGCTGGGCTACTGTAGTAAAAGCTGGCATGGCGGGTATGCTCACTAACATGGTGAAAAGGCTGGAAATACCGATGCTCCAGGCGATAGGCACGCCAATGCCCAGCAATAGGATAAATGATACGACAAGGATCAGCACTTCCATATTAAGCCTCTTGTTTTGTGGGTTCCCCCGGTGCCACCGGGGTGGATAGTTTGTAGAAGATAATCAGCAGCCCGCTGATGGGCACAATGGCGTACACCGCCGAAAGGGGCACCTGCAGGGCAGCAGAATACTGGCCCAGGCGGTAGGTAACGTAAACCAGGCGTGCGCCTCCTGCGATTAGCACGGTAGCGGCAAAGCCAATGATGAGCAAACGGATAAATGCCTCCAGGCGGGTTTTGGCGGCTCCGGTAAGCCTGCCTGGCAGGATATCAATTGCCAGGTGCTTCTGCTGGCCAGACACATAGGCAGCACCCAGCAGGCCAATCCAGATGAGCAGGAACCGGGCCAGCTCTTCGGTCCAGGGGCTCTGGGAGCCTACCAAATAGCGGGTGAAGACGCCCCAAAGGACGTCAAGGGTCATAACGGCCATGAGGAAGGCCAGAAAATAGCCTACGTATTGATCAACTTTTGCGCGCATTATTCTATAGCTTGTATTTGTTGAATCAGTTCGTAAATCTCCGGGTCGTCCTGGTATACTTCATACACCGGGGCAACGGCTTCATTAAACGGCTCTTTCTCCGGATAATTAATTTCTACGCCGGCCGCTTTGACGGCCTCCAGGGCTTCGGCCTCTGCTTCGTTCCACACTTCCCGCTGGTAAGTTACCGAGGCATCGGCTGCTTCCTGCAGCCAGGCTTGTTCCTGTGGGGTGAGGCGCTCCCAGGTGTTGGTGCCAATCAGCATCACATCGGGCACGGTAGTGTGCTCATCTATGGAATAGTATTTGCACACTTCGTAGTGGTGGGAGGTATAAAAACTCGGCGGGTTGTTCTCTGCGCCGTCGACTACACCCTGCTGAAGGGCCGTGTAAAGTTCGCCCCAGGAAATCGGCGTTGGCGCCCCGCCCAGCGACTTGACCATCTGCATGGCTGTTTGGCTATTCATCACCCGGATTTTCAGCCCCTCCAGGTCGGCGGGCGTCTCAATAGGCCGTTTTTTGGTGTAAAAGCTGCGGCTGCCGGCATCGTAGAAGCAGACCCCCCTTAGCCAGTAGTTCTGTGCTTCCAGCAAAAGCGATTTGCCAATCTCCCCGTTGAGGACTTTCCAGGCGTGCTCGTCGTCCCGGAATAGATAGGGCAAGCCCAGTACTTTAACCCGGGGCGCAAAGTTTTCAAGCACAGCAGCCGAGACTTTGGTCATCCCTAGGCTGCCAATTTGCAGTAGTTCCAGGCACTGGCGCTCCGACCCTAACTGCCCACTGGGGTAAATGTCAATGCGGAGCTGGCCCTCAGAGCGCTCTGCCACCTGCTCGGCAAAGTAGACCATGCCTTTGTGGACGGGGTGGGAAATATCCAGGCCATGTGCCAGCTTAATTGCTTTTGTCTCTTCCCGTTGCCCGCAGCTGCTCATCAGGAGTAGCAGTAGGGCGAAGGGGATCCACAGGTTCGTTTGCATCATCCTTGCTTTAATTCTTTGATAGTGGCGAGGGTCTGGGCTACATCTTCGGTGAGCTGTTCAAAATCGCCCTGTTGGAGCAGGGATTTCGATAGGAGCTTCGAGCCCATGCCTACGCAGGTAACGCCCGCATCAAACCACCCTCTGAGGTTGTCCGGATCGGGGGAGACGCCGCCGGTCGGCATAATGCTGGTCCAGGGGCAGGGGCCTTTGATGGCTTTGACAAAGCCGGGGCCAAGGGTGCTGCCCGGGAAGACTTTGACGATTTCCGCCCCCAGTTCTTCCGCCCTGGCAATTTCGGTCAGGCTGCCGCAGCCGGGCGACCAAAGCACCTTTCGGCGGTTGCAGACCAGTGCGATATCTTCCCGCAGCACAGGGGTGACGATAAAATTGGCCCCCAGTTGGAGGTAGAGGCTGGCAGTGCCGGCATCGGTCACGGAACCTACTCCCAGCATCATCCCTGGCAGTTCACGTAGCGCATACTTGTTGAGCTGGGCAAAAACTTCGTGGGCAAAATCCCCGCGGTTCGTAAATTCAAGGATGCGGGCGCCCCCATCGTAGCAGGCCTTCAGCACTTTCTGGCAAAGGGCGGCATCGGCGTGGTAAAAGAGGGGGACCAACCCCGTCTCCGCCATTGTAGTGGCAACTTTAATACGAGAATAGGTAGCCATAAATTCGTTTTGAAAAATGTTTGGCTGCGCCGCAGCGCAACCAAACCAAAAATAATGTATGAAACGTAAATCTTCATCGGCTGACCCGCCCGGAGGCATCGCCGCCCATCAGCTTTTCTACTTCTGCTACGGAGACGA
>CAZNSK010000150.1:0-13930 GCA_964575505.1 uncultured Phaeodactylibacter sp.
GTTCTTAACCCCCTCCGTTTTGGGGGAGGTTTGTATTAAATTGGGAATTGCTGTCGCCAAACACATCATCGCCAACCTCCGCCCGCTGCATCGCCTCCAACATGCCTGGCGTAGGCTTCGTTACCGTATCGCTGATTAGGTTGATCATCTTTTTGGGGGAATTTAGGGATTTTTCAAAGAATGCCTTAAGACCAAAGGGGTGAAAATCAAAGCCCCCTCTCAGCACGATGGCCGAGAGGGGGCTTGTATCAGTCTTATGCTGAAGGTTAATTATTCTTCAGCAACTTCTTCTAATTGCTTGCGGCTCGCTTCGTGCTCTTCGTGAGCCTCCATCGTTGTGACGAAGAGTTCGTCGTATTGGCGCATGCCCGTACCCGCCGGGATACGCTTGCCTACGATGACATTCTCTTTCAGGCCGTTGAGGAAGTCCATCTTCGCGCCGATCGCGGCTGTGCTGAGCACCTTGGTCGTCTCCTGGAAAGAAGCGGCTGAAATCCAGCTTTCTGTGCCCAGCGAAGACTTGGTAATACCCTGCAGGAGCGAGCTTGAAGTCGCCGGCACGGCGTCGCGGTATTGTACCAGTTCATTGTCATTGCGGCGCAATTGAGAGTTTTCTTCCCGCAATTGGCGCAAGGTCACGAGTTGGCCCGGTCGCAGTTTATTGGAATCTCCCGACTCCGTCACGACCTTCTTGTCAAAAATCCAGTCATTCTGCTCCAGAAACTGGTACTTCTCCACTGCTTCGCCCTCGAGGAAGCTGGTATCACCCGGGTCCTCAATTTGGACGCGGCGCATCATCTGCCGCACGATCACTTCAATGTGCTTGTTATTGATGGTGATACCCTGTGCCCGGTATACCTCCTGTACACCATTGACCAGATACGACTGTACGGCAAATGGCCCTTTGATATTCAGGATGTCCCGTGGTGCAGTCGCTCCATCAGACAGAGGGGTGCCTGCGCGAACAAAGTCACCTTCCTGTACCAGGATGTGCTTGGAAAGCCCAATGAGGTACTTACGCTTCTGACCATCTTTCGCTTCTACCATCACCTCGCGGTTACCGCGCTTGATCTTACCGAAAGATACCACACCATCGATTTCCGACACTACCGCCGGGTTGGAGGGGTTACGGGCTTCGAAAAGCTCGGTTACCCGCGGCAGACCACCGGTGATATCGGCGATTTTACCCAACTTCCGTGGAATCTTGGCGATCTTGTGCCCCGCCCGGATATTATCCCCCTCATCAATAGAGAGGTAAGAACCTACCGGCAGGTTATAGCTACGCAATTCCTCACCATCTGCACTTACGATTTTGACGGTTGGGATTTTGCGCTTGTTCTTGCTTTCAACAATTACTTTTTCTGCGTATCCGGTTTGATCGTCCCGCTCAATGCGGAAGGTCACGCCCTCTTCGATAGACTCGAATTTAGCCACTCCGGAGAACTCAGAGATAATCACTGCATTGAAGGGGTCCCAGTCAGCAATCATATCGCCTTTCTTTACCTTTTGCCCTTCCTTCACGTGGAGGTTAGAGCCATAAGGGATGTAGTGGCTGGCAAATTGTTTGCCGGTCTTGGCATCAACGATGCGCACTTCACCTGTACGGGATAGTACGATATCTTTCTCTTCTCCAGGCTCGTCTACTGTTTCTGTTGTCCGCACGCTATCGAACTCAATCTTACCTTCGTTCTTGGAAACGATTTCGGATTCCGACTTGGATACAGAAGCAATACCACCCACGTGGAAGGTACGCAGGGTCAGCTGAGTACCAGGCTCGCCAATAGACTGGGCGGCAATGATACCTACGGCATCTCCGCTTTCTGCCTTACGGCCAGTCGCCAGGTTCTTGCCATAGCACTTCGCGCATACGCCCCGCTTGGTATCACAGGTCAGCACGGAGCGGATAGTTACCGACTCTACTTCGGATTCTTCAATCCTGGCAGCCATAGCCTCAGTAATGTATTCCCCTGCCTTCAGCATCACCTCTTCCGTTTCGGGATGCAGTACGTCATGCAGGGTGAAACGGCCAGCAATTCTAGAACGCAAGTCCTCTACGACTTTGTCATTGTCGATCAAGGCAGTCGTTTCAATACCACGCAGGGTATTACAGTCATCTTCTAGAATAACAACGTCCTGTGCAACATCCACCAAACGACGCGTCAGGTAACCGGCATCAGCTGTCTTCAGGGCAGTATCCGCCAAACCTTTCCGGGCACCGTGGGTAGAGATAAAGTACTCCAGCACGGACAGCCCATCGACGAAGTTGGAAAGGATGGGGTTCTCGATAACCGCTCCACCGGTATCGCCCGATTTCCGTGGTTTAGCCATCAGTCCACGAAGCCCGCACAACTGCTTAATCTGTTGCTTGGAGCCCCGGGCGCCGGAGTCAAGCATCATGAATACGGAGTTGAAGCCTTGCTTGTGCGAAGCCAGCTCCTTCATCAGTACATCCGTGATCCGGTTATCGGCGTAAGTCCACTTATCGATAATCTGATTATAGCGCTCATTATTGGTAATGAGACCCATATTGTAGTTATCCCAGACCTCGTCAACTTCAGATTGCGCCTCTTCGAGCGTATTGATTTTTACGGAAGGCTCGATGAGGTCACCCAGGTTAAAGGACAAACCTCCTTTGAAAGCCCAAAGGAAACCCATCTCCTTAATGGCATCCAGGAAATCCGCTGTAACGGCAAAGTCGGTCCGTTCAATCACGTCGCCGATAACGCGCTTCAGGTTCTTTTTGGTCAGCAACACGTTGACAAACGGTACGCTTTTGGGAATGACCTGATTGAACATCACCCGACCGGTAGTCGTCTCTACCAGCTTGTTGACCAGGTTGCCTTCTTCATCCTCTACTTTGACACGGACCTTGATGGACGCGTGCAAGTCGAGTTGCTTTTCGTTGTAGGCGATCATCACCTCTTCGGGTGAGTAAAAGCGGTGGCCTTCACCTTTTACCTTAATCTCATCCGTGGAACGGCGCTCTTTGGTGATGTAGTAGAGCCCAAGTACCATGTCCTGAGATGGCAGCGTGATCGGGGAGCCGTTCTGCGGGTTCAGCATGTTGTGGGAAGACAACATCAGCACTTGTGCTTCCAGAATAGCAGCATGGCTCAGAGGCACGTGCACTGCCATTTGGTCACCGTCAAAGTCGGCGTTAAAAGCACCGCACACCAGAGGGTGCAGCTGAATCGCTTTACCTTCAATCAGCTTAGGCTGAAAGGACTGAATAGACAACCGGTGCAGCGTTGGTGCCCGGTTGAGCAGTACAGGGTGCCCTTTCAGAATATTTTCCAGGATTTCCCAGATAATAGGGTCCTTTCGGTCAACCAGTTTCTTCGCGGATTTTACCGTTTTCACGATACCGCGCTCAATCAATTTACGAATGACGAACGGCTTGAACAGCTCTGCCGCCATAGCCTTTGGAATACCGCATTCATGCAGCTTCAGCGTGGGCCCAACCACAATTACGGAACGGCCGGAGTAATCTACCCGCTTACCAAGCAAGTTTTGACGGAAACGGCCCTGCTTACCTTTGAGAATATCACTCAGGGATTTCAGTGCCCGGCCGCCCTCCGCTTTCACGGCATTGGACTTACGGGAGTTATCAAACAGCGAGTCCACTGCTTCCTGCAGCATCCGCTTTTCGTTTCTGAGAATGACCTCAGGCGCCTTTATCTCGAGCAGGCGCTTCAGGCGGTTGTTCCGGATGATCACCCGGCGGTACAGGTCATTCAGGTCAGAACTTGCGAAACGGCCACCGTCCAAAGGCACCAATGGGCGCAATTCCGGCGGCACGACGGGCAAATACTGAATAATGGTCCACTCCGGGCGGTTCTCGATGCGTGTCAGGCCATCGCGGAAAGCCTCTACGACGCGCAGCCGCTTCAGCGCCTCAGACTTACGCTGCTGAGACGTCTCATTCGCTGCCTGGTGGCGCAGGGCAAAAGAAAGCTGATCGAGGTCAAGGCGCATCAGCAAATCACGCACGGCATCCGCACCCATTTTGGCGATGAACTTATTGGGGTCCTCGTCATCCAGCATTTGATTGTCCTGCGGCAAGGTATCCAGAATCTCCAGGTATTCCTCTTCGGTAAGGAGGTCCATTTTAGCAACGCCCTCTTCCTCTTTAACACCAGGCTGAATAACCACGTAGCGCTCGTAGTAAATGATGGACTCCAGCTTTTTGGAAGAAAGCCCGAGCAAGTATCCAATCTTGTTGGGCAAAGACTTGAAGAACCAAATGTGAACTACCGGGACCACCAATTTGATGTGCCCCATGCGCTCACGGCGGACTTTCTTTTCCGTCACCTCTACTCCGCAGCGGTCACAAACGATGCCCTTGTAACGGATTCGCTTGTATTTGCCACAGTAACACTCATAGTCTTTTACCGGGCCGAAGATGCGCTCACAGAAAAGACCATCGCGTTCCGGCTTGTAGGAACGGTAGTTGATCGTCTCCGGTTTGAGCACCTCCCCGTAGGACCGCTCCAGAATCTCATCCGGAGAGGACAGGCTGATGGTGATACTGTCAAAGTTTTGGGTCTGAATATTATTCTGTTTCTTAAAGGACATATGGTATTGTTGGTATGGGGCAGCAATAGAGCTGCCCCAGTGAAACAATCTTATTTGATAGGCTGCTGGCCAGCCAGGCTTAGTCGAACTTCACGTCAAGTGCCAGGCCGCGAAGCTCGTGCACCAGTACGTTGAAGGACTCCGGAATGCTCGGGTCCGGCAGAGGGTCGCCTTTGACGATCGACTCGTAAGCTTTTGCCCGGCCGTTGATATCGTCCGACTTGATCGTCAGCAATTCCTGCAGGATATTGGAAGCACCGAAGGCTTCCAGTGCCCACACCTCCATCTCGCCGAAACGCTGCCCACCAAACTGTGCTTTACCACCGAGTGGCTGCTGCGTAATGAGCGAGTATGGCCCAATGGAGCGGGCGTGCATTTTGTCGTCCACCATGTGCGACAGCTTCAGCATGTAAATCACGCCTACAGTTGCCTGCTGATGGAAACGGTCACCGGTCTCGCCGTCGAAGAGGTACGTTTGTCCAAGGCTAGGCAAGCCCGCCTGCTGAATGTACTCGTCGATCTCTTCCTTGCTGGCACCGTCGAAGATTGGCGTACCATACTTCATACCCAGTTTTTCGCCAGCCCAACCCAGTACCGTTTCAAAAATCTGCCCGAGGTTCATACGGGAAGGTACACCCAGTGGGTTCAGCACAATATCGACAGCCGTACCATCCTCCAGGAATGGCATGTCTTCGATACGCACAATACGGGATACAATACCCTTGTTACCGTGGCGGCCCGCCAGTTTGTCGCCTACGCGGAGCTTACGCTTCTTCGCCATGTAGACTTTAGCCAGCTTAAGCACGCCGGCGGGTAGCTCATCTCCAATACTGATGTTGAACTTTTCCCGCTTGTAACGGCCTACTTCCTCATTCACCTTGATGCTGTAGTTGTGCAGCAGCTTGGCAATGAGACCATTGGTATCGTCATTATCCGTCCAACTGGTGTAGTCAACGCTGGTGTAGTCGACCTCCCGCAGCTGGGATTGCGTAAACTTCGTCCCCTTGGGGATGATCGGCTCGTTGTAGATGCTCTTAACGCCCTGAGAGACCTTGCCTTTGATCAGGATCAGCAGCTTGTCAATCAGAATAGTCTTGAGCTCATTGAGCGCAATTTTATGCTGGTCCTCCAGTTTGGTAAGCAATTGCTTTTCCTGCGCCTTCTGGACTTTGTCTTTCTTCGCACGGGCGAACAGCTGCTTGTCGATGATTACCCCTTTGGTGGAAGGGGGCGCTTTCATCGAAGCATCTTTGACATCGCCGGCTTTGTCGCCGAAGATCGCGCGCAGCAGCTTCTCTTCCGGAGTTGGGTCAGACTCGCCCTTGGGCGTAATCTTACCAATAAGGATATCACCTTCGCGCACCCAAGCCCCTACCCGGATGATACCGTTTTCGTCGAGGTCCTTGGTCGCTTCTTCACTGACGTTGGGGATGTCGTTGGTCAATTCTTCCTCGCCGAGCTTGGTATCCCGAACATCCATTTCGAAGTGCTCGATGTGGATAGAGGTGAAGACATCTTCGCGGACTACGCGCTCAGAAAGCACGATCGCATCCTCGAAATTGTACCCTTTCCAAGGCATAAACGCAACCTTCAGGTTTTGGCCCAGTGCCAATTCGCCTTTCTCCGTCGCGTAGCCATCACAAAGGATTTGCCCTTTCGTTACCCGCTGCCCGCGCTTCACAATCGGCTTCAGGTTGATGCTTGTACCCTGATTGGTCCGGCGGAACTTGATCAACTTGTAAATCTTGCGGTTATCCTCGAAAGAAACCAGCTGCTCCTCGTCGGTGCGGTCGTAGCGGATGATAATCTCATTGGCATCCACGTACTCTACCACCCCGTCGCCTTCAGCATTGATCAACATGCGGGAGTCCCGGGCCACTTTACCTTCCAGACCGGTACCTACTACTGGGGAGTGAGGGCGCAACAATGGGACAGCTTGCCGCTGCATGTTCGAGCCCATAAGCGCCCGGTTGGCGTCATCGTTTTCCAGGAAAGGAATCATGGAAGCTGAAACCCCAACAATTTGGTTAGGCGCTACGTCCATGTATTCGATTTCATCCGGTGTCAAAACAGGGAAGTCACCGTGTTCACGGCACTTGATCCGCTCTGACTCAAACGCTCCTTTTTCAGTAATCGGCGCGTTGGCCTGTGCAATCCGCTTAAAGTCTTCGCCCTCGGCAGAAAGGTAAACCGGTGCTTTCTTAACATCAACGGAGCCCGAAGATACCTGTCGGTAAGGCGTTTCCAAAAAGCCCATTTTGTTGACCTTCGCGTGGACGCAAAGGGTGGAAATCAGACCGATGTTCGGCCCCTCCGGCGTCTCAATTGTACAGAGGCGACCGTAGTGGGAATAGTGCACATCGCGCACCTCAAACCCGGCGCGTTCCCGAGACAAACCACCCGGACCAAGTGCTGAAATGCGCCGTTTGTGCGTAATCTCGGACAGCGGGTTCGTCTGATCGAGGAATTGCGACAGCTGACTCGTGCCAAAGAAGGAGTTGATCACCGATGACAAAGTACGCGCATTGATCAAGTCAATAGGCGTGAATACTTCGTTATCGCGTACATTCATCCGTTCGCGGATGGTGCGGGCCATACGAGCCAGACCAACGCCGAATTGAGCGTAAAGCTGTTCGCCTACCGTCCGTACGCGGCGGTTGCTCAGGTGGTCGATGTCATCGATCTCTGCCTTTTGGTTGATCAGGCTGACCAGGTACTTCACAATGGAAATGATGTCTTCCCGGGTAAGCACAAGGGTCTCCTTATCAATTTCCAGCTTCAGCTTGCGGTTGATCTTGTAACGGCCTACCTCACCGAGGTTGTACCGCTTGTCGGAGAAGAACAGCTTGTCGATGATGCCCCGTGCCGTTTCTTCATCCGGGGGGTCGGTACCGCGCAGTTGGCGGTATATGTACTGAACCGCTTCCATTTCAGAACTGGAAGGGTCTTTTTGCAAAGTGTTGTAGATGATGGAGTAATCCTGGTCAATATCATCCTTCTGCAGAATGACGGTTTCCGTCTCTGCGTTCAGGATGAGTTCGATATTATCCTCGTCGAGGACTACATCGCGCTCCAGGATGATCTCATTCCGTTCGATGGTGACCACCTCACCAGTATCTTCATCTACAAAGTCTTCGGACCAGCTTCGGAGTACCCGGGCCGCCAGTTTACGGCCGATAGCCTTTTCGAGCCCGTCCCGGGTAGCCGGGACTTCATCTGCAAGGTCGAAAATGTCGAGTATCGCTTTATCTGTATCGTAGCCGATCGCCCGCATCAAAGTCGTTACCGGGAACTTCTTTTTGCGGTCGATGTAGGCGTACATCACCGTATTGATATCGGTGGCAAACTCCATCCAGGCTCCTTTGAAAGGGATGACCCGCGCAGAGTAAATCTTTGTACCGTTTGGGTGAAAGCTTTGCCCAAAGAACACCCCGGGGGAGCGGTGAAGCTGAGAAACGATGATCCGTTCAGCACCATTAATGACAAAGGTGCCTTTGGGGGTCATGTAGGGGATGTTCCCCAAAAAGACATCCTGCACGATGGTCTGGAAATCCACATGCTCTTCGTCATTACAAGACAGGCGCAGCTTAGCTTTAAGCGGCACGCTGTAGGTAAGCCCTCTTTGCATACACTCATCAATAGTGTACCGCGGGGGGTCAACGAAGTAGTCCAGGAATTCCAGCACAAAAATGTTACGGGCATCTGTGATGGGGAAGTTCTCTTGGAAAACCTTGTAAAGCCCCTCGTTCATACGATTTTCGGGAGTAGTCTCCAGTTGGAAGAACTCCTGAAAGGACTTTAATTGAATTTCTAAGAGATCGGGGTATGGTGAGGGAAGCTTTATTTTGCCGAAGTTCACTCTCTTCTCTTCGGCGGTCAATACCTTACCGTTTGACGTCATTGGCAATATTAGTTTGTGTTCTTGGCAGTCAAGAGCTCTCTCTCAAAAGCAGCCGCTGTAATAATACCCAAAAAATTGGAAAAAGTTCAATTTCCTTGAACTTATGTATACGACGGTAGGCTTAGCCAGTTGGAGACCAACTCGCTAAGCCTTTGACGGAGGGAAGTGGGAAGATACAAAGTATTTCGGACTCCCTTCCTTTGTATGTGCTGATTATTTCAGCTCAACTTCAGCACCAGCGCCTTCCAGTGCCTCCTTGATTTTCTCCGCTTCTTCCTTAGGAACGCCTTCTTTGATGGCGCCAGGAGCGTTGTCAACCAGTTCTTTCGCATCTTTCAACCCAACGCCGAGCAAGCCTTTCACTTCCTTAACGACTTTGAGTTTGCCTGCGCCAGCAGACTTCAGGATGACGTCGAATTCGGTCTTTTCTTCAGCAGCTGCACCGCCTTCGGCACCACCGCCACCACCAGCAACTGCAACTGCAGCCGCAGCAGGCTCGATACCGTATTCCTCTTTCAGGATGTCAGCCAGTTCATTAACCTCCTTAACGGTCAGGTTAACCAGCTGTTCTGCAAATTCTTTCAGATCTGCCATTGTAAATGATTTTTGAAGTAAGTGTACGTTTAAAAATATATTGTGCGTACAGCTTGGAAGCCGTATTTAGGGGGCTGCCCGCCGCCGGGCTGCCGGAGCGAGTTACGCAGCGCGCTCCTCCAGTGCTTTGAGCAAGCCAGAAATGGTTTGCCCACCGGACTTGAGGGAGCTGATAACGTTCTTCGCAGGAGATTGCAACAAGGAGATTACCTCGGCCAACAAGTCCTCTTTGGACTTCAGGCTCGCCAGAGTTTCCAGCTTATCGTCGCCCAGATAAACATCAGACTCGATGTAGGCGGCTTTAAGCGCGGGTTTCTCTCCGTCCTCCCGGAACGCTTTGATGATTTTGGCCGGCGCATTCGCTGTATCTGTGAACAGGATAGCGGTATGGCCCTTCAGCGCTTCGCTTAACTCGTTAAAGTTTCTTTCCTCGGGTGAAGCATCGAAGGCTTTTTGGATGAGGGTGTTTTTGACCACCTTCATTTCCACGCCCTTTTCGAAACACATGCCGCGGAATTTATTGATTTGCTCTACCGTCAGCGTAGAGGAGTCTGCCAGATAAAAGAATTCAACTTCAGCCAGCTTATCCTTCAACGCTTCAATGGTAGCGGTCTTTTCTGCTCTAGTCATTGCTCTTCAGATTTGAAAAGTTTACTTAACCAATGTTTCTGGCATCTACCCGGATACCGGGGCTCATCGTGCTTGCCATCGTTACACTGCGCATATAAATTCCTTTGGCAGATGCCGGGCGCATGCGGCTAAGTGTATTGAGTAGTTCCTTGGCATTACCGACCAGCTTTTCCGGATCGAAGGATACCCGCCCAATAGAAGCGTGAATGATACCATATTTATCTACGCGGAAGGATATTTTACCTCCTTTAACATCAGATACCGCTGCCGCTACATCCGGCGTTACCGTACCTGTCTTGGGGTTGGGCATCAGCCCGCGTGGGCCGAGGATGCGGCCCAGCCGGCCGACCTGCGCCATTGTTTGCGGCATTGCGACCACCACGTCGAAATCCGTCCAGCCGCCCTGTACTTTCTGCACCAGCTCATCGAGGCCAACATAATCTGCACCAGCAGCTTTAGCTTCCTCTTCCTTATCTGGCGTGCAAAATACCAGCACACGCTTGGTTTTACCTGTTCCGTGCGGCAGTACAACAGTACCGCGGATGGCTTGGTCCGCCTTACGGGGGTCTACCCCAAGGCGGATGTGGAGGTCAACGGAAGCATCAAACTTCGCTGTGTTGACATCTTTGACGAGGGCAGCTGCTTCGCCGAGGGTGTAGCTTTTGCTACGGTCCACTTTTGCATTAGCAGCGGCTCGCTTCTTACCTACTTTTGCCATGTTGATAAATTTTGAGGTGAATAGCGTCCAGGTGGTGACCTGAACTCCCTACATCGATTGAAACAATTATTTTTCTTCAGCTGCAGCAGCCGCCTCTTCCGGCGTCATCCATGGGGGCGTGCCCTCTACGGTGATCCCCATGCTGCGTGCAGTGCCGGCTACCATCTTCATACCTGATTCGATGGTAAAGCAGTTCAGGTCAGCCATCTTGTTCTCTGCAATAGCCTTGCAATCCTCCCAAGTGACCTTGCCCACTTTATCGCGGTTGGGCTCTGAGGAGCCTTTTTTTAGCTTGGCTGCATTAAGCAACTGAACCGCCGCCGGCGGAGTCTTGATGACGAAGGAGAAGGACTTGTCCTTAAAGACTGTAATGACCACCGGAAGCACCTGACCTTGCTTGTCTTGGGTCTCCGCGTTGAAACGCTTACAGAACTCCATAATGTTAACCCCCTTAGCACCAAGAGCCGGACCTACCGGAGGAGCGGGGTTAGCAGCGCCACCACGTACCTGCAGCTTGATAAAAGTATCTATTTCCTTAGCCATTGTAATTTCGCTTTAAAAAGTATTTCGGGCTACGTTGCTTAGGGGAAGCGTTCCTGCTTTCAGTGCATCAAAAAGGGAAAGCAGAGACAAAAGCGTGTAGCTAAATCACATAATTGAAGTTGGGGGAATCAGGAGGTTTTCTCTACCTGCATGAAGTTGAGCTCCACTTCTGTGCCCCTGCCAAAGATTTTGACAATAACCTTCAGCTTCTTTTTCTCATCGTTTACTTCCTGAATATCGCCAACGAATTCACTAAAGGGCCCATCGATAATCTTGACGGTCTCCCCAACGATGAACGGCTCGATCATCGCTTCGCCCGCCTCCTGCGATTCGTCAACCTTGCCTAGCATGCGGTTGGCCTCAGCGGGGCGCATCGGGATGGGGTTGTTCTTGCCCAAAAAGTGAATAACATTCGGGATATTGGCAATCGTCTGAATGATTTCACCGGAAAGCTTGGCAGGTATGGCTTCAATCAGGATGTACCCGGGCAGGATGTTCCGCTCGGAAATCACCTTTTTGCCAGCGCGTATCTTATATACCTTTTCGGTAGGCACAAGTATCTGAGTGATAAAGTCTCCCCATTTAGAGCGATCAATCTCAAGCTCAATGCGCTCTTTGATCTTGCGTTCTTTACCGCTGATCACGCGCAGAGAATACCACTTCTTATCGGGCCCGGAAGACTCGACGGTATCACTGCTCTCCTCCGCTTCTTCGATATGCTTTTCGTTGTCCTCAGACATTACTTCAGGTTATCCTAAACAAATTAGAGGCTGTAGATCTGATCCAGTACGCCTTTGGAGATTACATCCATCAGGAAAATCACCAATGCGAGCAAAATTGAAGCGACTAAAACGACAACGGTGCTGCTTTGAAGGTTTGACCAAGATGGCCAGGTGACCTTAGTTACCAGCTCGTTGTAGCTTTCGATGATATACAATTTCAACCTTTCCATCTTACCTCAAGATTAATTAGCACGGGCAGGAGGACTTGAACCCCCAGCCTACGGTTTTGGAGACCGTCGCTCTACCAGTTGAGCTATGCCCGTGTGTGGAAAAAGACCGAGTTGCGGGCAACCCAGTCTTCTTCCAGCGTATTTCAATACTTACCTGAAACTCTAAAGCCCGGTAAGTGTCTGTTCGACAGTTGCTTAGTCAATGATCTCAGTCACCTGGCCAGCGCCTACAGTACGGCCGCCTTCACGGATCGCAAAGCGGAGACCTTTCTCCATTGCGATAGTGTTCAGCAGTTTAACCTCCAGTGAAACGTTATCACCAGGCATTACCATTTCCACGCCGTCCGGCAGGTTAACATCACCGGTAACGTCTGTGGTACGGAAGTAGAACTGTGGGCGGTAGCCGTTGAAGAATGGCGTGTGACGGCCACCTTCCTCTTTACTCAGTACGTAAACCTCGCACTTGAAGTGCTTATGAGGGGTTACAGAGCCAGGCTTGCAAATAACCATACCACGCTTGATGTCCTTCTTGTCGATACCGCGCAACAGCAGGCCAGCGTTGTCTCCAGCTTCACCGCGCGTCAGGATCTTGCGGAACATCTCCACACCAGTAATTGTAGAAGTCAATGGCTTGGCATCGTCATCCATCATACCGATGATCTCAACCGGGTTACCCGTCTCAATGACGCCCCGCTCGATACGGCCAGTGGCAACAGTACCCCGTCCGGTGATAGAGAATACGTCCTCAATCGGCATCAGGAAATCCTTGTCAATTGCACGCTCCGGCTCAGGGATATCAGAGTCAACCGCGGCCATGAGGTCAAGGATTTTCTGCTTGGCATCAGCATCGCCTTCCAGTGCCTTCAGGGCAGATCCCTGAATGATGGAAGCGTTGTCACCGTCGAATTCATACTGATCGAGCAGTTCGCGGATTTCCATTTCCACGAGCTCCAGCATTTCCTCATCGTCGACGAGGTCTACTTTATTCATGAAAACAACGATGTTAGGTACACCTACCTGACGAGCGAGCAGGATGTGCTCACGAGTCTGAGGCATCGGGCCGTCGGTAGCAGCCACAACAAGGATCGCACCGTCCATCTGAGCAGCACCCGTAACCATGTTCTTAACGTAGTCTGCGTGACCTGGGCAGTCCACGTGCGCATAGTGGCGATTCTCTGTTTGGTACTCTACGTGTGCCGTATTAATAGTGATACCACGCTCCTTTTCCTCCGGAGCAGCATCGATAGAGTCGTAGTCTTTCTTCTCAGCGAAACCAGCGTCGGCCAGAACGTTTGTGATAGCCGCGGTAAGGGTCGTCTTACCGTGGTCAACGTGACCGATCGTACCCACGTTCAAGTGGGGTTTCGTTCTTTCAAAAGTTTCCTTAGCCATCGGTAATCAAATTTTTGATGCGAAATTTTTAGTAATGAATCAGAATAAAGTACCGTTCACTAAAGTGAGCCAATGAGGGGATTTGAACCCCTGACCCCTTCCTTACCATGGAAGTGCTCTACCCCTGAGCTACATTGGCTTAACTTTTACGTTCATGAAGCTTGCACTTCCATGCAGCTACTCTTGCCGGAGTAACTTCTCATAAGGCAGACGCTCCGTGCCGTGACCGGCTTATCTTTCAAATACCTGCTCGCGCAGGGGTTAAACGCAATCTAAAGTAGGAGAAGAAAACAGGCTACTTTATTCTGACTGTTTGTTCTTATCCTCATTTTTTCCAAGCACCACGTGCTTAAGAAAAATTGAGCGGGCGACGAGACTCGAACCCGCGACCCTCAGCTTGGAAGGCTGATGCTCTACCAACTGAGCTACACCCGCTTATCAAATACAAAATGTCAACAACTTTGGCTCGAACACCAAAGCCCGCTTCTAGCAGCGGTTGGAAACAGCAAAACGCCATGGTTTTGATTAACCTAGGCGGAAAATTTGGTGGTTTTCACTGCTGTGTGCTTGGTGGGGGTGATAGGATTCGAACCTATTCAGACAGAGTCACCAGATTTACAGTCTG
>CAZNSK010000151.1:0-13841 GCA_964575505.1 uncultured Phaeodactylibacter sp.
AAAAACCCCGCCCGGTACACCTTGGCACCGGACGGGGTTGAGCCCATTACGCTATAAGCCAGCGTTGGGTCTTACTGAACAATTACAGATTGTGTGAACTGTGCCTGTCCGTCAACCACCTGCAGCATGTAAGTGCCGGCAGCAAGGTTGCGTACATCCAATTCCACGTTATCGCTCTGCAGCTGGCCGAGATCGCGGCTCAGCACCACTTGGCCAAGGGTATTGACCAGGCGGATGTTGAGGCGGTCTGCAGCTTCCGGCAGGTCGATCTGTACATTCAGTACATCCTTGACCGGGTTCGGGAAGACCGCTACGCCCTGCTCAAGGGCAAGGTCATCCACATCAACGGTCTGGCAATCGACGCAATAACCGAAGCAAACGGGGTCTAACGGGATGTTAGAGGTCTCTACCTCTACGAAACGGTCGTTGAAATCGCCAGTCGTACAGTCATCTCCAATGCTTGTATCAATATTTTCCCAGCCATCGGGGCCGTTCTTGAACTTGTACGTCGCTGTGGAGTTCTCCGGAATCTGTACTGTTACAGTGTAGACGTTGTCATTATCTGGGTCCGCCATTGCAACGTTGTTGAAATCGCTGAAGCTACCGGCCAGGAATACACCATCCGGGCTCAGTTCGCCAGCATCTACCACCAGTGACATATCTACCGCCATTTGTACGTTAACGGTTGGGCCCATGAAGTTCAAGGTCCAGTCGAAAGCTTCCGGCTCGTAAATATCCAGCCACTCGATGTAGTAGGTAGTACCGGCAGTGACTTCCAGGTCTACGATTTCAGAAGCCAGGATACAATCGTCATCGCTCAGGGCGACGGACTCCAGAGTGCCGATGTTATCGCAGGTACCGGTGTATACAATTACGTAAGTATCCTCATCGGTGCCACAAGAGCTGATGCTCATGGTACCATCCTGATCAGGGGTGAAGGAATACCAGGCGGCACCAGAGTACAACTGTGGTGCGTAAACGCTGGAAGCAGAGTTGGAAGAAGCTCCCAACAAGCCGAGCGCAACACTGGCTTCTCCAAATTCGCTGGTCGTATAAGTACCCGGGTCTACGGCTAATGCAGAAGCGCAGAAGTTGGACTCCGGAAGGTCGCCGGCAGTTTCCGTCAGCTCCCAGTCGAAACCAGTGGTATCCCAGTAGTCGTCCCACATGATGTAGTAGGTCTCACCAGCGGTTACCGGTGCTTCAGCCAGGGTTGCGTAGGGGTCGCCGGTGCTCATCAGGCAGCGGTCGTCGTTGGCGCTGAGGACAGCCAGGCTGTCGCAAGTACCCCCCAGAATGTAAGCCCGGGTATCGGATGGAGCACCACAGGAAGAAACCGTGATGTAGCCATCCGCCGTAGCGGTATAAGCATACCAGCGAGCCTGTAGGCCGGAGCCATCGTCCACATCGTAGAAGAGGCCACCACCGAAGCAGTCGAGGGTCTCAATTGTATGCGTACCGGTGCTAATAGACTCCGCTGTCTGGCAGTACAAACCATCCTCTGGTTCAGGAATCTGAGCCACCTGGAAGTCGTCTACATACCAAAAATCAGGCTCATCGGGTCTGGGGTAGTAGTTCACTGCACCTATTGACTGCAAGTTTCCGGTGCTGCTGGCATCAAAGTTGAGCGGCCAGCTGGATACCCACCTTCCGTTAATATGTGTACGAATGAGGTCATTATCAATATCAATCACCGTTACTATCGGGAACCATTCATCCTGTGGGTAGGTGAAGGCAGCACGAGCGGTCGTGCTACCGGCAAAGAGTTCACCAGTGCCGTCGCCATTGAAGAACACTTCAACGGCCCATTCTACGGCCGGTTCAGCATCCTTCTGGAAGTTGAAATAAGCTGTCGAATCAGTGGGAATATACATGTTCCAGCTGACGAGGTATTGACCAGAAGTCAAGGTTGCACCGGTCAACAGGTAGACCGGATCTACATCCGTACCGTCACCCGTAAGGAGGTGAGAGTTGGAGCCACTCGCCGCCTGATCAGAGGTTACGTTACCAAGGATAATTCCAGCAGCAGGCCAGGGAATAATGAAGTTATTCACCGGGGGTTCGCCCACGGTCTGCCCCTCAAAGTCTTCAGACCAGATTACGGTAGGCTCGTCGCAAGTGGCCACCTCAAGTGGGCAGGCCTCGCAGGAGCCGAAGCAAACCGGGCTGACTTCGAATGGTACAATAGAACTGTTGATGAGGGGGCGCACATTAAAGCCAAAGCCGCTGGGCACGCCGCAGGAATCTGCTACCATTTCGACGTTGGCGGGGTCTACCGCACCATTGACGAAGGCGTAGCCAATCGTATCCAAGGTGGTGATGTCAATAGTAGCGCTGTAAATACCGTCGCCGTCATCATCTGCCATAGCTACAATTTGGACGTCCGCAACATCGGAAACACCCGGGCCGCCGACAACCATATTGACGCCATCCGCGGATACCGTCTCATTGTTCATGTCCACATTGAAGGTACCAGCTACATCGGGCAGCGCGTTCTGCGTCAGGGTAAAGTCGAAACCCTCGGCAGAGGCCGCGTTGTCCCAGATAATATAGTACTCTCCACCTTCAAAAACGAGGAGGTCAAGCACGGAGCCATCATTGTCCGGGCAGCCACCAGCATTAAAACCAGCGATGTTGAGGTCGCCGGCGCATCCAAGCGGGTGCACGGTTACGATGACCCGTGTGGCGGTTGTGTCGGCACAAGAGCTGACATTCAGCACCCCATCGGCCGGAGCCGTGTACTTGTACCAGAGTTCACCGGTAGCATTAGTGAAGGTGTTGCCATTGGTAGGGATAGAATCTACAGTGTAAGTACCTTCTGTTACCTCAATGGCGGTCTCGAAAGCCCAGCCTGCAGGCGGAAGGCCCGGCTGCGTGTAAGAAACGGTAACGCCCGTTTCCATACGGATAGTCTGGCAGTCGTTGAAGCTCAGCATCACCGTCGGGATGGTTGCCATACACATATCAGCGCCACCCATTGTGATTGTCGTATCAGGGTTTTCCTGATCATTGTTGCAAATGATCACCCCGACTGCGCCAGCAGCCTGTGCGTTCAGCGTCTTGGTGGTAAACCCACAAGCGCCACGGTCGATGAGCGCCACGGTGCCGGAAAGATCGTCTGTGATCTCTACACAGGCTGTGGTCAGTCCGTCCGCGTCCGTCACTTCTGTAATTGGGCCAGAGAAGCCTCCATCGAATAGCGGGCCCCAGGTAGTCAGGCTAAAATTGTACTCACCAGCAATACTCGCCGGTGCATCTACAGTAAACGTTTGTGCCTGCACATAAGTCATTGCAAAAGCCATGACCGCTACTAGTGCAAGCAGCTTGTTCATGTAAGGTTTTTTCATACGAAACGTATTGAATTGAGTTAATGGAATAAAACTTAAATCAGTCCTGGCTCCCCGCTCTTCCTGCCAGGCAGCAAAAAAAGGAGCCGTTGTTATTCTTAAAAGCCGTTGTCAAAAATCCATGCCGCTGCCACTACTGTATCACCACTGAACGGGTAGCTTGGCCATTGCCCGTGAGGACCCGCACCTGATAAGCTCCAGCGGGCAACCCGGAAGTATTCAGCTGCAGGGTGCCCTGCTCCCAGTGCTCGAGTTGCCGCTCGGCCAGTATTTGCCCTAAGCCATTGAGCAGGCTTACCTCCACACGCCCTTCTGCCGCTGCTTCTGCAAAGCGGACATTCAGCAAGTCGGTAGCCGGGTTAGGGAACACATCGAAGCGCTGTCGGATCGCTTCATCTGCAACGTCCACAAAGCCGTCGAAACCCAGCTCCCAAATGTATAGTTCATCAGTTTCATCGCTCATCCAGCGGTCAATCCACTCGATGTAGTAGGTCTCCTCTGCGGTTACCTCAATGCTGTCGAGGCTGGAGGTCAGTAAGCCCTCCCCGCAGCCATTGTCATTCTGGGCAACGAGGGTCAGCCCTTCAAACGTTGAGCAGTCCCCCGTATAAACATAAAAGTGCGTATCGCTGGCTGCAAAGTCACAGGCCGAAATGCTCATGTAGCCATCCGCCGAAGGCGTAAACTGGTACCACTTGGATTGAGCATAGTTCGTCGTCGAAGCCGTGGTATTGTTAATATTTGGCCCGGCTACCGCCGATTCGCCATTGATAATATTAACTTCATGCTCACCGGGTTGGATATCCTCCGCCGATTCGCAGAACTGCCCTTCAGCCGGTGCCTCTTCTACCAGTGCCAGTTCAAAAGCAAAGCTGGAAGTAGACCAGATATCGTCAAACATAATGTAGTAGGTATCCCCGGCAGTAACCACTGCTTCCCGGTAGGAAGCGTAATCGTTGTCATTGCCCGTGTCGCAACGGTCATCGTTGACGCCCACGATCTCAATATCCTGGCAGTTGCCTTTAAAAATCCACACCCGGGTATCAACACCGCCTCCGCAGGAAGAGACCGACATAATCCCGTCGGCATCTGGCGTATATTCAAACCAGTGCGCCTGCAACCCTGCGCTGCCGCCACCGGCCTGATCATAGCTGCCGCCGTAGCAGTCCAAATCGGGTACGGGGTAAAATCCAGGCTCCTCCAGCACTTCAGCAGTGTAGCAGTATTGCCCGGGCCCGGCAGCCGGGATTTCCAACAGGGAAATATCGTCAAGATAGTAGGAAAATGCTTCGCCCTGCGGGTAAAAATTAAGGCTGTGCATTTTGCTGGATTCCACCTCGCCGCTGCTAAAGGGCCAGGCGTCTACCGTTTTTTCATTCACGATCAAGCGCGCATAGTCGGCATCGATGTCGATCAGCAGGTAGATGGAAAACCAGGTGTTTGTGGGATAGGAAAAGCGGGCATCATCGCTGCCGTCGTACTTTTCCAGGATCCCTGTACCGCTTTCGAAGGTGACGTCAAACGCCCAGAACCCATCGGCAGCAGTTGGCGCTTCATGCTGTAGGTTGAAGTAAGCGCTTGTGCTGTCATAGACATACATTTGCCAAGTCAGGACGTAATGGCCGCTTTCCTGGCCGCCGAGCAACAGCAGGGCATCCTGCCCCTCAATATTGCCATCGATTTTCACGGCGTTATCCCCGCTTGCGGCCTGCTCCGTAGTTACCATAGCCCCGACGTCAGCTCCGGGCCAGGTATCCCAGTCTTCCGACTGAAAAGTAACATCTCCGGTGGCGTAGGCTTCCAGGCCTTCCTCCAGGAGGACGTCAGGTTCGTCACAGGTGATTTGTGCGTTCAGTGTTAATGCAGTAATGGAAAAGAGAACAAGAATTGTAAAGTGTTTTTTCATACTAAGTTTGTTGTTGCTATTTCCGGCAATTCGGATTTAAAAAGTCTGATAATCGGTTGGTCTTCACGACACCGGGGCTTCGGTGTCAAAGGGCACCCATTTGGTATCGCTGTTGGAAGAAGCAATCACCCGCTCGATAAACTGCATGCCCCGTACGCCATCATTGACGGTAGGGTAGTCTTCGTACAGCGGGTCCACCGGCTGCCCCGTCAGTTTGGCGCGGAGGCAGTGGGCGAAGTTGCGGTAAATGTTGGCGAAGGCTTCCAGGTATCCTTCCGGGTGGCCGGCCGGCACACGGACATGCCCTTCCGCAGCAGGGTCCAGGTCGCCTACACCGGGGCGCAGCAATTGCTCAGAACGGTCGAGCCAACGGACTTTCAAGTCGTTGGGGTACATTTGATGCCATTCCAGGCCCCCCTTTTCGCCATAAACGCGGATGTGCAGGGCATTTTCTTCCCCCGCTGCAATTTGCGTGGCGTAAAGCAACCCCTTAGCGCCGTTGTCAAATCGAAGCAGAACGCTGCCATCGTCGTCAAGCAGGCGCCCATCCACGAAGGTGTGCAAGTCGGCGCAGAGAGAAGAGATTTGCAAGCCGGTGATGTATTCGGCCAGGTTTTCGGCGTGGGTGCCAATATCGCCCATCGCACCCGCTGCCCCGGAGCGCTTGGGGTCAGTGCGCCAGGAGGCTTGCTTTTGGTCTGTGGCTTCCAGCTTGGTCGACAGCCAGCCTTGCGGGTAAGCGACGATTACCTTGCGGATTTTGCCCAGCGCCCCTTTACGGACCATAGCCCGGGCTTGCTTAACCATAGAGTAACCGGTGTAATTATGCGTCAACGCAAAAAGCAGCCCTGTATCTTCCACGAGCTGCTCCAGTTCCAGGGCCTCCTGCAAATTAAAGGACAGGGGCTTATCGCAAACTACAGAAAACCCATGCTCCAGCGCCATTTTGGCGGGTGGGTAATGCATGTGGTTGGGCGTCACAATGGAAACAAAATCCATCCGCTCTCCTTCCGGGAGCGCCTTTTCTTTTTCTATCATTTCCTGGAAACTGCCGTACACCCGGCCGGGCGGCAAGTACAGATCGGCACCGGAGGCACGGGACCGTTCGGGGTTGCTGCTAAAGGCTCCGCATACGAGCTCTATCTCTCCATCCATAGCGGCTGCTATGCGGTGAACGGCACCAATGAAGGCACCCTGGCCGCCTCCAACCATTCCCATGCGGATCTTTCGGTTCATATAGATAGTCTGCTTGTTAAACCAGTGAGTCGGGACTCCAAATCTAAGGTTTTGCCCGCTATATGACCATAATATTAAGCATATTTTTTCAAAATCGGTAGAATTAGATTGCGCAGGCCCTTTAAAATCTGGAAGGATTCCGGGAATTTTAACACTCCTTCCTCATGATTGACCGCCAGAAATACAGATTAGAAAATCACAAGGCCCTCTGCGCCCCGCCACCCTCAACCTATGCGGCCGGATGGCTGTTCAAATGAAGCTGTACCAATTCCTGCTTCCATGCATGACCGCCTTCATTACCATCTTCAAGAAATTGACCAGGCCGCCCAAACCCTGTTAGAGGAATCCGGCGGCCGGGCCATCTGGGTTTTTTCCGGAGAAATCGGGGCAGGCAAGACTACGCTGATCAAGGCCCTTTGCCAGCAGCTGGGTGCCCCACAAACGGTGAGCAGCCCCACTTTTTCCCTGGTCAATGAATATACCGGCACCGATGGCACCCCCTTCTACCATATGGACCTGTACCGGCTGGAGCATCTGGAGGAAGCCCTGGATATTGGCATAGAGGAATACCTCGACAGCGGCCGGCGCTGCTTCATCGAATGGCCAGAGCTGATTGAGCCTCTCCTGCCGGAGGATACCTTCCGAATAAAGCTGGAGATTGCGGACGATTGCCACCGAAAAATCCTATTTTTGTAAGATATCAGGAAAGCCAAGCCCTTTTATGAGCGATCAGCAAAAGAAAAAAATTCCTATCCCCAAAGAGTTCACCGAACAGCAATTTGTGCCGCAGGCAGAAATGCTGCAGGTGCAGAACAAGCCCAATAAACTCTTCATCGGGATCCCAAAGGAAATCACCATGCAGGAGAACCGGGTCGCCCTCGTCCCTTCTTCTGTTGCCACGCTCATTGGCCACGGCCACCGGGTAGTCGTCGAAGCCGGAGCGGGCGAGCAATCGAGCTATTCCGACCACGACTACTCAGAGACAGGGGCGGATATTGCCTACAGTGCGGGACAGGTCTACAAGGCGGATGTCATCATCAAGGTGGCCCCGCCCACGCCGAAGGAGATCGACCTTATGCACCCCAACCAAATCCTGATTTCCCCCTTGCAGCTCCCGATTATCAATGCCGATTACATCAATAAGCTGCGGCAGAAGCGGGTCATCGCCCTGGCTATGGAGTACATCAAGGATGAGTCCGACACCTTCCCTATTGTGCGGATTATGAGCGAGATGGCAGGAATAAGCGCTATGCTCACAGCGGCTGAGCTGATGGCCACCACGAGCGGAGGCAAGGGGGTCCTCCTGGGGGGCATCTCCGGCGTGCCCAGCGCCAAAGTCGTTATTCTGGGGGCGGGCATCGTTGCCGAATATGCCACCCGAACGGCCCTTGGCCTGGGGGCTGAAGTCCGCATTTTCGACAACAACATTTATAAACTCAAGCGCCTGCAAAACCAGGTGGGGCGGCCCTTGTACACTTCTGCCATCAACCCCCACTACCTGGAGGCAGAGCTGATCTACGCAGATGTAGCCATTGGGGCGATGCACGCTAAGACCGGCCGTACGCCTATCGTGGTAAGTGAAGAAATGGTGATGAACATGAAGCCGGGCGCTGTGATCATCGATGTGAGCATCGATCAGGGTGGCTGCTTCGCGACTTCCGAAGTGACGACCTTTGACGAGCCGGTATTCATCAAGCACGAAGTGATTCACTACTGCGTGCCGAATATTGCCTCCCGGGTATCCCGGACGGCTTCCGTAGCCGTTAGCAATATCCTGACCCCCATCTTGCTGAAAGCCGGGAGTACCGGCAGCATCGAGCATTTATTGTTCAACAACCACGGCTTGCGCCATGGGGTCTATACCTATAAAGGCTGCCTAACCAATAGCTACCTGAGCGAGCGGTTCTCCATCAAATTTACCGACCTTGACCTGCTGATTACGTCCAACCTCTGACGATCCCGGCTATTCAAAGCTAGCGGCGCGTACCCACCCGAAAAGGGCACCATGGGCAACCATCCACCATTCTGGTGTCGTATACTCAACAATCCGAAGCACCTGCCCGGCGGACAACCGGGCGATGACTTCTTCCCGGGACTTGCCATGCAAGCCCGCCACCACCCTTGCCCCTCTGCGCAGGCGCGCCCGGCGTGGAGTAGGTGGCATATCGGTCCGTACAACAGACTTAAAATACCGGGGGTCGGTAGGCTGCCCCTCCTGCCGGGCGTCCGGCACTTCTGACACCGCGACTACCGGTAAACGGGGAGCTTCCGCCGAAACCTCCGCTTCCACAGCGCCTGCCGGGGCCACAAGTTGGGGAATAGCCGGGCCCGCCTCCGCTACAAAATCATCTGTGAGGGCTGGTACAGGTATGGGCGAGGCAGCCGGAACGCTGGGAGCGGGCGGTACTTCAGCCACGGCCTGCAGCGGCTGCAAGCGCCAGTCGCGCCGCAGCACCTGCCCCCGGGCAGGCTGCAGAAGCGCCTTACTGAGTTTGGCTGTATAGGGCGCATGCCCGTATTGGCTGATGGTGATTTCGTAATCTGCATCAGCTTTCAGGTAAAGATGGTAGCCTGGAGTGGAGAAGCGGTTGGTGCGCACCAGCTGTCGCCCGCCTTCAGCGGATAGTTGATAGGCATCAATGTGGTAGGCATCGGCTCTGCGGCCGGGGTCTTCGCTGCTGACCGCCCCTTCCAGACGGACGTAAGCAGCCGGCACTGGCTGGGCAGGCAGGGTAGCGAGGCCCGACAGCAGCATACCAGCGGTAATCCATGCATATTTGGCGGGGGCTGTGCGTATCATCGTTTTTGGGTTCTTTTGGAGGAATGCCTGTTTTTACGGCAAATCCGCCTGAAAGTTACGAAATGCCAGGCTACCCTCCACCCCGGTGGGTGAAAAGATACCACCGTCCGGCCCAGCAAGGTCGACAGGCTCCCCGGCGCTGAAGCTGTAAATTTTTTCCAGGAATGCCCCAACTATACGGCCCCTAAACAATTAAATCAGCAATTGCTTCATATCTACCCGGTTGCGGATGATCTCCTCCAGCTGATCCACCGGCACTCGTTCCTGCTCCAGCGTATCGCGGTCGCGGATGGTCACCGTGTGGTCGTCCAGGGCTTCAAAGTCTACGGTCACGCAGAATGGCGTACCGATGGCATCCTGCCGGCGGTAGAGCTTACCAATGCTCCCGGTATCATCGTACTGCACATTGAAAGAGAGCCGCAACCGGTTGAAAATATCCTTGGCCATGCCGACCAGCCGCTCATCGTTGCGTTTGAGGGGCAAAATGGCACATTTGAGCGGAGACAAAGCCGGGTGCAGCTTCAGGACCTCCCGGGTGCTTTCTTTGCCATTAGCGCCTACTACGGTTTCTTCCTGTAATGCCTGCGTCATCGCCGCCAGGAACATGCGGTCGCCGCCAATCGAAGTTTCCAGTACGTAGGGCACGTAGCTTTCTTTGCTTTCCGGGTCGAAAAACTGCAGCTTTTTGCCGGACAGGGCTTGATGCGCGCCAAGGTCGAAGTCGGTCCGGCTGTGAATGCCCTCCAGCTCCTTAAAGCCAAAGGGGAAATTGAACTGAATATCTGCGGCAGCATCGGCGTAGTGGGCCAGGTTTTCCCCGTGGTCGTGGAAGCGCAGCATCTCTTTGGGCGTCCCCATTGCCAGGTGCCATTTCATGCGTGCTTCTTTCCAGTATTCGTACCACTTCATCTGCTCGCCGGGCTTAATGAAGTACTGCATCTCCATCTGCTCGAACTCCCGCATGCGGAAAATGAACTGCCGGGCGACGATTTCGTTCCGGAAGGCCTTGCCAATCTGCGCGATGCCGAATGGCAGTTTCTGGCGGGTGGTCTTTTGCACATTCAGGAAGTTGACGAAAATGCCCTGTGCGGTTTCGGGGCGCAGGTACAGTTTGCCCTCCTCTCCGGCAATATTCCCCAGCTGCGTGGAAAACATCAGGTTAAACTGCCGGACGTCCGTCCAGTTCCGCGAACCGGTGTCCGGGTCCGTAATGTCCAGCTCCACGATCAACTGCTTAAGCCCCTCCAGGTCATTGGCAGACATAGCGGCACCCAGGCGCGTTTCTATGGCCTCGCGCTCTTTGATATAGCCTGCCACCCGGGGGTTGGTTTCCCGGTACATGGCTTCGTCAAAATCGTCGCCAAACCGTTTTTTTGCTTTTTTGATCTCTTTGTCGATCTTACCCTCGATTTTCTCCATATGGTCCTCGATGAGCACATCTGCCCGATAGCGGCTTTTGCTATCCTTATTGTCGATCAACGGGTCATTGAAGGCATCCACGTGGCCAGAAGCCTTCCAGGTTTTGGGGTGCATAAAGATCGCGGCATCCAGGCCCACGATATTGTCGTGCATCTGCACCATGCTTTTCCACCAATAGTCCTTGATGTTGTTTTTCAGTTCCACGCCGTAGGGGCCGTAGTCGTAGGCTGCGCTCAGCCCATCGTATATTTCACTCGATTGATAAACGAAGCCGTATTCTTTGCAATGCGCGACTAGCTTCTTGAATTGGTCGTTTTGCTGTGCCATAGGGTTTTCAATTTATATTCTGTTCGCCACTGAGGCAGCACAAAACACTGCACCGCCTGCGCACCTTGGGTTATGAAGGCGCAAAGGTCGTAAAAACCTACGGCTTAAGGAACTGAAACGGGCAGTAAAACGAAGCCGGCTGCCCGGGCACTTGCATCAGGGTTCAAAGCGGAAAGCACGCGTGCGCTCCAGCAGCCCTTGCTCCGCTTCCCAGTTGATGGTTTTCCGGGCCTTAGCTTCAATGAAGGCGTCGTAGCTGGCCGGGCGGTCAAAGGTCATTGCACTTAACAAAGCAACCACTTGCTGCCCGCCCCCCAGAAAGTTGTTGCGGGTGGCCGTAAGCAAAGCGGGCCATTGGGGCAAGACCAGGGTTTCGAATTGCTGGGGGCTGCCGTAGATCGTCCAGTGCAGCCAGGGCCCCTCTCCTTCCTCAGCCAGAATGCGCAAGCGGTAAACGTCCGGCGGGCCAGCCGTTGTACTGACCTGCACCGTATCGGCCGTGCGCTCCAGGCTGAACTGCGCCCCGGAAGCCGGGATGCTGGCCGGCACATCATCCAGCAATTGATTGTAGCGGTTGGCGGCGTAGGTGTAGCCTTCAAACGTATTGGATTCCTCCACCAGCAGCCGGAAGCCTTCCGGGCCAGTGGCTGGCAGGCGGAGGCCGAAACTGCCGCTTACGAGGTCAGGCAGAAATGAATAATCCAACAGTGCCTCCCCGAATGGCCCCTGCCCGTACATCCAGAACCGCCAGTTGCCGCCGTTGGGCAGGTCAACCGGCCCAAAGGGCTGAGGGCTGGGCAAGTCATTGTACGCAAAACTGAATGCTCCCTCCCGGGCTTCTCCCACCCAAATGCTCCGCTCCTGGGCCTCCCCATTGGCGCGGACCGTAGCGTAGGCCGGAGCCCCTTCCGGCACCCGTATGCCAAAGCTTAGCAAATCAGCCTGCGGGTCGATAAAAGCGTCTCCGCCGAACGGCTCTTGCTGAGCGGCTGGCCAACGCAAGGCCTCCAAGCTGTTGACTTCGCTGACGGCCACCTCCCAGGGCACCGGCGCCGCTTGGGGCAAGGTATCCCAAACGAGCCCATCGGTAGCCCCGAGGACAGTTGTGAGGTTGAATACGCTCACCTCCCGCTGATTGCCGCCTTCCTCTACGGTAGCCGTAGATACGTACAGCAGCGACAGGTCAGAACGGCCCGGGCAGGCATCGGTTGCCAAATCAAACTGCCCCTGGCTTTCCACACTCAGCTGGGCGGTCAGCGCCCCGTTCTCATCAGTGAGGAACATAGTGCTGCCCGCCCCGGAAAAATACGGGGTGTTCCATCGAAACGTAGCAGGCAGGCAGCTAGCGTCATCGTCCGATTCAGAGCCGCAGCCGAAAGTTGCAAAAAGAGCCAAAAGGATAAATAAGCGCGAAAACCGGTAAACGTTCATGGTCAAGCATTTGGGATGTAATAACAATATCAAAAGTAGGAAATCCCGGCTTAAGTTGCTCAATTTTTAACCCCCGAATAGGGGTAATTGCCCTGGCCCGGCATCATACCCTCAAAGCAAACAAAAAACTGGAGATCATGCATACCCTACTAAAAACACTGATTGCCTTACTGCTGCTTGGCTTTGCCATTACCAGCCAGGCCCAGGAAATGCGCAAGCTGGACCACTTCGATGCCGTTTCCGTCACCGGAGATATCGCCGTCACCCTGGTGCGGGGCAATGCCCCCTCTGCCTTGATTGAATCAGAGGGCTTCGACGTCGATGACATCACCCTTTATGTGAAAGGCAAGACCCTGAAAATCCAGTTGATCGAAGGGCTGTTCCAGGACATGGGCGAGGTGGAAATCACCCTGACTTACACCAAGCTCCGGGCCGTACGGTCTAGTGCCGGCGCCCAGGTCCAATCCGCAGATGCCCTGCAGGGAGACGAATTAAACCTGCGAGCTTCCAGCGGCGGCACGCTGACGGTTGAAGTGGAGGTAAACTCCGTAGAAGCTTCAGCTTCGGAAGGCGGCGTGCTCGCCATTTCGGGCACTACCCAGGATCAGGAGGTTTCCGTTTCTACCGGTGGGAGCTATCAGGGGCTGGAGCTGGAATGCTTGCGGACTTACGTCAAAGCCAATACCGGGGGCCATGCGGAGGTGGTTGCCAACGAGCGCCTCGATGCCAACGCCAATACGGGCGGCAGCATTGAATATACCGGCGACCCCGAAATCAAGAATATGCGGTCTTTGATATCCGGAGGGATCCGCAAGCTGTAATGCCCTGGCCCGGTATATGGCTTTACCGGGCCTCTGCCCCGTAATTATTTAGCCCCGTATGAGCCCAATCAGTAATCCCAGGCACGATACCCCCCTCTGAGGTCGTATATCTCCTCAAAGCCGGCCGCCTTTAGCTTGGCGGTGGCTTTGGCGCTGCGGCTGCCCGAGCGGCAATACAGCAGCAGTGGCTGGCGCTTATCAAAATTAGCTTCCACCTGCTCTACAAAATCACCGTCAAAGAAATTGATCAATTCTGCCCCCTCAATGTGCCCCTCCCGATATTCCTTTGGGGTACGCACGTCCAACAACTGCACTTCGCCCGGTGCTTCCAGCTTGGCTTTGTAAGCTTCCGGAGACAAAACGGCATCGTTATCTGCAGCCGGTTGGCTCTGGCAAGCGTTAAGGGCAATAACGGAGAGCAATAACATGAAGATATTCTTTTTCATTTTGTGTGCTTTGGTGCAAAAATAAGGGAAATCAGCCGGGCACTCTGTAACTGCCGTTAGGGGTCGCGCAACAATAACTTACCGATTTAGACTCGTTCTTTTGCACGC
>CAZNSK010000152.1:0-13619 GCA_964575505.1 uncultured Phaeodactylibacter sp.
CGTTTTTTCCATAAGATCACGATTTGTTTGAAAAAAATTAGGTTAAAAAAAGGTCGTTAATAAATCTATACCTAAGCCAGGCTGCACTTATGCAGTCGGCAAAATCAGGTCGTCTTAGCGCTTCAGAACGATGAAGCGTAGGTCTTTTGGGTAGCTATATTCTTAAGCTTATTGTGGTCATCTATCAGCTCTACCCGCTACTTACAGGCGAGTATTGCTCAGAATGTATGCTAAAGTCTTATGCTAAAATCTCATGAAAAGGGAGATGGAAAGTATCGAAAGGCTGGAAAATGCTTTGAATAAAGCAAGTGAATAGAATGTTAAATTTTAATGCCATAGGACTTTCCAAAATTATAAGCTGACTAAAAGTAAGGCTTAATAATCAGAAATAAAAAATACGCGGGGATATTCCGCTTGTTTATGGTAACAAAAGTAACAGAGACGCGACAAAAATCAAAAATTATTACCAATATATTTCACTTCGAAGCATAGAAAGTTTTAAACATCCAGGCTTTCATTGGGCTCGGCGGCGCTCCCCGGTATCCTCCAAACCAAACCCGAGCTGCTCTATGCCAAGCAGGGAGTCCCGGCGCATATATTGTTCCAAGACGAGCCTATAAGCTCCAGGCTGATTGAAAAAGGCATTGGTCTGTATGGGGATACGCAATGTACAAACTCCAGAACGGCAGTCTCCGTTCCAGTTTCCAAACTCTCCGGCCAATTCCAGGGAAAGCAGCTCCTCCAAACGGTCACCGCCCGGGAAGTAGGTCCTGATTTGAGTATAGATATTCTGGTTCCGAAAAGTATCAGCGTGCGCTATTGTCAGCCAGAGGTTATAGACGGTAGCCGTATCCGAAACTTCAAACTCGAAGGAGAGCGTATCGGCATAAGCCCAGACCCCGCCCGGCAATTCGTAGGTGCGCTCGTAAACATACTTGGGGCCACACCCCATTAGCAGGAACAGGAAGAGCAAAAAGGGGATAAAAATGCGGCTTGGCTGCATAAAAAAAATTAATGCCTACTTGAAATAATCTTTCATCTTCTCGAAGAACCCCTTCTCCGACTTACCGGGCTGAGGGTTAAAATTGGGCATCTCTCTGATTTGTTCCAGAATGGCCCGGTCTTCTTCGGATAGCTTTTTGGGGGTCCACACATTGACATGAATCAGCTGATCGCCTTTGCCGTAAGACTGAACACTGGGTAGCCCTTTGCCCTTGAGGCGGAAGATTTTCCCCGATTGCGTCCCGGCCGGCACTTTGATTTTGACCCGGCCATCGATAGTAGGTACTTCTACAGAAGTGCCCAAGGCGGCATCTGCAAAGTTCAGGTACAACTCGTGCACCAGGTTCATGCCATCCCGTTGCAGGTAGTCGTGCGGCTTTTCTTCTATGTTGATCAGCAAATCACCAGCCGGGCCACCTTTTGCACCAGCATTGCCGCGCCCCCGAAGCGAGAGCTGCATACCTTCTTCTACTCCGGCAGGGATTTCGATTTCCATCGTCTCTTCGCCTTGTACACGGCCGTCGCCCCCGCAGGTATTACACTTGGCAGTCACTTGCTGCCCGGAGCCATTGCAAGTCGGGCAAGTGACTGTAGTCTGCATTTGCCCCAGGAAGGTGTTTTTAACCTGCCGCACGTAACCAGCGCCCCGGCAAGTGGAGCAAGTTTTAACGCTGCTGCTATCTTTTGCGCCGCTACCCCCGCAGGTAGTACAGGTTACCTGTTTTTTGACCTTAATTTTCTTAGTCACGCCGCTGGCAATTTCCTCCAGCGTCAGCGCTACTTTAATGCGCAGGTTGCTTCCGCGCTGCCCGGTACCCCTGCCGCGCCCACGGCTTGCACTGCCTCCGAAGAACGACTCAAAAGGGCTGCCCCCTTCACCGAAGATATCCCCAAATTGCTGGAAGATATCATCCATAGTCATGCCGCCGCTGCCACGGAAACCACCACCGCCATTACCACTTACGCCAGCGTGGCCGTAGCGGTCGTAACGGGCGCGCTTCTGTTCGTCGCTGAGCACCTCGTAAGCTTCGGCAGCCTCCTTAAACTTTTCTTCTGCTTCCTTATGATCCGGATTTCGGTCCGGGTGGTATTTCAGAGCCAGCTTACGGTAGGCTTTTTTGATGGCACCCGCATCTGCATCCTTACTTACTCCTAGTACTTCGTAATAATCTCTCTTTGCCATAATTGATATTTCGCTGGACTCTGTATTTTATTTTCCTACCACCACCTTAGCATGGCGGATGATCTTATCATTGAGCCAATACCCTTTTTCGACAGTATCGATAATCTTGCCCTTCAGCTCTTCGGAAGAGGCAGGCACCTCGGTCAGCGCTTCGTGCAGTTCGGGGTCAAACGTTTCCCCATCTGTTTCCATTGGCTTAAGGCCTCTTTGCTCCAGAGTGCTGTACAGTTTTTTGTACACCAAGCCGATCCCCTCGGCAAAAAGGTCGCCTTTGTCGTTTTCTTCAGCGGCTTTGCGCGCCCTGTCAAAATCGTCCAAAACTGGCAGAAGGGCTGACATGGTGTCTCTTGCCGCGTTTTTCATCATATCCATCTTCTCCCGGATAGAGCGCTTTTTGAAGTTTTCAAACTCAGCCATTAGCCGCAGGTGCTTGTCCTTGAGCTCTTCGACTTGCTGCGCTTTGGCAATGAGTTGATCCTCCAAGGTTGGGGCGTTGTCCTCCGGCTCCTCCGGAGTTTGCTGCGCTTCCTGTTGATCTTCTACAGCAGCCTCCTGCCCGGTTGTCTGATCTTGCTTATTTTGCTCTTTATCTTTATGCTCACTCATGGTTTCTTTTTTTTGCATTTGCAAAGGTAGTACCTCTGCTCATCCTCCACAATTACTTTGCCAGCCCGGAACAACCGACATAATGTCAGTTTGCTAAATTGTTTTTGAGCAAAGCCTGCAACTCGCTTGTGCTGGGGTTAACTGCGACAATTTGGCCCTTTGGGTTGAGCAAATACTTGGTGGGCACTTGCTTCACCCCAAAGTCTTCCGCAATTGGAGAATCGAAAAAGCGGAGGCTCTCCGCCTGATCGAAAACCTGGTAGGGCCAGTAAAGGCTGTCCTGTTCTATCGCCCGTTCCCAGCGGCCCCGGTCTTCTTCTATACCGATACTGACGATGGCAAAACCTTCTGCTTTTTCGAACTCTGCGTTTTCAAAGGCTTTGTGGAGGGCTACCAGGTCAGGGTTTTCGACCCGGCAGGGCCCGCACCAACTGCCCCAAAAGTCGAGCAATACATAATACCCACGCAAATCGGAAAGTTCAAAAGCCTCGCCATTCTGAAGTGTGGCCGACAGTTTAGGCACGGCTTCTCCGTTGACAAAGCGGGGCTTCATGTAAAAATACCGGCCAATAATCAGGAGGACTACGCCGGCGATGAGCAGGTTAAGGACCCGCCCAAAGGTTATTTTTGGCATTTTAGATCGTTGTTCAGATTAGTAAATTCCGCAATCTTACGCCGGGATAATACCGGCAATTGAGCACTGGGCCTGCCCTGAGCAAGAATGAACGGCCATTCCACCAGGCCTGCCTGTGTATCGGCATGTACGCCGCAATGTGCCTAATCAACACATAGAGATATAACATCTTTTGAGATCAAACCGTTTTCTGTACTTTGGTAGCCTCAAATGCAAGCTGACTACAACAAACCGGACACATAGCGCGAATATGAAAATAATCGACCCTAAAGCAACCCCCACCAAGGACTTGCACCAGTACTTACTCGGTGCAGTAGCACCACGCCCGATTGCCTTTGCAAGCACAATTGACTCGCAAGGCACCCACAATCTGGCCCCCTACAGTTTTTTCAACTGTTTCAGCTCCAATCCGCCGGTACTCGTTTTCTCCTCCAACCGCCGGGTGTCAACCAATACCACAAAGGATACCCTCCACAACATTGAGCAAACCCGGGAAGTGGTCATCAATGTGGTCAATTACAGTATTGTCCGTCAAATGGCGCTGACGAGTATCGACTACCCCACCCACATCAGCGAATTCAAGAAAGCCGGGCTTACCCCCGTCCCTTCCGATTTGGTCAAGCCCATGCGCGTAGCGGAATCCCCGGCCCAAATGGAGTGCAAAGTGCAGGAGATCATCCCATTGGGCGAATCGGGCGGAGCCGGCCACCTGATCATATGTGAAGTGGTACGCATGCACTTGCAGGAAGAGGTGCTGGATGAAGACGGCAAAATCAACCCGCACAAGATGGACCTTATGGGCCGTATGGGCCGGGCATTCTACGTTAGGGCCAGCGGGGAATCCATCCATAAGATCTTTCAGCCTTTCAATATACCGGGCATTGGCTTCGACAACCTCCCTGCCGGCATACGCAATAGCGACATCTTGACGGGGAATAACCTGGGCATGCTGGCTTCTTTGCCCGCGCCGCCTACTGCCGAAGCCCTTTCCGAAGCCGAGAAAAACCCGGCAGTGCAGCAAGCCCTTCAATCTGAACACCCCAGGCGGAGCTTGCACCTGCTGGCTCAAAAAGAGCTGGCCAAGGAGGAGAAAGAAAAAGCAGCGGCTATTGCCTGGCTGAGCGAAAGTGCCTAGCGGGCCCCATGCCTGTATCCAGGCGGTCAGCTGCGCGGCAAGCTGAAATCAATCTCGGTGTTGTCACCAATATTCAGGCTCTGGCGCAGGCCCGTAATCGCAGTGTCATTCCCCACCACGGAGCGCTGCAGGATGACTTCCTGAATATGCGCATAATTACCGATAATACTCTCCTTAATAATGGTGTGGCTAATCCGGGCGTTGTTCCCAATTGTCACGTGCGGCCCGATGATCGAGTTGGAGATTTTGCAATTTTGCCCGATGCTGACGGGATGTATTATAATGGAGTTGTCGAAGGGCGGCAAATCGATAGAAGCATAACCCGAACGGTCGAGGAAAGCCGCGTTGGTATCGAGCAGCACTTCCTTTTTCCCGCAGTCGAACCAGTTGTCCACTACTTCCGTACTAAACTGCACCCCTTGCTCAATCATACGCATAAAGGCATCGGTCAGGGGGAATTCTCCGTTGGAGCGGATGTTATGGCTGATGTTAAAATCCAACGCATCGATTAACTGGCCGGCCTCTTTGATCTTGTAAAAACCGACCATCGCCATATCGGACTTTGGGATATTGGGTTTTTCCACCACGCGCTTTACCTTGCCGCCGTAGCCGTATTCCACCACTCCAAACTTGCGGGGGTCGTGCACCTTTTTTACGCAGAGGCACGAATCTGGGCAATTGATTACCTTCTTGAAGTCTACGTCCAGGATGACATCCCCGAAAAAAACCACAAGCTCTTTATCTGTGCGGATCATATCGCGGGCGGTCCAAATCGCATGGCCGGAACCCAGGCGCACATCCTGCGTAATGTATTCCCGGTTGATGCCCGGGTAGGCTTTGTCTACAAAGTTTTTAATTTTTTCCCCCAGGTAGCCAATCACAAAAACGAAATCTTGGATCCCCTGCTCAATGAGCTGATCCAGGATAAAGGAGATGATGGGCTTCCCGGCAACGGGAATAAGCGGCTTGGGCTGCGTATACGTGAGCGGGCGCAAGCGGGTGCCCGCACCAGCTACGGGTATGACTGCTTTCATGCCGCAAAGATAGGCATATTATTGTGTTTTGGGGGTGAAGAGTACGTACAGTACAGGCACAAGCAAAAGTACAAACCCGGTAGAGGTCAGCAAACCGCCAATGATCGTCCACCCCATGGGAGCCCACAGTGAGCCGCCGCTAAGCGTAAGGGGCAGCAGGCCGAGAATGGTGGTCAGCGTTGTCATTACAATGGGGATGAAGCGTACCTCTCCGGCCTGCCGGGCAGCTTCCAGGATGGTGCCCCCCTCCCGGCGGACTTCGTTTGCAAAATCGACCAGTACAATAGAATTATTAATGGCGATCCCGATCAGGCTCGTCAGTCCAATAAAAGCGGTAAAGGAGAAGTTGATCCCCGTGGCCAGAAGGGCCAGCACAGAGCCGATCATCGCCAAGGGCAAAGCTGAGAAAATGATCAGGGGCTGCGTGAATGACCTGAACTGAATAATCAGCACGCCCATAATCAGCAACAAAGCCATTAAAGAGGCTACGCCCATGCCGCCAAAGGATTCGTTGCGGCTCTCCAAATCGCCCTTGTAAACATAATCATAGCCTTCTGCCCATTCCATCTGTTGCAATTCCGCATCAATCTCCGCAATCACCTCATCGAGGGTATACCCCTTATCCACATCAGCCAGGATTGTGGCAGTCCGCTCCCCATCCAAATGCGTAATGCGGCTGGGGGCTTCTGAGAATCGCAAGCCCGCCAGTTGACGCAGGGGCACAAATGACCCGCTGAGGCTTTTGACGCTGATATCGTCAAAGTTGTCCACCCGGAATTGCTCCTGAAAGTGGTAGCGCATCACCATCGGATAGTCTTCCCCCTCGGCATCCCGGAAAGTGCCAACCTCCGCGCCATTCACATAACTGCGCACCGTGTTGTCGATAGCAAACACGGGCACGCCCAGCAGCATGGCCTTGTCACGATTGATATCGAAGTGCAGATTGGTGCTGTTGCTGCGGATGGGGTTATCCACATTGATGGCACCATCAGCTCTCTGCACCACGGCTTCCACCTGCCGGGCGTAATCCTGCAGCGCCTCCAGATTATTGCCGTTAATCTTAATGGCGATGGGCGCCTCTGAGGGTGGGCCCTGCACGAATTCCCGCACATCGATCCGGGCCGCACGATGGCCAGCGAAGCCTGCCCGCAGTTCATCGATCAGGCGGTAGAATCCTTCCACATCGTAGTCTTTCAGTACGACGAAGATTTCACCAAAGTCATTCGAGAAATTGGTCGGTGCCACGTTGTAGTAAATCCGGGGATTCCCATGCCCGATATTGGACACGTAGTAATCGACATCGGGGAGGGTGTCCAGCACGCGCTCCACGTCACGCACAGCGGCATCCGTAGCATCGAGGTTGCTGCCGTTCGGCATCTGCACTGTAATCCGAAACTGAGGCTTTTCGGCCTTGGGGAAGAAAGCCACGCCCACCAGCGGGAATAGGGCTCCTGCCCCGACTAAGGCCGCCACTGACAAGCCAACAACTGCCCCTTTGTGCTGCATGGCCCATTCCAGCGTGCGGCGGTAGGGGTGCCCGACTACCCAAGACAACTGCCGGAACAGCCAGGTGGGTTTGCGCTGCCCGGGGCCGCCCACCTTCAGGAAGCGGCTCGCCAGGAAGGGAGTCAGGGTAACTGCGATCACAAATGAGCCCCCAAGCGTAGCAATGACGGTGACCGGCAAGGCTTTGATAAACGCACCGGTAGCCTCCGGCATCATCACAATGGGCACGAAGGCCAATATGGTTGTCAGGGTGGCACTGCCGATGGGGGCGATGAGCTGCTGCGTGCCTTTAATGGCAGCGGCCGTCCGGCTCAACCCTTGATTGAGCAAGCGCTCAATGTTTTCAATGATCGCAATTGAATTGTCCACTAGCAGGCCCAAAGCCACCACAAGGCCGGCGATCGACATTTGCTGCAAAGCAAACCCCGACAGGTCAGCTACCCAAAGGCCAATTAAAATAGAAAAGGGAATAGCAATCATAACTAAAGCCGAGGACCGGAGGCCGAGGACCAAAAAGATGATAATGCCTACCAGGGCCACGCCTTGCAGCAGGTTGCCCAGAAAACCCGATACCCGGTCCGTCACACCCTCTGATTGGTCAAAAACATAAGCCAGGCTGACTTCCGGATGCAGGGAAAGGGCAGCTACTTTTTGCCTGACCGGCTCGGCAACGTCATAGATATTCGTACCTGATTTCTGCTGCATATTCACATACAGGCAGGGCACGCCATTGTAGCGGGCGGTCCAGCGCTCATCCTCATAGTCCATCGTTACCGCAGCGATGTCTTTCAAATAGACGATTTTCCCCTGGTAGACGCCCACCACTGTATTCCGGATTTGATCCAGGGCATCAAAAGCACCGGATGTTTTCACGTTGAACAGCTTCCGGGCCACCCTGACTGCGCCGCCCGGCACACTGGCATTGCTGCTGCGAATGGCCTGCTCAACGTCTTCCAGGCTGACCCCCATAGCTTTCATTACGACTGGCTGAAGGGCAATACGGACTTCTTGCTCCGGATAAGCCTCAATGGTCACCTTTTTGACCCCGCTGACGGCCTCCATGGCTGCTTTGACCCGTTCCGCTTCGGCTTTCAGCGTAGCGTAAGAGGCGGTTGGGGAATGCAAGGCTACCTGCATGATATTAACCGTATTGGTGGAAAACTGCCGCACTTCCAGTTGGTAAAGCCCGTCCGGCATATCGTTGCGGGACTGGTTGACTTGGCGCTGCACTTCGTCGAATTTGTCATTGGGGTCTACGCCAAAGTTGAACTCCACTTCTATAGAAGCTACGCCATCCCGTATGGTCGTCTGCATCTCCTTGAGGTCGTCCAGCTCGTTAATCGCCTCCTCCAGGACATCAACCACCTGCCGTTCCATATCTGTGGGGCTCGCCCCCGGGTAGACCGCGATCACCGCCATATTTGGAATGTCCAGGGCAGGGTCTTCCCGCCGGGGCATGCCGAGAAATGAGGCAACCCCCATGATGAGCAGAAACGTAAAGGCCGTAAGGGTAAACTGGTAGTTCTTAATGGAAAAATTCGGGATATTCATCTTCATCTGATATTAAGGTTATTGAAGCGCTACATGAGCTCCATCTTGCAGAAAGCTCAGCCCACTGACAATTACAGCTGCAGAGTCTGCCAACCCGCCCGTCAGCAGCAGCTGATCGCCGTGCAGGCGGTAGATCGACACTTCCCGTTGGCGCGCTTTGCCCCCTTCCAGGGTAAAAATGACCCCCGCTGCGCCATCGGCCACCTTGAGGGCATCCACAGGCACTTGCAGCAACTGGCGCCGGTCTTCCGTGTAGAGGGTGGCACTGCCAATAAAACCTGACTGCAACCGGGCCTCGCCCGGGTCGATTTCCAGTTCCACTTCGAAGGTGCCGGTGTAGGGGTCAGCCATGCCCGCAACTTCCCGGACGCGCCCTTCAAAGCTACGCCCCGGGTAGGCGTCAAAGCGCACCGCCGCCCGGTCGCCCAGGCGGACATGCACGATGTCCTTGTCCGTCACGCTAATGCGCAGGACCATGGCTTTTGCCTTTGACCCGAAAAGGAATACCGGCGTGCCCGGGCCTACCAATTCGTTGGGCTCCGCCAGTTTTTTGAGCACGATGCCCGCTACCGGGGCGGTAATTTTTGCATGCTGGAGATTATAATCGGCTACCCGTTGCTGCTTGCGCTGTATGCTTTGGGCTTTCTGTGCAAGGCCTAGTTGATTGCGGGCATTATCCAGCTGCACTTCCGCATCTTCGAGCTGCTCCAGCGTAGCCACGCTGTCTTCGTACAGCCCCCGGGCGTTGCGGTAGTCGCGCTCAGCCAGGCGGAGCGCCAGGCGGGCGTTTTCCACCGCAATGCCACTTTGAGCTGTGCCTAGCTCAGCTTGTTCAGCCTGAGCGCTGATCTCATCCAGTTCCACTTCTGCCAGCAGCTGCCCGGCCCGGACGGCCTGGCCCTCCCGGACGTAGATGCTCCGGATGATACCGCCTACTTTAAAGCTCAGGCGGGCTTCCTCTGCCAGCGCGAGCTGCCCGGAGGCTGAAATCGTTTCTTGGTAATCAATAGCCCGAACGTGAGCCGTATCCACCCGGCGGGGCGGCTCATTGGCTGGCTCAGAGGGGGCGGCCTGGCTGTTGCTGCAACTTGGCAGGCTTGAAAGGCTAAAGCCCAACATCAAAAAGGTGAAGATCCGGTATAGCATGATAAGGGTCGTTTTGGGTTACGAAATAGGATATGCAGCAATTGCTTGCTCAAAGGCGGCAAGGCGTACCTGGTATTGCAATTGTGCTACTGAGGCTTGCAGGGCGGCTGTGGTCATCTGGTTGCGGGATTGCTGAAACTCCAGCAGGTTGGCTTGCCCTTGTTCGTATTTTTTCCGGACCAGCCGGAACCCTTGTTCGGCGGCGGCATGGGCAGCTTCTGCCTGTTGTATTTGTTGCCGGGCAGCCTCCAGTTCGTAATAGGTTTTGACCACTTGCAGGCGCACCTGCTGCTCTGTGGCGGCGCGCTGCTGCTCCACCTGCCGCTGCTCAATTTTAGCTTGTTGAATACGCGTGCTGGTTTTGGCATCAAACAATGGCACACTCAGGACTAACGACCCTAAAAAGAAGCGGGCGCCGTCGTCTACCTTGTACCCGGTACCCTGTATACCATAGTCAGCCTGCAGGTTGACCACGGGCAGCCGCTGCCCTTCCGCTAAAGCGACCTGCTGATGGCGGGCAGCTTCGTAATAAGAAAACTGCCCAAATTCCTCTCGCCCTCGCAGGGCCATTGCCAAAGCAGCTTCCAGGCCAGGTAATTCCGCGGCTTGATTGGGCCCTTGCTGCGGGGCGTCAATTTCGGCATTGTACTGCCGGTTCAGCAAGAAGTTGAAATAAGCCCGGGCAACTTGTTCTCTTTGCCTGGATTCTGCCATTTGTTGCTCCACTGCCCCTAATTCGGCCTGTGCCCGGTAGACCGCATCTTTGGTCACTTTATGATGCGCTTCCAGGCTCCGGGTGGTACGAAGGTTTTCCTCAAGCAGGGCACGGGCTTCCTCTACAATCTGTACCCCCTGCCGGGCCTGTAAATAGGAAAAGTATGCCACTTTAACCTCCTTTACCAGCGTCCGTTTATACCGGTCTACAGATAGGCGGCTGGCTTCAGAAAGGTTTTGCTGTATGCGTTGGTTGCGCAGGATTGCCTGATTGAAGACGGGCATTTGCAGGCGTACTACGGTTTCCTGCTCGGTGGTACGGAGGAAGTTCTCCTCAACGTTGTCAATCATAGGGTAGTCAGGCATCGTCGGATAGTCGGGGGTAGCGGAATGGGCAACCTCATTCAGGGCATTCAGGTTTTGGTAAACCGGGTTGACTAAATCCCCCACCGGAATGGTAAAGGCGCGCCCGCCATCCGCCACTGAATAGCGGGCCTGTACCGAAAGGGTCGGCAGGAATTGCTGCTTGGCCTCCCTCAGGGCCGACAGGCTTTTTTCCAGGGACAGCTCTTCCTGCTGCAGGGCAATGTTTCCGTTCAGGGCTTGTTGAATGTAGGCATCCAAGACCGGCTGAGCATTACCCAGGCAAGGGCCTATGATGCATATGAAAATGAGGACTTGAAGTTTCATAGATGATCTCATTAGTTTGAATCATTACCGGCAACCTCCTGCTTTTCCGCTGCGCTTTCCAGTGAAATTCAGTGAATCACCCAAATTGGCTAATGAACCGCAGGCGGGGGAGACTGAGTGCCGGGATTACCGTACACAAAGGAGCCTATCCAGGCAGAGAGAAGCGTCCGGATGCAGCATTCGTTGGTATTCGGACGTACGAAAAGGGGATAACGGGAACGGATAATACCGCTTTTCAGGGCGGAAAGGCAAGCTGCCGGAACCGTTGCTGCTTGCCTAAAACTGCGATTGTGACCGTTATCACAACCTGAGATCGTTTAAATCCGCTATCTTGGGGAAAGAATGATTGCTCAAGTTTATGCTATCAAAAAAATCCAAATACGCGATTAACGCGCTGCTTTACGTTTCCCGCCACCGGAATGAGGGCCGGCCGATACTCGCCTCCGAAATTGCGGAGGGGGAAAACATCCCCCACAAATTCCTGGAGGCTATTCTCCTGGATCTTAAAAATGCGGGCTTCCTGCGCAGCAAGCGGGGCCGCAAAGGCGGCTATTTCCTAAAAGTGGCACCGGAAGAGATCAGCCTGGCCAAAGTCATGCGCCTCTTTGATGGGCCAATTGCGATGCTGCCCTGCGTTTCGCTCAACTACTACGAGCGCTGTGAAGAGTGCAAAGACGAAAAAACCTGCGGGATCCGTGCCGTTTTCCTCCTTATCCGGGACCAAACTCTGAAAACCCTGGAAGAAAATAGCATGGCAGCTATTCTCGAGCGGGAGGAAGAGGCTCGCAAAGCGCAGCCTTAGCGCGCTAATTTTCTTACCTTTGCCGCAAAATGACAAACATGAAAAGGATACTATTTATCGCTCTGGCCATTTTCATGGCTGGCGCGCTACAGCCCGTAATCGCACAGGACGTATTGGACATCCTGGCAGAGGATGCCTGCGACTGTATTTCAAAGAAGGATACGGATGAGATGAGCATGGAAGACTTGCAGATGCAGCTTAGCATGTGCCTCATGGAGTCTGTAGGCAATAACCAGGAAGCTTTTCAGAAGCAATACGGCGATTTCAACCCTTCTGACCAGGCGGCCATGCAGGAATTTGGCCAACAAGTAGGCATGAAAATGGTCACCAAGTGCCCTCAGGTTATGATGAAAATGGCTGGAAATGCACAGGCACCTCCTCAGGCCGCTCCTCCCGGCTCAGCGCCGAGCCAGCCTGCCGGCAGCCTTACCGGCACTTTCCAGGGAGTAAGCGGAGATGAAGTTGCCGTGCTTACCATCAAAGAAAGCAATGGGCGTACTCAAAAGCTACTGTGGCTGGACTATTTTAAGGGCAGCGACCGACTCATGGAAGACCCGGCAGCTTTGAAAGGGAAAACGGTGAAAGTAGAATTTGAAACCATCGAGGTATATGCCCCTCAGGCCAAAGAGTATTTTGACCGGAAAAAGGTTATCAGCCTGGAAGTACAGTAAATGATCAACAGCTGCCTGGCTTTTGTACCGGGCAGCCCTCCTTTCCCAACCGGGCGGTTCATTCTGTTCTGAGCTTATCGAGCAGCTGGCTCAATTGATCGGCCTCCCGTTCGGATAGTGCTGCGCATATCCGGTCCATTTCGGTATTCAGCACATCAAGGTCCCTCAACAATTCAAACCCTTTTTCGCTTAAAGACACGTCTACCAGACGCTTGTCGTGCTCACATTCCTGACGCACGACCAGCTCTTTTTGGGCCAGGCGGTGCACCATGCGGGAGGTATCCGCCATTTTATCCAGCAAACGTTCACGGATTACAGAAGTGCTGATAGGCTCCCCTGCCCCTCTCAGCACGCGCAGTACATTATATTGCTGCATGGTAATGCCATAGGGTTTAATCTTAGACCTCAGTTGGTCTACCATCCAGTTGTGGGTATAGATCAGATTGACCATCGCCCGGTGGCGGGCATTCCTGAATGGCTTCGTTTGGTTTATCGCTTCTTCTATTTTCATACTGAGCCCAATTGCTTTCATCTAAAGTTCAAACAATGAAACAGCGCATAAGGTTGCTTAGAATTATTAATCCGGCTGCGCGGATGCAACCTGCAATTATTAGGAAGCGCGGCTAGACCTTGGTAGATTCTTAGAAAAACGAAACAAAGCTCCTCGGATGGGAAAATGCTCTAATGGCTGGCTTTTTAGCGCTGATGGCCGCCATTATAGTCCAACAACTTAAGATTTGTGAAATTATGGCGCAGCTATTTTTTTGGCTGGCAACCTGCCTGCCAGCGAGCTGGCGAGCAGGCAGGGGCAAAAAACGTAGGCGTCCGTACGGACGGCGTCCCGGTTAACCGGGATTTAACCTGTCTGCCGTTGGCATTAGCCAGGCAGGCGCAGCGAGGTGGAAAAAGAGCAAGTCAGAAATCACAAATCTTGGGTTGGCGGAC
>CAZNSK010000153.1:0-13458 GCA_964575505.1 uncultured Phaeodactylibacter sp.
TTTGGCAAATCTGCTCCAGCTCACTGTCATTAAATGCCTTGTCTCCAAAAATGGGAAGGTTGGCGTACTGCTCCAGCAGTTGGCGTTGTGCTTGCAGGTCGTGTTCTGAAGCTGCCCCGATTTGTATAGACTCCATGACAGGTAGAGTGCCAGAGCGGGAAAAGCCCAGCCCGTGCAGCTTTAGGGGTCGCGCAACAATAACTTACCGATTTAGACTCGTTCTTTTGCACGCTAACTGCGTTAAAAAGCCTCACCGTCCGTACGGATGGTTACGTTTTTTGCCTTGTTAGCGCACAAAATAACTTCGCCTATTCTAGGTAACTTATTACTGCGCGACCCCTTACGCCGAAATAATGCATCTTTTTGGTCGAATTATAGCCTTTGTCGCACACTTCCCTGGCCACTTTGCCTGCCCTCTTGCCACTACACGTTATGATGGGCATAGAGTCAGTAAGTAAAAAAGAAGCTCGCCCTTGCGTGTTGGCAGAGGCATGGCAAAAAACTAAATGAGCTACCAAATGAGGCAAAGCACCAGCCAGGCGGTTAAGGCGGGCATTATACGCTTGATAACTTGGAAGGTCTGGAAAACAGTCAGCCCAATGGTTTTTTATGTACTCATAGGCGTCCTTGACCCTTGTTTTGCGCTCATAAGCCAAGCTAAAAAGGTAGCTGGACAGAAGTTCAGAATCCGTAAACTTAGGCTCTGCCTGATTTTTTGTGTGCCTCATACAATGCCATTTGCAGTTCTTGTTCGTATATTTCGCACACGTAGAAGTATAGTTGGATAAGTTGTAGAAGTCGCATTCCACAAATTTAATCAACTTGCTTCTACGTTTTCTTTTGCTCTTGATTCGCATAATTAGTACTTTTCGGTACATTTTAAATTAAACCTTAAGCCTTTATGAAACAATCTGTAAAAATTTTAGCCCTCGTTTCCGCATTTGCTATCGCTGGCTTTCAACAGGCCGAGGCGCAAGTTGACGCTCAAATCAGCCCTATTGGCTTATTATGGGGCAATTTGGGTTTGAGTGCGGATTTTGTCCTGCAGGACAACTTCAGTGTGGAAGGGCAAATTGGTGTTGGGTTCGGTAATGAGGATATCGGGCTCGATTACTTTAACCTGCCCATCACTGCTTATGGTAAGTATTATTTCAATCCGGAAGACGGTGCTGATAAATTCTATGCGGATGTCTTCCTGCGTTTTGTCAATCGTAATTACTCCGCTGATGATGACGGTACCAACCTTGCCGAATACTCACAGACCCGGGTAGGCGGTGGCTTTGGCATCGGCTATAAAGTGGTCGGCGACAGCGGCATCGTGTTTGACCTAGGCTTCGGCGTCGGCCGGGCTTTTATCGACAACACCTCCTTTAAATCGGATGGCGAACGGGTGGAGGTCGATTGGCTAGAAATTATGATCGTCGGCAAGTTAGCCATTGGCTATCGTTTTGGAGGATAACGGCCTTAACATCTAAACGGCTGAAAAGCCCCTGCGCAGGTAATGCCGCAGGGGCTTTATCGTTCCGGGGGTCATGCCCATTCCGTATGGAAAATGCCTTCCCGGTCGGTGCGCTCGTAAGTGTGGGCGCCAAAGAAGTCGCGTTGCGCCTGTACAAGGTTGAGGGGCAAACGGGCATCCCGGAACGCATCAAAGTAGTGCAGGGCAGAGGACAGGGCCAGGCTAGGGATGCCGTGCTGCATAGCGGTTTGCAATACACTCCGGGCCGCTCGTTGCCCGTACAGGAGGGAACTTTGAAATAGCTCGGAGCGGATCAGATTGCGCAGCCCCGGCGTTTGCTGGTAGGCCTGGCGCATATCTTCCAGGATTTCAGCCCGGATGATACAGCCGCCCCGCCAGATTTTGGCTACGGTTTCCAGGTGCAGCTCAAATGCATATGCTTCCGAAGCCTCCGCGAGCAGGTGCATCCCCTGCGCGTAAGTAATCATGAAAGCAAAGTGCAACGCTTCTCCGACTTGGGTGACTAACTGGGCACGTTCTACTTCCGGATAGTGCTCTATGGAGCGGCGGTAGAGCGGTTCGGTGGCTACCCGTTCAGCCTTTAATGCGGAGATTCCCCGCATTGTCACCGCAGCATCAATTGTAGGTACGGGGATGCCGAGGTCCATTGCGTTTTGAGACGTCCACTTGCCCGTGCCTTTCTGCTTGGCCTTGTCGAGGATGCGGTCGATGACCCACCCCTCTTCGAGTTCATCTGCTTTTGCAAAAATCTTGCTGGTGATTTCGACCAGGAAGGACTCCAGCGCACCTTCATTCCATTTTTTGAAGGTCTCATGCAGTGCGGGGTTATCAAGCCCACCTACATTTTTGAGCATGTCATAGGCTTCTGCCAAAAGCTGCATCAGGCCGTACTCGATGCCGTTGTGCACCATTTTGACGTAGTGGCCCGCAGCCCCGTGCCCAAGGTGGGCGACACAGGGCTCCCCTTTGGCTTCCGCCGCTACCGCTTCCAAAATTGGCGCGACCAACTGATAGGCTTCCGGGTCGCCACCGGGCATAATACTGGGCCCGCGGCGGGCTCCCTCAGCGCCCCCGGACACCCCCATGCCCATAAACCGGATACCTTTCTCCTTGAGGTAGGCAAAGCGCCGGTCCGTATCCGGGAAATAGGAATTGCCCCCGTCAATAATGAGGTCTTCGGCCTCAAGGTGGGGTAGCAAGGACTCGATGACGCTGTCTACTGCTTTACCGGCGGGGACCAGCAACATGATTTTGCGTGGCCGGGCCAGGGCTTGAACAAATGCTGCGGTATCAGTTGTGGCCATGACGGGTAACCCTTCGGCTTCCTTGCGAAGCGCATCCGCTTTTTCAGCATCTAGGTCGAGGCCCGCGGCTGAAAACCCATGGTCCAGTACATTGAGCAGGAAATTCCGGCCCATCACACCCAGGCCGATCATGCCAAAATCGTAGTTTTTGTTATCCATTATTGGCGTTTTCGATTTGCTTTAATTTGTCGAGGCGGCGGTTGTGGCGGGCTTCGCCGTTGTACCGGGCATTTGCAAAAGCGAATACCAGCTCGCGGGCCAGTTCCGGGCCGATAACCCGGCCGCCCAGGCACATCAGGTTCATATCGTCGTGCTCTACGCCCTGCCGGGCCGAATAGGTCTCCGTAATGAGCGCTGCCCGTACCCCTTTGCGTTTATTGGCTACGATAGCTGCCCCTACGCCGCTTCCGCAAATGGCAATGCCCCGCGCTACGGTGCCTTCACTTACGGCTTTGGCCAGTGGGAAAACCAGGTCAGGGTAATCGTCTTGTGCGTCGTACGCATGGGCACCCAAGTCCAATACTTCATAGCCGGCTGCTTTGAGCCAGTGGGCCACTTGGTTTTTGAGTTCGTATCCGCCGTGGTCGGCAGCTATGCCAATCTTCATAGGGAATTAATACTGGTGATCAAACTTTGGGGGGCAGTGCCGCCTTTACTTTTTTAACAGGGTTGCCCGAAGCTAGTTGCATGGCAGCCCGGAATTCAACTAAAAAAACAACTCGATGGACCCACAGGTATTTGTCATCTTTGGCGCTTCCGGCGACCTGGCGAAGCGCAAACTGCTGCCCGCCATTTACGAACTTTACTGTAGTGACCTCCTGCCCGAAGCTTTTGCCGTCCTTGGCGTAAGCCGCACGGAGTTTTCAGACGAGGCCTTCCGCGAGGAAGTCTTCCGGGAAAATGAATTTATCGAGGACAGCAAGGGGGGGGATTTTGCGGAAAAGCTGTTTTACGAGCCCATTGATACCCTGGAAGGTGCTGAATACCGCAAAGTGCGCGAGCGCCTGGAGCAGCTGGATGCTGACCTGGGTACGAGCGGCAACTACCTGTTTTACCTCTCGGTGCCGCCTCGCCTGTATACCGAGATTCCCAAATTCCTCGCCGACGAAGGGCTGAATAAAAATGGAGATGGTTTCCGGCGGCTGATTATCGAGAAGCCCTTTGGGTACGATACGGAATCAGCCTTGCACCTGAATAACAGCCTGCAGCAGTACTTCAGCGAAGACCAGATTTTTCGCATCGACCACTACCTGGGCAAAGAGACGGTGCAAAACTTGCTGGTGACCCGCTTTGCGAATGGCATCTTTGAGCCCCTCTGGAACCGCAACTACATCCATCACATCGAAATTACCAGCGCGGAGAATATCGGCGTGGGCGGCCGGGGCGGCTACTACGATTCCTCGGGCGCGCTGCGGGATATGGTGCAAAACCACTTGCTGCAAATTGTGGCTCACATTGCCATGGAGCCCCCCACGAACGCCGATGCAGAGTCTATCCGCAGCGAAAAGCTGAAACTCTTTAAATCCTTCCGCCCCATTCAGGAGTCCGAAGTAGAGGACTACGTGGTCCGGGGGCAGTATATCGAGGCCAATATCGGCGGCAAGCCGGTTAAAGGCTACCGGGAGGAAAAAGGGGTGGATAAGGATTCAATGACGGAGACCTATGTGGCGCTCAAGTTTTTTATCGACAACTGGCGCTGGGCCGGCGTGCCCTTTTATGTGCGTACCGGCAAGCATTTGCCGACCAAAGCTGTAGAAGTTGTGGTCTATTTCAAGTCGCCGCCTCACCATTTATTCCGCAGCAACGAGGAGATGCTGAATATGAATAACCAGCTTGTCATCCGCATTCAGCCCGATGAGGGCTTGCTATTGCAGTTTGGGATGAAAGTGCCCGGGGCCGGCTTCAACGTCAAGAACGTGGAGATGGATTTCCACTATTCCGACCTCACCGATGCCCACGTACCGGAGGCCTACGAGCGTTTGTTGCTGGATGTTATGAAGGGCGATGCTACGCTCTACGCCCGGGGGGACAGCGTGGTGGAAGCCTGGCGGTTTGTTGACCCTATTCTGAATGCCTGGAAAAACCGGCCGGATATCAAATTATACGGCTACCCCGCCGGTACCTGGGGGCCGGAAGTAGCCAGTGGGCTGATTGAGGGCGAACGGGTAAATTGGCGAAATCCCTGCCGGAATTTGACAGACTCGCGGAATTTTTGCGAACTTTGAAAACACACAAAAACCTGAGGCCATATGCACATCCACATCGCAGATACGCCCGGGCAAGTTGCCCGAGACTTTGCCGTCCACTTTGAAAACTGGTTGGCAGACAAAGACGAAGTCTACATCGCCCTTTCCGGCGGCAGCACCCCGGCTGTGCTTTTCCGGTTGTGGGCAGAAGAGTACCGCGATAAAATCGACTGGGAAAAGATTCACTTTTTCTGGGGCGATGAGCGTTGTGTGCCCCCCGATGATGAGGAGAGCAATTATAAGATGGCTGATGACCTCTTCCTTTCAGCGGTAGGCGTGCCTTCCTGCAATATCCACCGGTTGAGGGGCGAGCTGCCGGCCGAAGCCGAAGCGGGCCGGTACGGTGAAGAAATCCGCGAGTGCCTTCCGGAACAGGCAGGCTGGCCAGTTTTTGACCTCGTCATGCTGGGCATGGGGGGCGATGGCCACACCGCTTCTATATTCCCGGAACAGCTGGAGTTGATGGAAGCGCAGGACGTGTGTGCCCTGGCACAGCACCCGGTTACCGGGCAGGAGCGCATCACCCTCACGGGCAAGGTCCTGAATAACGCCCGGGAAGTAGCTTTTTTGGTTACCGGCAAGAGCAAGGCCGCGAAGGTGGCTGCCATTCTCAATCAGGACGAAGCAGCCAAAGCTTACCCGGCCGCCCATGTTCAGCCCGTGAACGGGCAGTTGCATTGGTTTATGGACCAAAAAGCAGCACAGCGGGTGGATGAAAAAGTGTAAGCCGCCTTTTACTGCAAGATAGAAAGCAGGCGGAGCTCAGGGCAAACGCATCAAAATGAGAACATGCCACGGAACAGGTTAAATTGGGTGGCGGCTGCCGAAATTGCATGTTCGAGGCACGAGTCCCGCAAAGCGGGATAAAGTCCTGCAATTTCTAGTGTTCCTGCCTGCCAGCGAGACTGGCGAGCCCGCCTGCCGTACCGCCAGGTGGGCAGGCAGGCAGGTTGGCTTCCTTTTTTGGTCCCGGTTTACCGGAAAAAAGTGAAAGCCCGTACGTGGCCGGCTCGAAGCGAAGAATAAGCTAAATCTTCCCCCTTCAAGACTTGTACCGCCCATTTTAGCGGAAACTACGTTTGGTGCGTTTGCCCTAAAGGATAAAAAGCCGGCATGGTCTTAATCCCAAAAAGTTCTTATTTTAGGGTTTAAGCCTGCGGGCGAAAACGAACACCTAAAGCATACTATGAAGCCTACAACCCAAAAACCCATCCGGATAGGGCTGTGCATTGCCCTGCTCGCCTTCTCCTTGTCCCAGCTCCACAGCCAGGCATTTGTAAGAGCCGATGCTACCGGTGCCAATAATGGCACTTCCTGGGCCGATGCCTTCACCAGCCTGAGTACTGCCCTGAACAGCATCGTCGTCGGGGAAGTATGGGTGGCCGCAGGCACCTACACGCCTACCGACTGCAGCCCTTGCGATGAAACCGACCGGCAGGTGGCCTTTCGGATTCCGCCCGGTATCCGGGTGTACGGCGGCTTCGCCGGAAATGAGTTGGGGCTCAGCCAACGAGATTTCCAGGCCAACCCCACGGTCCTCAGTGGCGATATCGGCCTGGTGGGCGACAGTACCGACAATTCTTACAACGTGGTCATTGCCGAAAACGCTACGGCTTCAACCGTCCTCGATGGCTTTACCATAACCGAAGGCAATGCGGATGGCAGTTTTGGGTTTAGTGCCGGTGGTGGGCTGTTGCTGGACGCCAATTCTGCCGGGACGGCTAATATTCGGGTGTCGAATTGTACCTTTCTGGAAAACTACGGCGGGGGCGGCGGCGGCGTCGCCATCGATTGTGTACTGGGCGGCTTAAGTCAGGCCCTTTTCCGCAACTGTGTCTTCCAGGGGAATACGGCCTCTCTGGAAGTCGTCAGCACCGGCGCGGCGGTTTTTATGCAAGGGAATAGTGGGGCACAAGTTCTCCCACGGTTTGTCAGCTGCACCTTCCGGAATAATTACTCAGGTAATGATGGTGGTGCTATTGCTGCTACACCTACAGGTATCGGGGGGCTCCTGGCGCTTGAGGTCGACAGCTGCTATTTTGCCAATAATCAGGCGGATGACCGTGGCGCTGCCATTTGGTACCGCACTTCTTCCGATTGCGCTTCCCAGGTTATGATTCGAAATAGTCGCTTTATCAACAACCGCAGCGGAGGGCAGGGAGGCGCGGTATTCGCCCGCAGCAGCTTTGGCAGCGTTGCCAACGACACTTTGCTCAACTGCCTGTTTTCCCAAAACCGTACCGATGGCAGCAGTACCATCAACGACGGTGAAGGCGGGGCGGTCTTCCTGCGCGCTTCTCAGGATGGTACTCGTAGCCACTATCTCCTCAATTGTGTATTCGACCGGAATTTTGCCAGCGAGCGGGGTGGGGGAGTGGCTACCACCTCTTTTGTCTTCGGAGCAGGTACTTGTAATGCTTTTCTTACCAACTGCTCCTTCTATGGTAATTCGGCAGCAGCGGAAGGCGGGGGTATTCATGTGGAGGGGGCTGAGGGGGTCAACACCATGACGATTCGAAACAGCATTCTGTGGCGGGACTCCACCGCTGCCTCAGGCAGTGAAGTGGCAACAAACGGTGGCGCAGTTTCTGTCGCCTACAGTAATATTAATGGCGGGGTCCCCTCCGGAGTGATCGATGCGGGCAATAACCTCACGCTGGAGCCCGAATTTGCGGGCCCTGCAACCGGTGATCTCCACCTTCTGGCTTGCTCGCCCCTGATTGATGCCGGGGACAATAGCGTAGTGCTCCCTGTGGCTGACCCTGACCCGGATGGGGACCCCCGTATTTTCAACGGGGTGGTAGACCTGGGTGCCTACGAGCGGGGTATCGTCTACGTGGACAAAATGGCTGCCGGCGCAAATACCGGAAAATCCTGGGCGGATGCCTACGTTGACTTGCAAACCGGCCTCGATGCTGCTCAGGCCGGTGATCAGCTATGGGTCGCTGAAAGTACCTATTTCCCAGTAGCCTGCTCACCCTGCACAGAAGACGACCGGCAAGCGGCATTTCACCTAAAGAACGGCGTAGAAATATACGGCGGTTTTGCTGGGGTGGAAACGGCACTGGCACAGCGCGATTGGGCGGACCATCCTACGATACTAAGTGGCGATATCGGAATACCGGGTGATAGTACAGACAATACTTACCGCGTGGCGATTGCCGAAAACATTGGCCCCAAGACCCTTTTGGATGGCTTGATCATAGAGGAAGGCAATGCGGATGGCAGTTTTGGCCTTAGTGCCGGTGGCGGGCTGCTGATGGATGCCAACCCGGCCGGGGTAGCGGATATGCAGGTCCGCAACTGCACTTTTCGAAATAATTACGCTGGTGGCGGCGGGGGCGTAGCTATTGATTGTGTGCTGGGCGGACGGTCCAATGCTTTGTTTCGCAATTGCCGGTTTGAGGGTAATACGGCTTCTCTGGGGGTTGTCAGTACCGGAGCTGGCGTGTTTATGCAGGGCAATAGTGGCGCCCAGGTCACTCCACGCTTCGTCCATTGCACTTTCCAGGATAACTACTGCGGCAACGACGGCGGGGCGATTTCCGCTACCCCAACTGGGTTAGGTACCCTTCTGGCCTTCAAGGTTGACAGCTGTCTTTTTACAGGCAACCGGGCAGACGACCGGGGGGCGGGTATTTGGTACCAGCATTCCTCTGACGCATTATCACGGGTCGTCATTAAAAACAGCCAGTTTCTGGCCAACCGGGCAGGCGGGCAAGGGGGCGCCATCTTCGCCCGCAGCAGCTTTGACGCGATCGCTAGTGATACTCTGGCCAATTGTGCATTCATAGGCAATCAAACAGATGGGGCCAGTACAATCAACGACGGAGAAGGCGGTGCCGTATTCCTGCGCGGCTCTCAGAATGGCACCCGCAACCACCTCATTGTCAATTGCCTGTTTGCGGAAAATAGCGCTTCGGAGCGGGGCGGTGCTATTGGTACGACATCCACGTTCTTCAGCCCCGGTACCCTTACTGTGGCTATCATCAACTGTACCTTTTTCGCCAATTCAACCCCAGGATCCGGCGGGGCAATCCACGCGGAGGGCAGTGAAGGCCAGCATACCGTTAATGTGTTCAATTCCATTCTCTGGAGCAATGCCGCCGGGGGCATTAGTGATGCCATTTTTAGCAATGGCGCGGATGTTTCCCTGGCCTACTGCGATATGCAGGGGCAAATACCCGCCGGGATCTCCGATGGCGGCAATAACTTTTCCGCCGACCCGCAGTGGCTGGACCCGGAAGGGGAAGACTTCCGTATATCTGCCTGTTCGCCCGCCCGCAATGCTGGTTTGAATTCCGCCCTGCCGCCCGATTTACCGGATATAGACAGCGATGGGGACATTACGGAGGCCATCAGCATCGACCTGGGGGGCGCTAACCGGATTTTTGAAGATACTATAGACCTCGGCGCTTACGAGTGGAACGAAGACCCGCCGGCATTAAATCTGGAAATTACCACCACGGATGTGAGTTGCAATGGCTTGAGCGATGGGCAGGCGGTCGTCGCTGCTACCGGTGGGGTGCCGGGCTACACTTACGCCTGGTCCGACGGCCAAACGACCGCTACCGCTACTGGCCTGAGCGCCGGGACCTACTACCTGACTGTTTCCGATGACTTCAACTGTGTGCGCACCGATTCTGTACAGATTGAAGAGGGCGAGCCCCTGTTGCTGGAAGTCAGCAACGACACCGTAGTATGCGCTGGCGAAACCGTGATGCTGTCCGCTGCCGCCACCGGCGGAGATGGCAATTACACGTTTGACTGGAACGAAAACCTGGAAAACGGAAATACTCAAACCATCAACCCAGTTGCAACGACTAGCTATATCGTCACGATTACCGATGGCAATGCCTGTACTGCTGAAGACAGCATAACGGTGGCAGTAAACGAGCTACCCGAGCCTACGGTGGGCGATAACATATCTTTATGCGCGGGGGACAGCACTGAACTGTCGGCCGGCGCATTTGCCGCTTACGAATGGTCGACCGGGGCGACGAGCCCGGGGATTACCGTCAGCGAAGCGGGGGCATACAGTGTGACGGTAATGGACGGGGCTGGCTGCACAGGCTCCGATACGGTGGGCGTTGCGGTCAATGCAAACCCGGAAGCAGAGATCACGGGCTCCCTCACCTTCTGCCCGGGCGGCACTACGGAGCTGTCCGCCCCACCGGGCTTGTCGGCCTACCTTTGGTCGGACGGTACGGAGGTGCCAACGCTGGAAGTCAGCACGCCCGGCACCTATAGCCTGACGGTAACGGATGAGAACGGCTGCGCGGGCAGCGCTGAAGCATTGGTGTCGGAGAGCGCCAATCTGGAGCCCGCGATTGCCGGGGAGCTGGCATTTTGCGCGGGCGATAGCACGGAGTTGTCAGCTGGTGCTTTTGCCGCTTACGAATGGTCGACCGGGGCGACGAGCCCGGGGATTACCGTCAGCGAAGCGGGGGCATACAGTGTGACGGTAATGGACGGGGCTGGCTGCACAGGCTCCGATACGGTGGGCGTTGCGGTCAATGCAAACCCGGAAGCAGAGATCACGGGCTCCCTCACCTTCTGCCCGGGCGGCACTACGGAGCTGTCCGCCCCACCGGGCTTGTCGGCCTACCTTTGGTCGGACGGTACGGAGGTGCCAACGCTGGAAGTCAGCACGCCCGGCACCTATAGCCTGACGGTAACGGATGAGAACGGCTGCGCGGGCAGCGCTGAAGCATTGGTGTCGGAGAGCGCCAATCTGGAGCCCGCGATTGCCGGGGAGCTGGCATTTTGCGCGGGCGATAGCACGGAGTTGTCAGCTGGTGCTTTTGCCGCTTACGAATGGTCGACCGGGGCGACGAGCCCGGGGATTACCGTCAGCGAAGCGGGGGCATACAGTGTGACGGTAATGGACGGGGCTGGCTGCACAGGCTCCGATACGGTGGGCGTTGCGGTCAATGCAAACCCGGAAGCAGAGATCACGGGCTCCCTCACCTTCTGCCCGGGCGGCACTACGGAGCTGTCCGCCCCACCGGGCTTGTCGGCCTACCTTTGGTCGGACGGTACGGAGGTGCCAACGCTGGAAGTCAGCACGCCCGGCACCTATAGCCTGACGGTAACGGATGAGAACGGCTGCGCGGGCAGCGCTGAAGCATTGGTGTCGGAGAGCGCCAATCTGGAGCCCGCGATTGCCGGGGAGCTGGCATTTTGCGCGGGCGATAGCACGGAGTTGTCAGCTGGTGCTTTTGCCGCTTACGAATGGTCGACCGGGGCGACGAGCCCGGGGATTACCGTCAGCGAAGCGGGGGCATACAGTGTGACGGTAATGGACGGGGCTGGCTGCACAGGCTCCGATACGGTGGGCGTTGCGGTCAATGCAAACCCGGAAGCAGAGATCACGGGCTCCCTCACCTTCTGCCCGGGCGGCACTACGGAGCTGTCCGCCCCACCGGGCTTGTCGGCCTACCTTTGGTCGGACGGTACGGAGGTGCCAACGCTGGAAGTCAGCACGCCCGGCACCTATAGCCTGACGGTAACGGATGAGAACGGCTGCGCGGGCAGCGCTGAAGCATTGGTGTCGGAGAGCGCCAATCTGGAGCCCGCGATTGCCGGGGAGCTGGCATTTTGCGCGGGCGATAGCACGGAGTTGTCAGCTGGTGCTTTTGCCGCTTACGAATGGTCGACCGGGGCGACGAGCCCGGGGATTACCGTCAGCGAAGCGGGGGCATACAGTGTGACGGTTGTGGATGGCGATGGTTGCACGGGGGAAGCTACAGTTGCCGTATCGGCTATAGAGCCACCGCTTGCCCGCGACGATCAATTTACGATGGGCGTCGATGAAGCGCGCATTGCCATTTACGACCTGGTCAATAATGATGGAATCAGTGGAGGGGGCTGGACGCTGACCATACAGTCGGGCCCCGGGCTGGGTACCATAGAGGCCCTTGAAGAGGGATTGCTCATCTACCGCGCAGATGCCCTTGCCGCCGGCGAAGCCCGGATCGTTTACGAGTTATGCAGCCGGGATTGCCCGGATTTGTGTACGCAGGCTATAGTAATCATAAATGTAGCTTCCGCTGTATCGACGGAAGAATTGCCCAATGGCATCACCCCCAACGGCGACGGCCTGAATGATACTTTTGTTTTTGATCTCTTACTCAATCAACCGGCCGGGGCTTTCCCCGACAACCGCCTCGTTATTTTCAACCGGTGGGGCGATATTGTGTACGAGCGCCGCGACTACGATAACAGCTGGGATGGGCGCAACCGTGACGGCTCAAGGCTGCCGGACGGGACGTACTACTACGTTCTCTATCTCGATATAAGTAGCGGACTGATTCTAAAGGGCGATATAACTTTGCTGCGGTAGGCTATTGGATAGGCTTACTTCCTTCCCGGTGGGTTTCTCACTTGTCGGTAAGGTGGCTTTTAATCAGCAAACTGTTCTATAAAGCTTTCAGCAGTCAACACTGGAATATCCGATTTTTTGAAATCTTGGAGATTCCGAGTGATAAAGAAGTCCATGGCATTGGCTTTGGCAAGTTGATATTGAACCGCATCTTCTAAGTCTTTGAATTTGGACGCTAAGGCAAGGTCTATTATTTGACGGTCCACAGGTAACAAGATGACAAGCTGCCGAAAGCGTGCAACTGCCTCCCAGGCCGATGCTTTTGAGTTTAGAGATTTTGACAAGAGATAGAAAACAAAAGGAAATACGGTAGCAGGAACAAATGCTTTGATCCCTCCTCTATGCGCCTTGTCGAATAATAGCGCAGCGGGTTTGTCAAATGGTTCCCGCTTCATCAGGAAGTCGACTATAATATTGGTATCTACAAAAACTTTAGTCGGCATGCTCAGGGCTGTGTTTTTCTAACAAATGCTCATAATAACCTTGTTTGGTATCAGCGTTTTCCGGCAAATAAGCGATGCCGTACAAGCTTTGGACTAAGGGCGTCAATTCCTCAGCCTCCTTTTCTTCTTGCTTGGTAATTTGGTCCAAGTAGTGTTCTACCATCTTGCTAACACTGGTATGATGAGCTTTGGCAAAACGCTTAGCGCGGGCAATAACCGCTTTGTCTAGTTTCAAAGTTAATTTAGTATTCATAAGCTTATTTTGTACGTACAAAAATAGTGAATTTAGGACGTACTTGCAATTGTGGGCGGCTTAAAGCGGATTTTGCCCCTATCGCCGGGCTTCCTGCCGGTTGATGAGCGTTTCCTGAAATTCGGGACACCCTCAATTGGGCTGCGCCCCGTAAAGCCTGCGCTTTGGTGGTTAGCAATGCTTGTCGGCATATCTTTGAAAAGCCAGGACTTATATTGACAAGCTTACAAGCAATCAATATACCTGGAACATACTAGGAGGCCACCATCCCAAAAATCAAAAAACCGGCTGGGATTTATAGTCCAACAACTTAAGATTTGTGAAATTATGGCGCAGCTATTTTTTCAG
>CAZNSK010000154.1:0-13356 GCA_964575505.1 uncultured Phaeodactylibacter sp.
GCTTGGGCGCCCTGGTTTTACTGGGTTTCTTCGGTTAGTCATTTCTGAAACACTTCACTAGACCTTGCTATTTAGTCAGAACCCTTCCACACCATTCACCGTAGTGTACTTCAGGCTCAGCTTCTTTTCCGGGTTGATCCGTTTATAAGCCGATTGCACCATAAGGGTGGCTTCGTGGAAGCCGCAGAGAATCAGCTTGAGCTTGCCCGGATAGGTATTGATATCGCCCACGGCGTAGATGCCCGGCACATTGGTGCTGTAGTCGAAGGTGTCTACCTCTATTGCATTCTTATCGATATTCAAACCCCAGCCGGCAATGGGCCCTAGTTTGGGGGACAAGCCAAAAAGTGGTATGAAGTGGTCGGTGGACTTGACCAACTCGCCATCTGTTTTATGCTTGATGACCACGTCGGTGAGCTTACCATTACCCTTTAAACCTACTGCCTGTGCATCCGTGAGGAGTTTGATCCGCCCTTCTTCCGCCAGTTGGAACGCTTTTTCCACGCTATCCGGTGCCGCCCGGAATTGCTTACGGCGGTGGATAAGGGTGACTTCTTCCGCTACATCAGCCAGAAAAATGGTCCAGTCCAGGGCGCTGTCGCCGCCACCGGCCACAACTACGCGTTTGTCCCGGTAAGCTTCCGGGTTACGGATAATATAATCTACGCCCTTGTCCTCAAACTGGGCAAGGTTGCTGATGGGCGGCTTGCGGGGCTCAAAGCACCCCAGCCCGCCGGCTATCGTAATCACCGGCGCGTTAATTTCAGTTCCCCGGTTGGTGCGCAACAGGAAAGTATCGTCCTCCAGCCGCTCTATGGTTTCTGCCCGCTCTCCAAGGGTGAAGCCCGGTTTGAAAGGCTTGATCTGTTCCATTAGCTTATCTACAAGCTCTTGGGCAAGGACCGTCGGATAGCCCGGGATGTCGTAAATCGGCTTTTTCGGGTATATTTCCGATAGTTGCCCCCCGGGTTGAGGCAGGGCATCTACCAGGTGGCACCGCAGCTTGACCAGCCCTGCTTCAAAAACCGTAAACAGGCCACAGGGCCCCGCTCCAATAATGAGAATGTCTGTCTTGATCATTGATTCCAATTATCGTGTTCCGTCAAAAGAACACTTATTCCCAAATAGAGTTTATCAACGCTGAGCTTCTTGCACCCGGCTGACGAAGCTCGAGGGGTGCAGGCCACATTCTGTCTTTGCTTTTCCTTTCCAGCGCCCGGAGCGCCCCTGGCCCTTAACCGTGCAGTGCGTACAGCCCACTGAGCCATAGCCCTGGGCTTCAAGTGGGTGGCGGGGCAGTTGGTGAAGCCCAACGTAGTAGTGCCATTCTCCTTCGTCAATATCAATTAGTGGATTGAACTTCAGAAGGCCATCCTGCTCTTCAAAGACCGCTAGGGAGGATCGATAACCGGTCTGGTAGGCCATCAGCCCGGTTATCCATACCTTGTGCTGCGCTTTGACAGGTTCCAGCGGCAGGACCTTATTGACTGCACAGCAAACATCGGGATGGCTGCGCCACCACTGTTCTTTAGCCGTTGCTTCGTTCTGCTTCTTATCTGGCAAAATGTCAATCACCTGAAGGCCAAAGGCTGCCGCGAGCCGGTCCCGGTAACGGAGCGTCTCTTCAAAGTGAAAAGTAGTATTGATAAAGTGAACAGGCTGTTCGGGGCGGTATCTGGAGATCAGGTGAAGCAGCATCACCGAACGGGTGCCGAAGGAAGAGGTGTAAAGGGCCTCTTCCGGGCGGAAACACCGGCTCAGCATCATAATGCGTTGCTCGAATGTCAGAGGCGTGAAGAGCTCATTAAGTTGGTCAGTGTTAAGCTTTGGCAGTAGTTGCGTCATACGGGTATGGCTTGTCGTGATTAATCTTTAGGGGGGGCTTCCACCAGGCTGGCTGTCAATTCGTTTAGGGCCTTGACTTTCATCTCGAAGTCACCCTTCAGCCGGTCGCGGAAGATTTTCAAATGATGCAATAGTTCGTCGGTTTCTTGCGGAAGGGCGGCCTCCAGCCACTGCCGGAAGCGCTTGGCGAACGTGGGCGATTGCCCATTGGTGGAAATGGCGACTTTCAGCTGGCCCCGGGTGACGATGCTGCCGAGGTAAAAATCGCACAGGGCAGGTGTGTCCGCTACGTTTACCAGAGCGTTATGGGCTTTCGCCGCTGTCCTGACTTCTCGGTTGAGGTGCTCAAAGTTGGTAGCGGCGATGACGAGGTCGAACCCTGCTGTATCGGAAGGCTCGAAGGCCTTTTGGAGGATTTTGACATCCGCGTCAGGGTACTGCTCAAGCAAGCCGGACACAGGCGGAAGGACTTCCTTAGCCACTACTGTAATGTGGGCGTCAGGGCTGCTTTTAAGCAGGAAGGTCAGCTTTTCGCACCCTACTTCTCCGGCCCCTACAATCAGCATGCGCAGACGGTTGAGCTTGAGGAAAATAGGGTAAAGGGTATTATTTGCTGCCATTACGCACGTTCTTTTAAAGCTTGTTCGGTAGTTGCGATAGCCTGGTAATTCCAATGTGGGTGAAGGCGGACCACTTCACCAAACACCAGCAGGCCTGGCCGCTCCAGGCTGGCCTCCTCAACCAGTTGCGGCAAAGCCTCCGCCGTCCCTATAACTCTGCGTTCTTCCGGGGTCGACCCTTTAGAAATAGCCATAGCCGGCAGTTCGCCTTTTCCGTTCTGGCAGAACAGGGCGGAGATGTCCGCAGCTTTTTTCATGCCCATCAGTACAATCACAGTTGCCGTAGACTGGGCGGCAAGCGCGAGGTCGGCTGATAAGCCGCCGGTACGGGTGGTGCCGGTGATGACCCAAAAGCTTTCACTGTACCCCCGGCAGGTGGTGGGTACTTGTTGAAGTTCCGGCACGGCTATGCAGCTGGAAATTCCGGGTATAACTTGGGCCTCAATGCCCTGGCTGCTGGCATAAGCAGCTTCTTCCTGCCCCCGGCCAAACACAAATGCATCTCCTCCTTTAAGGCGTACGGCATGCCCGTAAGTACGGGCGGACTCTACAAGGAGCTGGTTGATTTGCTCTTGTGCCATGCGGTGCTGGCCTGCGCGTTTGCCAACGAAAATAGCCGGCACACCGGGGCGGGCATGGTGCAGCAACCGCCGGTCAATGAGGGCGTCGTAAAGAACGACATCAGCGGTGCGAAGTGCCCGGGCGCCCTTTAACGTAAGCAATTCGGGGTCGCCCGGGCCCGCGCCGACTAACGTGATCTTTGGATAATTCTTCATGGCAATCAGGCTTTATAGTAATTGTCAATAACCAGTTTATCGCCTCCGGATTTTGCGAGCTGCGCTTCTCTCACGGCTAGCACCCGTTTGCCGAAGGAACGGGCTTTTTTAAGGTAAGCGCCGGCAAATTCAGCAGTGGGCGCTGCCGACTTCATCTCGAGCACATAGGCTTCGAAATCTTCGGTCAGCGCAGGGAAAATTTGGCTTTCGATGTAGTGGGCTTGGAAATCTTTAAGAATGCCGCGGTGGGTGTTGCAGGCCACATCCTTGGCCAGAAGTAGCGCCTTTGCACCTACTACCATGCTGGTGTAGGCGTGGTAAATGCCATCGGCATACGCTTCGGCAGCCAAGGCAGCTTCGGCCAGCCGGAGTTTGTCCTGCGCCTCCGCCAGGATGGTGCCGACTACATCGAGGGTAACCCCGGCGCACTCGCCGGTGCCAATGGATTGGCGATAGGCCTCGTCCTGCCCCCAGTCGAAAAAGTCTTCCGTCGACAGTTCGGTGGTTTGAGCCAGGGGCTTCAGCAAACTGTAGAAGTACCGTTTGCCCCTGGCCTGGAAGTAGTCATTGAACCGCTGCCCTGCCGCCCGGTTTTGCTGGAAATCATCCAAAAGGGCCCGGAGCGCTTGGGGTGTGCGTTTGGTGGGCAGCTTGATCACCTTTTGAGCTATGAATCCCTGCCCGTCGGGGGCAACGCCGCCGCCCAGTACGACCTGCATCGCGGGCAGTACCTGTGCATTGACTTTTATAGAGCTGCCGTGAAAACCAATTTGTGCCGCCATATGCTGCCCGCATGAATTCATGCAGCCGCTTATCTTGATACGGATATCGCTATGTTCAAGCAAGTCATTGTAGGATTCCAGCAATACCTGTTCCAGCACCCCCGCCAGGCCCGTGCTATTGGTTACCCCTAAAGCACAGGTGTCGGTGCCCGGGCAGGAAGTAACGTCTGCGATACTGTCGGCGCCAAGATCAGCCAATTGAAGCTTAATGAGGCCATTGTAAAGGTGGGGGAGGGCTTCGGGGTGCACGAAGCGGAGCAGCAACCCCTGCTGCACAGTAATGCGAATGTCATCCGCTGCGTATTGCCGCACCAAAGCTGCCAAAGGCCGGGCCGTGCGGGCGTGGATATCGCCGCGCGGCACTTTGATGCGGACTGCGTAGAACCCTTCCTGTTTTTGGGCAACTGTATTCAGGCGGCACCAACGCTGATAGTGGGCCTCGTCCTCCACTGCTGCCGTCTCCGCTGGCGGAGCCGGCAGTTCTAACCTGGCCTCCGTTGTGTCTATGGGTACCGATTGGTGCTTGAGCCCCAGCCATTCCGACCTTACCAAATCCATAAATGCTTCCAAACCTAGTTTTTTCACCAGAAACTTCATCCGGGCCTTCATCCGCTTCTCACGTTCTCCGTAGCGGTCAAATACTCGTATGCTGGCTTCCATAAATGGAATAATCTGATCATCCGGCAGGAAATCGTAAACCGTTTGGGCTACAGCACCAACTGCGCCCAGCCCGCCGCCGATGACTACTTTAAAGCCGCGGCGCATTTTCCCATCGTAGGGCCGAAGCCGGGGGATAAACCCAAAATCATGGAAGTAAGTGAATGCAGAATCCCGTTCGCTGGAAGAAAAGGCGGGCTTGATTTTCCGGCCCATCTCCTGGCAAATGGGGTTGCGCAGGAAGTATTCAAAAGCAGCTTGCACATAAGGGCCCACATCGAATGGTTCCTCGGGGTCAATGCCAGCCATTGGGGAGGCTGTAATGTTGCGGACCGTATTGCCGCAAGCTTCGCGCGCGGTGAGGCCGCCTTCAGCAAGGTCTTCCCATATTTTTGGCGAATCGTCCAGTTTGACAAAGTGCATTTGAATGTTTTGGCGGGTGGTCAGATGTAGGTTCCCGTTGGTGTAGCGTTCGGAAATGTCAGCGAGGCATTCCAATTGGGAGGCGGTTAATTTGCCATAAGGGATCTTGGTGCGGAACATTTGCACGCCAAATTGCCGCTGCCCGTACACTCCCCGGGTCAGGCGGTAGAGCTTGAAGCGCTCCTCGTCTTCTTTGCCGGCTTTGAAATCGCCGATTCGGCGTTGGAGTTCAGCAATATCCTGCTGGTCTGCGGGTTTGAGGTTATTTGTAGGCATAGTATTATCCTTTTGAATACGGTACAATTCAAGCAATAGCTAAAGCTGCCAGGGGGCAACAGTAGCAAAACCTAATTTTGAATATCTAATTTGGAAAGGGTAAGCAGGGCGCGCGGATCAAGCGCAACAGCAGAGGCAGCTGCAACATCGCATCGCCTGGGAAGTGCCTTGGTTCATCTTTAGCAGAGAAGGTTGCATGACGCTTTAGCTTTGTTGATAATGCAAGTATAGGGAGTCTGCCTGAATAAAACAATACTAATCCGATAGGAATTTAGTATAAATATTGGAAGGTTGGCGCAAGTTGATGACTTTCAATTGATTATAGCATTTTGTTTATACCGAAAATAAAAAGGGCTGCGCCAAAATAACGGCGCAGCCCTTAAAAGGTAAATTATTTTGACAAGCCTACTTTTTCAGCAGTTTCAGGACTTTCTGGCCTGACTGCCCGTAGGTCAGCTTGACGAAGTAAGTACCGGAAGGCAGTTTTTTCAGGTCCAGCTCAAGCTGCTGGGCGTCGGCTGCCAACTGGCGGGTCTGCACCACGTCGCCTTTGGCGCCTACCAGTTCTACCGTTACTGCTTCGCCGAAGGTTTCGAAAATCTCCAGCGTAGCCACATCCTCCGTTGGGTTGGGGTAGAGTAGGGCAATTTCGGAATCACCGTAAAGAATAGCTTCTGCTACCTCAGAGTAGAAAGTCTCTCCTTCCGGGTTCTCAATCTCTAAGCGGTACAGGTTGCGCCCGCGCTTAGGTTCGAGGTGCAGGTGCTCATAGTAGCTCATTACCCCAAGGTAGGCAGACGGCTCGGTAATCGTTGCGATTGGCTCGAAGCGGCTGCCTCCGTCAATAGAATGCTCAAGCGTGAAGACGTGGTCTTGCAGGAACGCTTCTGTCATCCAACTGATTTGCACTTCACCTGCTATTTCATCCGTAACTTCTACTGCTAATGGCATTTGCGTACCGCAGTAAAGGGGGCTGTTGGTAGCGGTAATGGTTGCTACATCGGTGGAGGTGCAGCCATTTTCCGTTACTTCCAGCGTGATGGTAAAGGAACCGTGCGAAGTGGGCGTAATGTCTACCTGTGGGCCACTTGCCGATTGCGGGCTTAAGCCTGGGCTCATCGTCCAGTTGATGACCGCGTCCGCTCCGGTGGGCCCGGCGAAGAAAGTTGTCGTTTCATCTGCACAAATGACATCGGGGCCATTTATATCAGCTACAGCTACATTGCCCACCTCAATGGTGACAATATTGCTTTCGAGGTAAATGGTGCAGCACTCCCGCCGGGCACAGCGCGCGAAGTAGGTCGTTTCAGACAGCGGCCCTGGATCGTAAGAAGGGCCGGTAGCGCCAGGCACGATCTCCCAAGTCTGCAGGTTGAATGGGCCGGGTACTGTACTCTGCATCCACAAATATTCAATAGCGCCGCTGCCGCCGGAAGGCGACTCGATATTCACGATAGGGTCGGGATCGTTGCCAGGCCCGCAGAGGAACTGGTTTGGCCCGACCAGCCCGGGGTCGTCAATATTATCGCACTTGGTATACAAGCCTGCATCAATGGTCAGGTTTTCCTCACCGGCATTAATGGTATAAATGCCGGTCATGCCCATATCGGGGTCCACATCGCTATCGAGCGCATCATCTGTGCCCTGGTCCGGATCGGTGAAAATCAAGCCGCCCGGATTCATAAACTGCACTTTGTACTCGCCTGGGTCTACATCGAAGAAGTAGAAACCGTCGGCATCGGTAAAGGTGGTATCCAGGTTGATGGGATTGTTGTCCGCAGGCACTTGCAAGATAACCATGACGCCCGGTATGCCATCCTCATTGGGGTCTTGTATGCCATCCCGGTCTTCGTCCAGCCATACGAAGTCGCCGATGCGCGCAGGCGGGGCTACGGTAACACTGCAAATTGTTTCGCAGCCATTGGCATCGGTGACGGTCGCGCTGTAATCGCCCGAAGCCAAGCCTGTTGCCGTCTGCGTTGTTTGGCCATCACTCCACAGGTAGGTGAATGGCGCAGTGCCGCCCATCACCGTGATTGTAGCTTCAGCATCACCGCCGGCTGTGGTGATCGGGCTGGTTACGGTTATGCTGCAGGTAGGCGCAGGGAAAGCCTCAACTTCTACAGTCGCTTCTGCTGCGCATTCATTGGCATCGGTAGCCGTTACGGTGTACGTACCTGCTGGCAGCCCGCTGATGGAAGCTGTCGTAGCTCCATTGCTCCACTCGTAAGTGTAAGGCGGAGTGCCGCCGGTGACAGCAGCGGATACCGCACCATCGGAGGTGTCCTCACAGGTATTGCCGATATCAGCCATCACGTCAAGGTCTAACGCATCCGGTTCGTTAATATCTACGGAGAGGACCTCTTCGCAACCATTGGCATCGGTGACGGTCACGGTGTAGCTGCCTGCGGAAAGATTGGCTGCCGTAGCAGCAGATTGCCCATTGCTCCAGCTGTAGGTGTACGGCATAGTGCCGCCCAGCACTTCCACGGTAGCCTGCCCATCTGATAAGCCGTTGCAGCTTACATCCTCTGTCTCGGCAGAAGAGACTTGCGCGATGAGTTCTTCCGGTTGAGCCACACCCACGAGCGCGGTACCCGTACAACCGGCATCATCGGTTACTGTTACCTCGTAGATGCCTGCCGGAATGTCAATAAGCTCAGATGCGGTGCTGCCCGTATTCCACTCGTACATAAAGGGAGGCGTGCCACCGGCAACAGATACCGCAGCGGCTCCTGTGGATTCGCCAAAGCAATTGGGGGCGTTGGCAATCGGGGTCAGGCTCAGGCTGGGAAATGCATCAATGGTTACAGAGGCAATCGCTGAGCATTCATTCAGGTCTGTAACCGTCACGGTATACTGCCCGGCCTCAAGGTTATCAATAGATGCCGTGGTGGCACCATTGCTCCACTCGTAGGTATAGGCAGGCGTACCGCCGGTGACCACAGCTGTAATAGAGCCGGTGGCATCATCATCACAGAAAATATCGGTCTTATTCAGCGTAACCTGCAGCGCATCTGGCGCTTCGATAGTGGCTTCAGCGGTAGCAGTACAGCCCTCGGCGTCGGTGACGGTTAGGGCGTAAGTGCCCGAGGGCAGGCCGCTGAGGTCTTCTGTCATAGCGCCATTGCTCCAGCTAAAGGTGTATGGCATGCTGCCGCCCGACACCGTAGCGTCTATCGAACCGAGCATATCGCCTGCACAGGGGTTGTCCTGCGCATTCAAATCGATATCAATGGCGCCAGGCTCATCGATGAAGGCTGTATCCGTCACTTCACAGAAGTTAGCGTCCCTCACCGTTACGATTAGCGTGTCGGGGCCCGACAAGCCCGTCACGGAAGTGCCGCTGATTTCTGAGCCATCGACAAATATGGTGTAGCTATTGTCATTGCCGCCACTGACGTTGATCTCTAAAGACCCGTCGCTAGCATTGGCGCAAGTGACATCAGAAACTACCAAATCTACTTCCAGCAGGGGTGGCTCGCCAATGGTAATCATTTCAGACAAGGTACAATCATTGTCGTCGGTAACGGTCAGGCCGTAAGCGCCCGCCGGCAGGTTGATAATTTCGCTCGTGGTGTCACCGGTAGACCATTCGTAGGTATAGGGTGCCGTGCCCCCCGTCGCCATTACAAGGATACTGCCTGTGCTTTCACCTGTGCACAGCACATCGCGGGGCACCACTGTGATGGAAAAATCTTCGATGACTTCGATAAAGATTTCTTCAACTTTAGAGCAGCCATTAGCGTCGGTAACGGTCACCGAATAGGTGCCTTCCGGCAGGTTTTCAATATCCGTATCCGATTCGCCTGTGCTCCATTCGTAAGTATAGGGAGGCAGCCCGCCAATCGCTTCTACAGAAGCCTCTCCGGTATTGCCTGCGCCGCAGACAATCTCCGGTGCATCCACGTTAATATCGAGTTCCGGTGCTTCTTCTACGGTAACCTCAGCAATGGCTTCACACGCATTGGCATCGGTGACCGTCACGCTGTAGGTGCCCGCGCCTAAGCCGGTAATCATCTGTGTCATAGCGCCGGTGCTCCAGTTGTAGGTATAGGGTGGCGTACCGCCACTCGCCATGACCATAGCGGTGCCGTTTAGGTCTCCTGGGCAGACAACGCCGCCTGAGGTCGCTTCAGCTTCCACGGCCGGTGGCTGAGAAATAACGAAGGTTTCCACAGCTGTGCAGCCATTATCATCCGTGACGGTCACGGAGTAAAAACCAGCTGCAATATCTTCAATAGCGGGCGTCATAGCGCCATTGCTCCACTGATAAGTGTAGGGGGGTGTGCCGCCCGTAGGGTTGGCACTTGCTTCTCCGGAATTGTCTTCAAAACAAAGCAGGTTTTTGCCAATGCCGTTGACCTCCAGGTCATCGCTGATTGCTATCATAAAATCGGTGTCGTCGGCACATCCATTCGCATCCGTGATGGTGACACTGTAAGTGCCTGCCCCCAGGCCGGTAATGGTCTGAGTGGTTTGGCCGGTATTCCAAAGGTAGGTGAATGGCGCTGTACCGCTCGTTGCCATCGCTGTGAGCATGCCATCCATATTGCCTTCGCAAACGATGTCTGTACCAGTAATTACGGCAGTCACACCCTCATAGGCAGTAATATCTACACTGGCAATAGCTTCGCAGCCGTTGTCGTCAGTGACGGTTACGCTATACGTACCTACGCCCAGGCTCGTGATCAATTGGGTAGTAGCGCCGGTATTCCAGACGTAAGTGTAGGGAGGCGTGCCCCCGGTAGCAGCGGCCATGGCATTGCCGGTTAGCTCACCCGGGCACACCTCGCTTGCAGCGTTGATAGCTGCAGTAAGAGCTGGCGGGTCGGTCAGCGTAAAGTCTTCAATAAGCTGGCAGCCGTTTTGATCGGTCACGGTAACGCTGTAATCGCCGGCGCCGATATTTTCAAGCAGCGGGGTGCCCGTCACGCCATTGCTCCACTGATAAATGTAGGGAGGCGTGCCGCCCCAGCCTTCAGCCAGGATGCTGCCGTTTTCGTCATCCGGGCAAAGCGGGTTGGTGACGATAATATCCAGTATGAAATCATCAACGATATCTATGTCAATCGTTTCAATTGCGGTACAGCCCAGCGCATCGGTTACCGTAACGGTGTAGCTGCCTTCCGGTAAATTGCCGATGGAGGTGGAAGCCGCACCATTGCTCCATTCGAAGGTAAAGGGTGGCGTACCCCCAATTGGCGTGGCTGTCGCAAAACCTTCCCCATCCGGGTCGCAAATGGTCTCTTCTCCACTGATGGTTACACCCAGGCTGGGTGCAGATTCAATAATGACCGAGCCAACTTCTTCGCAGCCAGCGGCATCCGTGACGGTCACGGTGTAGGTGCCGGCACCCAGGGCGGCGATCTGCTGAGTCGTTTCGCCAGTATTCCATAAATAGGAAAAAGGCGGGGTGCCGCCAGAGACCACTGCCGTAGCCGTACCGGTAGACTCTCCGAGGCATACTGTAGATTCAGAAGAGCTTACGGTCACAATGAGGCTGGGCGGAGTATCGATGAGCACAGAGGCGTTCTCCTGGCACCCATTGGCATCGGTAACTGTGACTGTGTAAACGCCCCCGGGCAGGTTGGTGATGGACTGCGTGGTAGCGCCATTGCTCCATTCGTAGGAAAAAGGCCCCATCCCTTCGATGATGTTGACCATTGCCGAGCCATTGCTGCCTTCGCAAATGGTAACATTGGCCGAAATGATTTCGATAGTGAAATCAGCTGCACCCTGCACGGCGGCAGACTGCGTATCCTGGCAGCCTTCGGCATCGGTTACCGTTACAGTATAAATTCCCGGTGCTAGCCCGGATATTGTCTGGGTAGCCGCACCATTGTTCCATAGATAGGTGTAAGGGGGCACCCCATCCGCCGGGAAGGCAGTAACGGTGCCGTCGTTGGCGTCCGGGCAGGATTCGTTGTTCACCTGCACAGTTACATCAAGGCTGGATAGGGGCGTAATGACTACATTATCAATTGCAATGCAGCCATTCGCATCCGTTACTGTGACGGAATAGCCGCCCTGGCTAAGGCCGGTGATCATCTGTGTGGTTGCGCCGGTGCTCCAGTTGTAAGTATAGGGAGGCGTGCCGCCACTTGCAGAAGCCACAGCAGAGCCGGTATTGTCGCCCAGGCAGACTGGGTTTTGGCCTGTAGCGTTTGCGATCAGGGCAGGCGGCTCCACTACTGTGCCAGAGCCGGTAGCCTGGCAGCCGGCCGCATCGGTTACCGTTACGGTATAAGTGCCGGCGGGCAGGCCGCTCTGAGCAGCAGTGGCTGCTCCGTTGCTCCATTGATAGGTATAGGGCGGAGTGCCGCCGCTTGGCGTCGCGGTAACCTGGCCGTCGTTATCGCCCGGGCAGGTAATGTTATTAGCGGAAACAGCGACGTCCAGCGGGCTGACATCGACGGTAATGCATTCCACTGCGCCACACAAATCCTGGTCTGTCATCGTCACGCAGTACGTGCCGCTATTCGGGACGGAAATGACGGCGCCATTCTGCCCGGTGCTCCAATTGTAATTATAAGGCGGCTCTCCACCGCTTCCTGTGGCTGTGATGACGATAGGCAATTCGCATACATCTGCTGTCAGCTCGACATCCACCAGGGTAGGCTGGGTGACGGTAACGTTCTTAATGGCAGAATTGCTGGAGGCATCCACAACCGTAACGGTGTAGGTGCCGGCTGTGATGCCGCTGAGCACGGGGCCTGCAGCCCCGGTATTCCAAGTGTAGGAATAGGGCGCATTGCCTCCGGTGGCGGTCGCAGTGACGCTTCCGTTGGGCTGCCCAAAGCAAGCAGGCTCTGTAACTTGAAAATCGACGGTAATCTGAGCGCCGGCGATTTGGAAGCAGAACAGGAAGAGCGGGATGAACATAGCGTTTCGGTTCTTCGGGCTCTTCAGCTTACGCAATAATCTTTTGCCTGATAATTGATGTAAATGTCTTCGCATTTGGATTATAAATTTGTTAGCTGAAAAATAAGCACTGCAGGTTTTGGGCACAACGGGTTATACCGCAGCGAATTAAGCGAACTTAATTGTGCTAAAACATGAATACTTTTGTCTTGGTTACTGACTTGCTTACCTGGAAACTATGAGTGCTTGTTACGGTGTCACCGCAACCTTTTTCACTACTTTTGAAGAGAACCCCAACTAGATATTTAGTGGAGCCAAGGGGGAATGGTGGGGCAAGATGATTGCTGCTTTTATGTGACGCTTTACAGCGCCCTATGTCACAAAGAAACAAACTTTGTTTTAAACTTCCAACCAGCAGGCCAGAGTTTCAACAATATAATTTATACCAAACTATTACGCTTTAAGTTGCCCGCACAAATTCCTTTATACTTTGCTTTACGCAAAAACCAGACAGATGTTCCAGTAAAAAAGGTTTTTTTGCAAAAATTAAGGCAGCCCGGTTTGGCAGGAAAAGCGTATATTTGGAGCGCAAAAAAAATAAGTCGCACTGAATCAGTACGACTTATCATTCATAATCCCATGAACATGTACGAAAACTAGCAAGAGCTAGCTGAAAAGTATATATCTTATAATTGAGCCTTAGCTTGCTAAGGGCAATTTGATCTTTCGAAGTTCTTTGGTAGTTGCCGTATAGCAAGTCAGGTTTTCCCAGAACCCGACTTGCTATAAGTGGCAAACTAAAATCCCAAATAATTATCCCAAATTTTGAGAGCCGGATCGTTCACCGGCTTCTATCTTCGTTTGACATTACAAACATCTTAATATTCCTAAGGCTTAACAAAGACAAAAAAGGGTAATTGTGAAAAAAAATATTGAAATATAAGATCCAATAACATATAAAATAAGGAGTTTCATTAGATGTATTGTGAAAATAAAATAAATACTTGAGCCACATCCTCCACCAAAAAAAGTTAGAAAAAGCGGACCCGGGACCTTGAAAAACAATCGAGTAGGAGACAAAGGTAGTTAATTAAGCTACCTTTGTCGTCCTCT
>CAZNSK010000155.1:0-13227 GCA_964575505.1 uncultured Phaeodactylibacter sp.
CCGGCCTGACTACAGGGGACAATAGGGGAGAAATCGTCTACCAGCACATTGCCGTTGTAGGGCTGGCCGTTGTTCTCCACAAGCGAGTAGTAAGCTTCTACGTACAAATAGTCATAATCTGCTGTTGGCTGGAAGGCCATCTCATAACGCGCCCAAGCTTCGTTCGTGACCGGTTCTGTTTGCCCTAGCAATTCCAAGCCGTCCCTGCCTTTATTGCCCGCCCAGAGCCGCACAATAACTGGCTTGTCAAAGTTGGCGCGCTTCCGGGTTAGCTGGCTGATGCTTTCGTAAACAGGAGACCGGGCTGCGCGGAATGCTACCCGGTAGCAGGTATGTGCCTGCAAGGGCTCACGTAGCCGCTGCCCCATGCATTCCCAGGTCTCTACATCCCGAACGATCATCCCTACGTAGGTTTGTCCGTGTGCAGCTGGCGTGGCGACTCCAAATGCATCGGAAGGGTGGGTATCTCCGGGCGTATCACCTTCAAATCCTTCATCATTCCAGTCCGGCGGATATTTGCTATGGCTTGGGAACCCTTCCAGAGAAGGGTTTTTCAGGTAAACAATATCCTGAGCAAAGGTACCGAATGCGGCCAAGCTGCACCAGCATAGTAGTAAGATGCTTTTTTTCATTTGAGTTTGATTTTCAACAAACCTTCTCCCAGCCACCGCTGCCCCGCCCGCCTGGCGATTTGCAGCCGGTATTGCCCGGGCGGCATCCCCGCCCGGGCCAGGGCCAGGCGGACGGCCAGCGCCAATTGTTTTGCGTAGGGGGTCTCCGGATGAACGGCCAGAGTGGGCCGGTTCGAGTGGCCTGCCAGCAGGTCGGCGATCGCTGCCAGGTACTTATTACCTTGCAGCATGTGCCCGCCGGCTCCCGGCCAGCAGTGCGGCTGCCACTGCCCGCCTTTGGCCTCCAGCCGGGCCAGCAGGGCCACTAAGTTTTCCTCTATGCCATCGCCTTCTGGCAATACAAAGGGCGGTGTTGCCTGATCCGATACCTGGCTTGCTGCCTCTACCGGTATCAGGGGCGACAAACCATCGAGCAGCATGCTCCCGTGCCGGGGCAAGGTATGGCCTTCAGGGTGCTCCACCTGCAGCAGCAAGCGGGTCACTGCCTGCCGGGCCCGTAATACCAGCCGGTGGCTTTTCCACTCCGTATGCGTAATCAATGCAGACCGGCCAAGCAGCTGTGCTTGCCCGCAGGGCTCCGCACTTCCGTAAATTGCCAGGTGAAGCGGGGCATCAAAGTGCACCAGCTGGTTGACAGCTTCCGAATAGCTAAAGTATTCCGCAGACACTGCCGCGTAAAAGTCCAGCTGATAAGCTCCCGGTTGCATAGCTGTTGGTAATTGCTGGCCGATGGCTTCGGTGGTCCCATCACCCCGGGCCACCATCCCAAGGTAGGTCTGCCCGTCTGCCGGTGCCTGCGTCACCTCAAATAGGTCATGTGGATGTACATCAGGCGGGGTGCGGTTAGGGGGGCCACAGAGATACCACCCCAATGGGGTTTTGGACCGCCCGGGCTCATCTTCAAAAGAAGGATTTTGTAAGTAGATGGGCACTTGCCCCTGCGATATAACGGCCAGGAAGGATAAACCGAGCAGTAGCACCTTAGGCAACATGAATCAGGTTTTGGGTACAGCAGCGCTCAAGATACTTAAATTTTGCAAGGCGGTGTACCCATCTGCCGGCCTGGCACTTGGTGGTAAGCCCCTGCTGCCCGGAAGTTTTATACCGACGACGAAGCGGTTTGGGGTTTAAACCTGCTCTGTGTCGGCATACCTGTGCCTACCGGCAAACTTGGAACGGAGTAGTTTGTGCATTATGCTAAAACCGCTCCGTTCCGAGTTACATGGTACATTTGCCTAACCCGACAAATATGGCGATCCACACCAGGCCCTTGATCAGAAAAAACAAAAAGCCGGCAACACCTACTCTTTTCAACCACAACTTGATCCGGTTCTCGCGCTCCATTCTTGCTAGGTTCGTTCTACTTTCAGAACAGCGAAAGCAGGTTTTGGTTGTTTGCCCCGGCAGATTGCTGCAAAGAGGCCCGGCCTTTAATATTTGGGTATTTACGGCTCAGTTGACTATACCGACGACGAAGTGGTTCCCTGATAAAAAGCCGGGGCAAACCTGCTTCGGGCATACGCCCATTCCGAGTTTAGCTATCACCTCATGCCCGCCCCCCTATTCACAACAGCCACGCTGAAAGAACTCCTGGTTAATCCGGCATTTGATCACCCCAGCAAAAAAACAGCCTGCTTAACCTGGAAGCGGCAGGTAAACTACCCTGTTTCAGGTTTGCAAAACTCCCGGATTAAACCGCTCCACTTCCGCATTATTGGCGGCCTCAATGCCCATGGAAATCACCTTTCTGGTTTCCAGCGGGTCAATAATGGCGTCCACCCAAAGTCGGGCAGCAGCATAATAGGGAGTCGTCTGCTCTTCGTAGCTGGCTTTAATCCGGTTCAACAGCGCTTCCTGTTCCTGGCTGCTCGGCGCTTCGCCTTTGGCTTTCATGGAAGCCACCTGTATTTGCATCAATACCTTAGCGGCTTGTGAACCGCCCATTACCGCAATTTTAGCGCTGGGCCAGGCTACAATAAGCCGGGGATCATAGGCTTTGCCGCACATTGCGTAATTGCCGGCACCGTAAGAATTGCCCATTACAATACTGAATTTAGGCACCGTTGAGTTAGACACGGCATTGACCATCTTCGCCCCGTCCTTGATGATGCCCCCGTGCTCAGAACGGGTGCCTACCATAAAGCCTGTGACATCGTGCAGAAATACCAGTGGGATTTTCTTTTGGTTGCAATTCATGATAAAACGGGCGGCTTTGTCCGCCGAGTCGGAGTAAATCACCCCCCCGAATTGCATTTCGCCTTTTTTATTTTTTACCACCTCGCGGTTGTTGGCTACGATGCCTACTGACCAGCCATCAATGCGGGCGTACGCACATATAATGGTTTTGCCGTAGCCGTTTTTGTAATAGGTCAGTTTGGAATCATCGACGAGGCGCTTTAAAACTTCCGTGGTTTTGTAGGGCTTGGCATTCCCCTCCGGAAAAATGCTGTAGATCTCTTCGGGGTCAGACTTGGGCGGCTGCGGTTCTGACCGGTCGAAGCCAGCTTTAGGGAAGTGCCCGATTTTGTCGATTAAATCGCGGATAGTTGCCAGGCAGGTTTCATCATCCGGCATTTTGTAGTCCGTCACGCCGGAGATTTCACTTTGGGTCGTGGCACCACCCAGCGTTTCTTTGTCTACTTCTTCACCAATAGCCGCCTTAACCAGGTAAGGGCCAGCCAGGAAGATGGACCCCGTCCCTTCAACGATCAGCGCTTCATCAGACATGATGGGCAAGTAAGCGCCCCCGGCTACGCAGCTGCCCATAATAGCAGCAATTTGGGGAACCCCCATGCTTGACAACATTGCATTGTTTCTGAAAATGCGGCCGAAGTGTTCTTTGTCGGGGAAAATCTCATCCTGCATGGGCAGGTATACGCCGGCACTGTCTACCAGATAGATGATGGGCAGGCGGTTTTCCATAGCAATTTCCTGCGCCCTCAGGTTTTTCTTGCCGGTAATGGGGAACCAGGCCCCTGCTTTTACGGTAGCATCGTTTGCCACGATGACACACTGCCGCCCGCTCACGTAGCCGATGCCCACAACTACGCCACCCGCCGGGCAGCCCCCGTGTTCCGGGTACATTTCGTAACCGGCAAAAGCGCCTATCTCTAAAAAGTCGCTATCCTCGTCGATAAGCCGCTCGACGCGTTCGCGGGCGGTCATTTTCCCCTTTTTGTGCAGCTTTTCAATTTTGCGCTCCCCTCCACCTTTGTAGATTTTCTCCAGGCGGTGCTGCATCCGGGAGAGCAGCAGTTTCATCGCATCGTCGTTTTTACTCTTTTCAATGTCAATTTTGGCCATATTTGGTTAGTGGTTTATTCGTTTTAATCGAGTGGGAAAGCGTAGTAATACTCTCCGGTATACCCTTCGTACACGCCCTCAAGCATGATTTTTCCGGAAGCGCGTTCGAGGTAAGTGACCAGGTCTTCTACATCATTTACGGGGCGGTTATCAATTTTGGTGATGATAAACCCAGGGTCCATATTGGTGCGTTCCACCCGGCTGCCCCGGTAGATGCTGATCACTTTAATGCCATCAATGTCTAATCGCCGGCGCTCCTCTCTTGTCAGTTCCCTCAGCTCGAAGCCAAGGTCGAGCAGGATGTCTTCGTTTTTGCTGGTCACCAGGGCGGTGCTATTGCTTTTATTTTTGAGAATGACCTCCACGGTCTGCTGCTGCCCTTCGCGGATGATGTCGATCCGTACCGCGTTGCCGGGCCGGTAGCGCCCCAGTTGCTCCTGCATTTCGGGTAAGGTCTTGGTCTTGACACCATTCACGCCAATGATGACATCCCCCTTGCGCATACCAGCATCGTCGGCACCGCTGTCCGGTGTCACCCGATTGACATAAACGCCTTCTACCGCGTCAAGGCTGAGGCGCTCAGCAAGCTCATTGGTCATTTCATCAATAAAAACACCGAGGATGCCCCGCTGCACCACGCCGTAATCGCGCAGGTCCCGTACTACTTTCCGCACCAGGTTGATAGGAACGGCAAAAGAGTACCCCTCATACCGGCCCGAACGGGTGATGATCGCCGTGTTGATACCGATCAGTTCGCCATTGGTATTCACCAGTGCACCCCCGCTATTGCCCGGGTTGACAGCCGCATCGGTTTGGATGAAGGATTCAATCCGGTCTTGGCCCTCCAGAATATCAATGCTGCGCCCCTTCGCGCTCACGATGCCGGAGGTAACGGTAGACTTCAAATTGAAAGGGTTCCCGATCGCCAGCACCCACTCGCCGATGCGAAGGGAGTCAGAATTCCCAAATTCGAGGGCAGGCAGGTCTTTGGCGTTAATTTTGACCAAGGCCAAATCGGTAGAAGGGTCGGTGCCGATCAGCTCGGCCCGGTATTCCCGTTTATCATTCAGGGTTACTTCTATTTCGTCGCTGTCTTCAATGACGTGGTTATTGGTGACAATGTACCCGTCTTCAGACACAATGACGCCGGAGCCGGATGCAGAACCTACTGCCGGGCTGCCCCAAAGGTCAAAACCGCCCCCACCCTGAATGGTCTTGATATTGACAACCGCTGGAATGACAGCTTCGGCAGCATTGGAGAAATCTGTAGGTGCAGCCGAAAGGAAAAGCCGCTGCTTGCTCACTTCCATGGGGTCGAAGTTGGTATACTGAGCGGAGACGGTTTCCCGAATGATCACTTCCTGGGGCGGGTCAAAGTAACGATAGGCAAATACTGCCAAAGCAGCACTAAGGAGCGAGGTGATGCCAATGAGAAGATATTGCTTCATAGGTCGATGACATATTTGAAGTACTGGGGGATTAATGAGTCTGTTGACAGCTAGGACTGTGCCTGACCGAAGGTAAACCTCTGACAGGCGCTAACTATAACGAATCTCTAATGTAAGAAATTTTGGTCCGCTTCTGTAATATGAAATAGGGTGCACCGCACAAATTATGCAGTACACCCTATTATCTATGGCGCAAGCGCCAGTGACCAGCCTTCTGGCCTGGTTATTCCACTACGACCATCTTGCGGGTGGCAGTGTGGTTGGGGGTTTCAATAGAGTAGGTCAAGACACCGTTAGCAGGCAGATCGGAAGCCTTCACGGTAATCTGATTGTATCCCTTTATGCCGGTGTGGCGGTACAATTTCAACACCTTACCCGTCACATCGCTTATGGTAATGGTGGCTTCGGCCGGTTCCGGCAGCTGGAAGCCAATCAAGGTTTCGCCCCTGAATGGGTTGGGCTGGTTCTGGTACAGTTCGAACCCGGCTACCGATGCGCCGGCAGGGCCGAAATCGATTGCAATATCCCGGAAGCTGCCGTCTTTGCCGTAAGCTTCAGCTTTGGTAATTGCAGAGCTCACACCCAGCACTTCGCTCAACAGGGCATCGCGGTTAGCGCGCAGCACTAATGAGAAAACAAGGGCTTGCGTAGCTGTCTCAGAGGAGGCTTCCGCCGGCCAGTGCCAGCTCGTCGTGATTTTACCTGCTGCGGCGTGGACGAAACCGAAGTTATCTTCCGTCGCGATACCGCCGATGATATCTACGAGTTCTACTGCCTCGTTCAGCGTTAGTGTTGCCTGATAGCCTTCAATAGCGGCGAGCTCCGGTGCTGTGAAATCTACCCGGTACTCCATTCCTGCCTTGAGGGCCTGCTCGGCCACTTCCAGTTTGAAAGTCCCTTCGTAGCTTCGATTGTCCAAACCAGCCAGGTTGTTAGGCTGCACATCGCCGCTGACGTCGCCAATCTTAACCGCCACGAAATCACCGCCGCTGATGCCCTCCGAAGGCAAGTCATTGAAGTTAATCAATTCAGGGAACTGCTCTGCCCAGGGGTTGGCAGGGTCAGGGAAGGCATAATCGGCTTCCACAAACCGCCAGCTTGTGTTGTCGGGGAAAGCGGTGGTAATCGACAGGATCAATTTACGCAGCTGTATGAGGTCAAGCGTTGTGACGGCTCCGGAGCGGTTGACATCCGCCGCAATTTGCTGGTAGGGAGAATCGAGCAGATCAACGCCCAAAATATGCTTGCTAATCAAAACGAGGTCATAAGTGGAAACGCCGTTGAGGTCGTCGCCGTCCCGCTGAGGCGTAACCGTGTAATCCAGGCCGGGTTGCAAGCCGGAGAAGGCATAAAGCCCGTCCTGAGCGGTCATCATCATATCTGACATTTGGCCAGACAAGCTGACTTCCACATCCTCTACCGCCAGGTCCTGCTCAGTACTGATCGCACCAGCCGCCATTGGCGTAGCGCCGCCGCAAAGCCCCATATTGTCCTGTACCAGAATATAGGTTTCGCAGAAGTCGCCATTGCCAGCTGCATCGTAGGACCAGATTTCGATCACCAGGGTGCCCTCGTCTTCACAAGTCAGCACGAGGCCGGTCTGATCCGGGTCGTTGGGCTCGCCTACGCGATTGATGGAGTACTTGATGGGCTCAGAGCAGTCGCTAACCGGGGAAGCCACAAAATCACTTGCCCAGATTTCGGCCATGCCGGCACCCGGGTCGGGCAGGTTGTCGCCGTCTTCATCTACTGGCATCAGTTCGATGGCAATACCATTGAGGCAGATTGGGGCCGGCGCTTTGCAGTCGATGACCTCGAAGGGCAGTTCGGCCAGGTCTGTATTCCCACAGCCGTCTTTTACGCGCACCTCAAAGGTGTGCGCTCCAATCGGGAAAACCCCGGAGATGGTATAATTCGGATAAGACCCCGTCAACGCGCCGTTGAGTGGCGTGAGGTTGCCCTGATTGAAAGCATCCAGGAAAATGTCAATTTCCAAATCATTAGGCGTGCAATCTTCCTCAATAGTAAATGGGAAATTGACCGTTGCATCGCAGTCTACATTATCAAGCGAACAGAAAGGCGAAGCTTCCGTAAAGCTGATCTGGGGAGCGATGTCGTCATATACCTTAATGATCTGGGTATACTGATAGAACCCAGTCTCATCGTAGACAAAATCGTAGTAGTCATTAGAAGTACCGCAGAGGTTGATGCCTGGCACGTTATTGCTCGGCGATTCGTCGGTGTCTTCATCAAAATAAATTTTGCCATTCGGCCGTGCCAACAGCCAAATGCACTCATCACCTGGTGTGCCATTGCAGTCTTCATCCCGCCCCACGATGTAAGGCTCGCTTTCACCATCGTACTGGCACCAGTTAATGACTTTCCAGGTCCGGAAGATTTTGTAGCACTCCTCGCCGGAAGCAGAGAAGGTCTCGTCCGTGCGGGAAATAGCCAGAAGATCACAACCAATTTCGTTATAAATTACGCTATCCGGTTCAGCAAGGCCGCATTGGGCTTCCGCGTCTTTCGGGAATTTGATCTCGTAGTTGTGGACCTCATTCACGGTAATGGTCTGCACACAGCTATTGGTGCTGGTCTGGCCATTTACATCCGTGACGCGGAAAATGCGGGTAATGCTCCCGAAGCCGCAATCGAGGTTACTATTGGCGGCTACTTGCTCCACGCTTGCAATGCCACAGTTGTCAGCGCCGGTCGCCATGCCGAATAAGTCTTCCAACTGATCGGGGTCAGTTGCATCAAACCCATAGGGCAGGTCATCACAATCCACCGCTACATTATCCGGAGCATCGCAGAAAGGGTTAATTTTATCCTCAGGGGTGACGCTCAGCCAGCAGCTATTCTGATTGCCGTATTGGTCCGTCACAACTAGGGTAACCTCAGAAGTGATGCCGACATCACAGCAGAAGAAGTCCACGTAACTGCCAGGTACACTGTTGCTGCTGCCACAGGTATTGTTGACCGGGTCGAAGTTGTTGCGGAAAACCTGAAGGGTGACTTCCCCGCAGTTGTCCCAGGAGCCTTCGTCGATGTCATTTACAAAGATACGTGCGCCGGCCGGCTGCCCGGGCACGATATTGCCCCCTCCTATGCTCACATTCAGTTGGTCATCACAGATTGCAATAGGCTCAATCTGGTCAATCACTTCGAATGGGCAGTACAGTTCGGTTTCATTGCCGCAATCGTCGCTGGCAACATAGCGGAAGTAATGGCTGCCAAACGGAATGCCGGCCACAAAACGGCTGGCGCCCGGCTGAATGGTACGGACCACCACAGTATCCACTTCAATGCCGGCAAACAACCCATACTGGTTGAAGAGGCTGTCCTCTACCTCCGTCACGATCTCCGTGTAAACGCTTACGCTGGAGCAGTTGTCTGAGGCGTTGGCAGGCATAGGCACTGCAAATGCAGCGGTACAGGCAAACGGGCTGGAAGAATACGCCAGCGGGGTACCCGCCGGGCACTCGATAAGCGGGGAAGAGAAATCGCCTACCTTGATCAGTTGATTAGCAACGAGGTTGCTGCCTGGGTCGCACCAATCAAAAATCGTCCACTCCCGGCGGAATTTGAGCCGCCCTTCACATTCGTCAATGGCGGGTAAGTCTTCGTAGGTCGCCCCGATATTGCAGTAGGAGGGGGCGATATCAAAGATGCCGAAGGCAGTGAAGAGGAAGGGGTAGCCGGTTAGCTCCGGGCTCGGGTTGCCATTGGGCAGCGTCGGAAAATCTTCGTCGCACTCAATAGCTACGGTTAGCGAGGGCAGGTTGATATCATCCAGCGTGGGTTTCCGGAACGTAATCTGCTGCTGGCAAACATCGGTCATGCCCTGATCATCCGTGGCGGTGAAGGTGCGGGTAATGACAACCGGCCCGCAATCGCCATCCGCTGTGAAATCATCCGTAGCGGTAATATCGACATCCGTATCACAGTTGTCCGTAGCCGCAGGAGCGCCAACGATACCGTAGGTGCCCTCGATGAATGCGGTTTGCTGGGCCACATTGCCGGCATCCCCACCGTAGATATGATCGAAATCATTGCAAAACAGAGGGGCCATAAGGCCAACGGTGGTAGCAGGCAGCGCCGAAAAGGAAGTGTCGTAGGCGACTGTCCAGTCTGGCAGCGTTTGCTGAGAAAAGTTCCAGTTGCCGATCAGCCCATTTCCATCGCTGAATATAGTATGCTCATAGCTTCCTGTCGTATTGGCGCCGAAGCTGGAAACCAGTACGTAGTAGGTCTCATAGGCCCGCAAAGGCAAGGTTACCCGCACCTGTGGGTCAAAGTTGCTGCCAATGGGCCCTACATTGCCCAGTAGGTTGTCATCCGCTGCATAAAGGATGTTCTCACAGGGGTTATTGGGGTTAAAGCTGCCCTGGAACAATGCAGTAAAGCCATCGCCCCATTCGGTATTCAGGTAAATTGTGTATATATCATCTTCGCTAACCTGAAATTCAATCAGGTCGTAATAGTGAGGCCCGCCAGCCGGCCCGATTTCGTCCAGGAAACAAGAGTAGTTAGCCAGTACCAGCTGTGGGTCTGAAGCAGTCAACTCTCCCTGCAGCTGCTGAGCAGTTGAGTTGAAGACCGCCATGTCTGTATCATCCGGGCAATCGATGGCCGGAGCCGTTTTATCCTCCCCGGTTACATACCCCCAGCAGTTGGCAAAACCTGGTACATCAGGGCCGGAAATATCGTAGATGAACTGGCCATCCCCATCCAGAATATTGCCGTTGGAAGGGTCAAGGTCATTAACGATACTGATGGTGAAGTCCGCTTCTGTCAGGCATCCGAAGCTGCCCTCCAGCACCATATCGGCGGTAATCACCCGGGTGCATCCATCGTCAAGCGTTACATTGATGTTGTCGTTGCAGGCCAGGTTTGCAGAAGGGGCAGGATATTGTACCACATCGATCTGAAAGGCTTCCGTGCGGGAATTTCCCGATCCATCGGTTGCTTCTGCAGTCACTGTGAATGGCCCCTCATTGGCCGGGGCTGTAACGGTGTAGGAATTACCTGCGCCCGGTGCAATACTTGCACTACCAGATACCGTTACCGTAGGGTCGATTCCTCCCTCACAATCATCGATAGCGGATACCTGAAAGGTAACCTCGGCGAACGAAGGGCCGCAGGGGTCCAGTTCCACGTCAATATTCTGGGAAGGATAAACGATGATGGGAGCAGCCTGATCGGGCTGGTCATTAACGGTTAAGGTTGCAATGCCCTCGGCAAGATCGCCCGCGCCATCGGTATATGCGGCAACCAGGGTGTAGCTGCCGGCAGGGATGCCACTCAGGTTCCAAACGTACAAGCCATTGGCCGGATCAGAGGCAGCAGCATCAATATCAGGAGCAGGGTTGCCATTAAGTGTGAAGGTAGCCCCGGAAAGGTCCTCATCACAGTCGTCTGTGATCTGCACCTGGAAGCTTAGGTTCGCACCATTGGTACAAACCGGTTCAAGGAAGGTCAAATTTCCAGGCATCGTAATCTGTGCCGGCTGATTAGCATTTTGCACTACATCTACGAAATGGTCTACCGCTAGGCCGTCGTAAGCCACCTCAATGATATAACTATCTGGCTGCAGATTCCCGCTTGCTTCAAAGTAAGCGAAGCCCTCGTCGACTAAAATATAATCAATTGACAGTGGTGCGCCGGCCAGGGAAATAGCCCCGTCCAGATTGTCATCGGCCGAAATATCACAATCGTAAATATTTCCTGAAAAAATGACGAAGGCGTCATTTTCACAAGCGGGCACCGTAAATTGGCCATTACCCGACAGGTCTACTATAGGGTCTGGGCTGGCAACCTGGTCTACCGTGATGGCAAAGCTGTAAGTTGAGGTATTGCCAGAACCATCGGTAGCTGTATATACTACAGTGTAAGAATCCGCAATGAGGATATCACCGGAGCTTGGCCCGGCAGTTTGGGATAGTATTGGCTCGCTGTCACAGTCATCGGTTGCGGCAATGGACCAATTGACGGGTATGCCTTCAGTCTGACAAGCGGGTATCTCCACCGTAATATCTTCGGGGCCGGTAATTACGGGTGCCCGGCTGTCCTCTACGGTAAGCGTATAATCGATTTCTTCTGTATTGCCATTGCTGTCGGTAGCACTTAAGGTGAGGGTATTATCGCCAACGCCCAAAAACATACTGACGATATACGCTGCATCCTCGTCTATTTGCTGAAAGCTGACGGTCGGCATAACGCCGCTATCAGGGTTACTAATCGCCGCATTAAAATCCAGCGCTGAAGGGCTGTCGCAGTTGTCAGAAGGCAGGACGGACCACTGCAACTGAACGCCACAGGCTCCTTCGGGAGGTGCATATGAAAAGGTGGTGCTTTCGACTTCCAGCCCGCCGGGCCCAACTACCGACAGCTCAGGTGCGTCGCTATCGGTTGCTTCGAGGGTCACTTGTTTCGTGACGCCCTCTACACAATCGGCGCTCAGGGTACAGTCGCCTTCGGCAACCAGCTCCAGAGACACTGTATACACAAAACCGCCTTCCACACCCGCCGGCAGTGAAAAGGCAACAGTTGCACCAGAAATAACTCCATTCTGTCGGTCCACCTCAGTGCCCCCCTCACTCACTACTACATTGTATGTGGCGTTGCAATCACCGCTTTCATCATCGTTGAGGTCATTGACCGTCACTTCAAAGGAACCCTCTGACCCTCCGCAAACCGGATTGTCAATTGCCGAAATTTGAATACCGGGGAGCGGATTCTGGATGAGCGCGCCGCTGATTTGCCCGGTGGTGGAGGCCACATTCGAAACGCCGCAATTGGCGGTAATGGCGTAGCTATAGGTCACGCCGGGCTTCAGAGTGCCGGAAGCAATAGTGAGCGTTGAATTTGTCATGTTAACGAAATCAACTACCGGCTCATTACCATTCTCGATGTCTACCGTGTAATTGTCAGCCTCAGGGCCCCCCTCCCAGTCAATCACTACAGTACCGTTGCACTCATAACCGATGCTCACATTTGTGGGCATTGGGCACTGCGCCAGCAGGGTATTACCAAAAGCCATCAGCGTAATAAGCACGGTGGCCTGGACTACGGACCCAAAAAAAAGTTTTTTTGTCAAGGTCTCTCTGTTCATAGAATTACAATTTGTATAAGTAAATATGTTCACAAATAGGATTACCACGTATAAATATCCCATCGCAGCCTGTTGACTACAATGATTTACCCCCGGGATGATAACGAACCAACTTCGAAAACCGGCCTGGCAACAACTGGTCCGAATGGTTTCCTGGATTTTCACCTTTAGGGGCCCTTAAAGCCCTTGCTAGTGCTGCCTTGATGGCTATCGGGGAGCTTTAGAGCTCAATCCACTAAGCGTACCAAGCAGCAGTTGTAGCGGCTTCATTCAGGGTGCCAATGATAGAAGGGGTTGTGTTAGCGTGCATACCTGACAGCTGTCTAGGCCAATTCGGTATTAAAAACAAAAGTGGCTGAATATGAGCTGCCCTAATTAGAAGGGGTTGAGCTTTGACGAATAGAATATCACTCACTTTAATGGTGAATTGCTATGCGCCCGATAAATGGTAGGTTGAAAAGGGTATGTGTAAAACTGTAGGATTTGAATATAGCCTTATTGAACGGCTATCACTAATATGGAATCAAATAACGGAGATTTCTGTCACATTTGCAACTATAGTTTTCAGAATTATGCAGCAAGCAGCCACAGAAATCGGTTTTTAACATCCAAGCCCGTAAGCATGGCCAGGAGTACATTTTTGTAAAAATAGGAAGGCCGGGCACCCCTGCGGGGGCCCGGCCTTCCAGCAGCCGGCTTACGCCAGCTTTATGTCACAAGAAGCGCGGTT
>CAZNSK010000156.1:0-13224 GCA_964575505.1 uncultured Phaeodactylibacter sp.
CAAAGAAAAAATAACGGCGCATAAAAACACGTTTTATTAATGCACCATTCCTAAGTGCAACCAGACCGAAATACTTGACAGTCTTTTCACGCTTGAGCGCTTTCTGCCCCGATAGCTACCGGGGTTACTGTCAAATATCTACGGCTCAATCCACTAGTGCGACTAGTCCGAAATAGCACAGCGTATTTCACGCTTGGGCGCCCTGGTTTTACTGGGTTTCTTCGGTTAGTCATTTCTGAAACAATCCACTAGTGCGACTAGTCCGAAATAGCACAGCGTATTTCACGCTTGGGCGCCCTGGTTTTACTGGGTTTCTTCGGTTAGTCATTTCTGAAACAATCCACTAGCAGCCCGCCAAAGGGGCTGATGCAGCCTGCGAATATTTTTCATAGGCTTTGTGGAATAGCTGGCTACCGGCTTCGTCGGGGGAAATGACTGGGGCTGCTGTGGCCGCAAGCTCAATCATTTCGCGGTACTTGTGCTGACAAGCTGGCCTGAGTGTAGGTCCAAAGGCGTGTACCGAGCCAGTGCCGTTTGTAAAGTGCCCCGGAGCCCTCTCCGATGCGGCTCTATTGAGGTGCTACATCCCGAAGCACAAAGTCCTGAATGAAAAAACCAGGCCGGCGGGCCGAGGCTTCTGCTTCAAAGCGTTTGCTTATGGCAATCCGCTCCAAGGGCGAAAATAGAAAAATGTAGGGTTGTTCTTCGTAAATTAATTCCTGAAATTCCCGGTAGAGGGCATACCGCTTTTCTTTATCAAGGGTTACTTGTATCTCTTCAATCAGCCGGTCGGCCGTTTCGTTGCGGAAACTTACGCGGTTGCCGCCGGAGGGCGTATCGCTTTCGGAATGCCAAAGCTGTTTGGGGTCGTCATCAATGGGTGCCTGCCCCCAGCCGCTGGAATAGATTTCGTAATCGCGCTTCTTGACCTGGTCGATCAATACCGTAAACTCGTTGGGCACGATGTTGATTTGCACGCCCGCCCGTTTGGCATTGTCCTGGAACAAAATGGCCTGGTTGCTCGCAAATTTGCTGCCGGCGCTGATGATAAAATCGAGCTCCAGCTCTGTGCGTTCCCCCTGAAGCACTTTGTCTACTGTGCCGTTGCCGTTGGTGTCTTCCCAGCCGGCCTCGGCCAGCAAGGCTCTAGCCTTTTGGGGGTCAAAGGGTATAGGGGGCAGTTCGTCGTGGTAATAAGGCTTGGTAGGGTGAAAGGGGCCGATGGTGCGCTCAGCCAGGCCATAGTAGAGGGTGTTGATGAGTTCGTCTACGTCGAGCAAGTGGGCGAGGGCGCGCCTTACCCGCCGGTCCGCCAGTTTGGGCGATTTGTTGTTAAGCCCGATAAAGTAGTACACGAGGGCGGGCGGGGTATGCAGGGCGTAGCGGTCTGTGACCATCGAGTTGTCCTTGAGATTAACAAAGTCCTCTGCATCAATTTGGCTGGTCACGTCCACCTGCTCATCCTTGACCGCGGCCAGCGCTGCCGTCTGGTCGGGGATGATGCTGATCACCAGGCGGTCGGGGCTGGCGCCCAGCAACGGGTAATCCACCGTCAGGGATTCGCCCCACCAGTTGTCTTTTTTGGACAGGATGATTTTCTGGCCGGTTTCCCAGCTCTCGAATTGGTAGGGGCCGGAGCCCGAGATAAAGGGCTGCTCCCGGGAGTATTGGGTGCTATTGAAGGCATCCGCAAACGCCTGAAGGCCTTGCGTGGTATCTGCCAGCTTTGCGGCCCGCTCCTGGTCTGCGAGGTCAGCTACAGTATAGTCAGCCAATAACCCCTCAGGGTCGTAATTGTAGGCAGGCAATACCGTCAGGTTGCTTACCACTGGCTCTCCGAGGATGTACTTTTTATTGGTCAGGACAGTAAACCGCTTAGGGTTGCCAGGGTCGACTTCCAGGCCGCTGACAAACTCGAGGTAAGCCCGGAAGTGGGCTGCATTGACCTTGGGGTTGAGAATGGCTTTAAGGGTGAAAGCGACGTCCGCACCGGTTATCGGGGTGCCGTTGTCCCACACTGCTTCGTCCTGTATTTCAAAGGTGTAAGCTACTCCGCCTTTGTTTGGGCCTTCCGTGATTTCCCGGACCTGCGGCGCTGCTTTTGCCAACTGGGGCTCCAGCTCGAGGGTAGAAGGGTTGAAGTGCAGCAGGTTAAGAAACAATTGTTCATTGACCACCCGGGCGTAAGTGCTGGTGGCCAGTACCGGGTTGAGGCGGTCTGGCTCAGCGGGCAGCCGGGCGTAAACCACGTTGTCTTTGCGTTTAAAATCAATGTTGTTACTTTCATCGTCTCCCTTCTTTCCGCCGGCCTGGCACCCGCTTAGCACTAGGCAAAATACCAGTAAAAAGGCCGGGACGCAAAACTTTGTCATAATCTCAGATTCGTTCATGGAGGTACAGGGTCATATCAGTATCATGCCCTAAATTAAGTGATTTGGGGAGTTTATTATAATAAATTTTCTACGGAGCAGCGGTTTAGGCGGGCCTATGGCCTAAACCAAGGAGAGACACTAGCGTTATATTTTGTGATGCCCGCCAAAGCGCCCCGGTTGCTGGCTGGGCGTCACGTTACCAGAAAACCCACATACCACATGTCCACTATCCTTATCGGCGGCGGCAGCGGCCTCATCGGCACCCGCCTCAGCCAATTGCTTCAGGAAAAAGGCTACACCGTGCTCCACCTTAGCCGCAACCCTCAAAAAGACACCGGTTTCGAAGCCTATTCCTGGGATGTAGCGGCAGGCACGATTGACGAAGCGGCTGTCCGCCGGGCCGATTACGTTATTAACCTGGCAGGGGCCGGCATTGCGGACCGTCCCTGGACGAAGCGCCGCAAGCAGCTCATCATTAGCAGCCGGGTGCGGTCTACCGAATTGCTGGCGGATACCTTTCAACGGCTGGGGCATTTCCCGAAGGCCTATGTGTCGAGCTCTGCGATCGGTTACTACGGCGACCGCGGCAACGAGTGGATGTCGGAAGAAGCCGGGCCAGGGCAGGGGTTTCTTTCGGAAAGCACACAAGCCTGGGAGGCGGCCATTCGAGCTGTAGGGGAGACCGGGGTCCGCACCGTGGGCATCCGTATTGGTATTGTGCTTTCCACAAAGGGGGGCGCTCTGGAAAAGATGCTGATCCCTTTCCAGTTTTACACCGGCACCTACTTCGGTGATGGGGAGCAGTGGTACAGCTGGGTCCACATCGATGACATTTGCCGGTTGTTTATCCACGCCATTGAGCATCCTGAAATGGAGGGCTTCTACAATGGGACAGCGCCCAACCCAGTGACCAATAAGCGGCTGGTAACGGGCATTAAGAAGGCAATGGATGCACCGGCGGTTGTCCTGCCAGCCCCCGCTTTTGCGTTGCGCATGGCGATGGGGGAAATGGCTGATGCTGTGCTCCACAGTACCCGGGTGCTTTCTGACAAGGCCCAGGAAACAGGTTTTCGGTTTAATTTCCCATCGGTGGATGAAGCCCTACAGGACCTGCTGGCGCACAATAAGTAAGCCGCGGCCCGGCTATTTTGCTAAAACTTGATATACTCGACCGGGTCTACCGGTTTGCCTCGCTGCCACAATTCGAAGTGCAGGTGGGGCCCATCGGACAGGGTCCCGGTATTGCCGATGATGGCGACGGCCTCCCCCGCCTTAACAAAGCTGCCAGTCTTTTTCAGCAAAACGGAGTTGTGTTTGTAGAAGGTGATGACGTTGTTGTTGTGTTGAATCCCTATCGTATTGCCTGTTTCCAGCGTCCAGTCGGAAAAGAAAATAAAGCCGTCCATAGCTGCTTTAATAGCGGTATTCTTGGGCGCCAGGATGTCCACGCCGAAGTGTTTCTTGTCGGGCATGAAGGCAGCACTGATTTCTCCATTAACCGGAGGCGAGAAGAAGAGTTGCTCTAATGGCACATCCGAAGGAGAAAAATTGTTGGACCGCCCCCGTCGGGCAGCATCCCCCACTTCCTGTAGTTCCAGCTCTTCGCGCAGTTGCTCCTCTTCGGCAGAGTGCCCGACCTCCTGAATGCTGTCGGGCTGCACAACGGGCTCTGCATTTTCTTCTACGGCTTCGGCCGTTTCTACGTCGCCCACTAACACCCGGCGGATGTTTTCGGAGTACGCCCGCTGGGCGGCCAGCTGTTCTTTTAGCGAGTTTACCTCATCGTACAGCGCTTCCACCTGGCTGCGGGCGCTCCCCCCTTCCCCGTAACCCGGCACGTACTGCCGCAGGGGGGTGAAGGCGATGGCGAGCACGACTAAAAAAGCGACCAAGACTAAAATAGTGCTCGCTGCTACGTAGACATTCAGCAGCGTGAGCCGGTAAGAGCCCACTTCTTCGAATGTCTCGTTATTCATGATGATGAAGCGGTAGGTATGCTGCAGGTTTTGCTTAGTCTGCTTCCACCACTTTTTCAGCTTTTCCTCATTTGTTGCCATGCCTATCTTCTGTGTGCTTTCGTGGCCGGGGCCTTCCCAATGGCCCGGGTAAGGTTCAATCCGCCGGTTTCGGCTTGAGTTGCTGTGCCGGTTGCGGGTTGGCCCGAAGGCCTGATTCCCGCTGCCCGGTTGCGCAACTTTATTTTTTACCCGTTACCAAAACGGTTTGTAGTCTGTTAATAATAAAATAATTTTGCTCCTTGGCGTTTATACTACAGGCTGCCTAAAGCAGGGCAAAGTTAGGGAGCTTCTTTAAGTGGCCGGCAGTATTTCGGCTATTTTCTTTAGCAAAGCCCGTTTCTATGCAGAAACGACAAGTTAAAACAACTGGACTTTGAAACAGATTAATAAGGTAATATGGGTACTGCTTAGCCTGGCGGCACTGGCGGCTTGCACCACTACAAAAAGCCGTAGCGAGATGTCTGCCCTCAGCGAAGCGTACCACAATACAACGGCGCATTACAACGGATATTTTAATGCAGATGAGCTCGTTACGCTGAGCCGGCAAACGCTGGAGCGCGCGCATATTGACAATTACACCAAGCTGCTGCCCATGTATAAGTATTTGGGGGTAGAAGACGCCACGGTGGTTGCACCCGACCTGGACATCGCCATGGAAAAGCTGACTGTCGTGGTCAATCTCCATCCGTATAGCAAGTGGGTAGACGATTCCTATCTCGTTTACGGCAAGGCGCAGTACTACAAGCGGGACTACGAGGCAGCCGAAGCGACCTTCCGCTACTTCGCCAGTGAGTTCAACCCTGAAGAGATGCGCAAAAAGGAGCGGAAAGCTGACCGGGCCAAGAAAGACCTGAAAAAGAAAAAGAAGAAAAAGAAGCGCAAAAAGCGCCGCCGCAAGAAAAACAAAATGAGCAAAAAGAAAGCCCGGGCGCTGAAAAAATACAACCGGGCGGTGCGCAAGGCGCGCAAAAGCGGTGGGCAGGCCCCGGAAAAACCAGCCATTCTCAGGAATGACCGGGACGAGGAAATGGCGGCAGCCAAGGAGGAAAAGCGCAAGCAAAACGAAGCAGCCTTGCAGGAAGAACAAGCAGCCGAAGACAGCCCTTCCAAAAATCCGTTCAAGCATCAGCCGGCTTATCAGGAGGGCATGCTGTACTACGCCCTCACCCTTATTGAACGGGACAAGTACGATGCGGCCCAACGGGTGATTTCCGAGCTGGACAAAAGCCGCAAGACTTTCGCCGACGTACGGGCCCAGCTCGCTGCCGTGCAGGCCCACCTCCATATCAGTATGGAGGACTACGTTGATGCACTGCCTGCCCTGGAGGAAGCGATAGAACGGGCGGGCAATAAGGAGCTAAAGGCCCGGTATGCCTACATTATGGCGCAGCTGTATCAAAAGCTCGGCAACAGCAAAGGTGCCTACGCTGGTTTTGAGCAGGCCCTTGCTTACCGGCCGAATTACGTCATGGAGTTCAACTGCAAGCTGAATATGGCCCAGAATAGCTGGGCAAGCGGGGTGGGCAGTGCCCGGGAGGCCCGGGCAAGCCTGGAAAAGATGCTCAAAGAAGAAAAGAACGCTGAGTTTAAAGACCAGATTTACTTCTCCCTGGCCATGATCGCGTTTAAGGAAGGGGACCGCCCCGAGGGCGTCCGCAACCTGGAACTGGCCCTGAAACACAGCGCTGGCAATGCCGATCAGCAAGCCGAGGCCTACATGACTCTAGCCGACCTGTACTTTGAGGACGAGGAGTACGTACAGGCAAAAAGCTACTACGATAGCACCCTGCAGGTGCTGCCGGAAGCAGACGGCCGCTACAAGCGGGTCAAGGGCATGTCGGAAAACCTGACTGATATCGCCAAGAACCTGAAAATCATTCTGCTACAGGACAGCCTGCTGCGGATTGGCGAGATGTCGCCCGCTGAGCAGGAAGCCTTGGCCCTGGAGATCAAAAAGAAACGGGATGAAGAGCGGCGGCAGGCCCTTATCGAAAAAGCCAACCGAGCGGCCAATCAGAAGTTCGGCAGCATCAACAACCGCGTGAACTCTACCGCCGCCCTGGGGGCAGCGGAAAGCTCCTTTTTTGCCTACGATGACCGCCGCCTCAAGCGGGGGGCTCGGGAATTTCAGCGGAAGTGGGGCAGCCGGGCTCTGGAAGACAACTGGCGGCGCTCCAACGTAGGCTCTAACGCTATTCTCGAAGAAGTAGCTGCTAATGATGGCGACAGCGATATACTGACCGAAGAGGAAATTCAGCAATTGCTGGGTGATGTGCCGAAGACGGAAGGGGAGGTAGCGGCTGCTGAGATTCAGTTGCAGGAGGCGATGTCCAAACTCGGTGCCCTCTACCGGGAGCGCCTTGACAACCATCAGAAGGCTATCAATGTGCTGGAAGAGCTCAACCGCCGCTACCCGGGCAATACTTACGAATTGGATTCCTGGTACCACCTCTACCTCGCCTATACCGATATCGGCAATTCGGCCAAAGCCCAGGAGTATGCAGACAAAATCGTGGAAAAGTACCCGAATACGGCTTATGCCCTGATCATAAAAAACCCGAACTACGCCGAAGAATTGGTCAAAGAACAGCAGGAGCTCAACCGCTACTACGACGAAACCTATTCGGCTTTTGCGAATGGCAATTTCCGCCTCGCCTACGACCGCAGCCAGGAAGCGAAGGATAAGTTCGGCGCTGCCAACCCCTTTCAGCCCAAGTTTGCCCTGCTATCTGCCATGAGCACTGGCAACCTGAAGGGCAAAGAAGCTTACGTTGAGGAATTGCGCACTGTGGTGGCCCGCTACCCGAATACCGAGGAGCAGGTGCGCGCCCGTGAAATTCTCCGCTTGCTGGGCGAGACTTCCTCCAGCCTGCCTGCCGGTGCCCGGGAAGAGCTCGAAGCCTTTACCTACGAAGAGGATAAACTCCACTACGCCATCATCGCTTTCGAGAACCAGGAGGTCAATCTAAACGATGCTAAGGTGCAGGTATCAGACTACAACCAGAAATACCATAAGCTGGACCGGCTCCGGATTTCCAATATCTTCCTGGGCAAATCCAAGGATGACCGCATCCCCATCCTGGTCCTGCGCCGCTTCAAGGATAAAAACGAAGCCATGAAATACTACGAGGGCGTAGAGCGGCATCAGGATGAGTTTCTCAGCGGGAAGGATATGGATTATGACTTACTGCCCGTCACGCAGAATAATTACCGGGAGATCCTAAAGCAAAGGGGCATTGAGGGGTACCGGTTGTTCTTTGACGAGTACTACCTGAAATAGCAGCGGGCAGGCAAAAGCTTAGCCTGTTTTCGGAAAGGCAGGGCACAGTGCGCGCCGTACCCTGCCTCTCCGTTTTAAGCTGCGTGTTCTGACAGATTAAGATTTTTTAATATTTATTTATAAGATTTGTAAATTTGTTGTAAATTTGATGATGCGATTAGAATTGCCATCGCTCACTCGACATCCAATAAGAAGACAATCCTATCCCCCCACAAGAAGCGTATTCCATCCCCCCTGGAATTTTTTAACAATATTAAACTTGATACTTTTATGATGCAAAATCGACATTTGCAAACGGTCTTTCTATTCTTTTTACTGATGGGGGGCCTTGCTCAGAACAGCGCCTATGCGCAATCTTCCTGCACCTGCGAAAATGCTACTCAATTCCCTAATTCTATTGCTAACGTTAATGTTTTGGGGGGCGTGACCCCAATTTCCACCTGCAACTACGCCGGGGAATACGCCGAAATCGGCTTGATTGAAGCTGGGAACACTTATGAGTTTTCCAGCGATGCCCCTGGCGATTACCTGACGGTTCGTGTGGGGAGCAGCGACGGCCCGGTCTTGGAATGCGGGACCACGCCAGTTGTCGTGGAAACGACTTCTGATGACAACCTCTACCTCCACATCAATACAGATGAGAACTGTGGAGATGAAAGCACGTGCCGGAGCACAACTGTAGAGTGCTTGACTTGCGGCCTCACCTGTGAGGCTGAGGTGGAGCTGGAGGAAACGCATTGCTACGACAGCAACGACCCCACTACCTTTGCCTACGTCTCAGCCGACGGCAGCAGCCCAATGACGCTCACCTTTACTGCGGGTGATATTGAAGCAACGTATGATTTCATCACTATCTACGATGGGCCGGACAATAGCGCACAGGTCCTCTTTGATGGCGACAACGGCGGAGACCTCACGGGCTTGTCCGTGACCTCTACCGGCACATCGCTATTCATGGAAATAGACGCCGATGGCTCAGTGAGCTGCCAATCTTCCTTTTCCTACGAGAGTTGGGCTTGGACGGTTTGCAATGGTGCTGTTTTTGTGCCGGAGCCGCCAGCCAATGACCTTTGCGGCAGCGCCGAGCCTATTGCGTGCGGCGATGTGGCCAGTGGCAATACCGGTGACGCGACTACGGCCGGGGCGCCTACCGATTGTTCGGGTGATATCAACACCGCACCGGGCGTGTGGTATGTACTGGAAGGCGATGGCTCGGATGTGACGGCCTCCCTTTGCGGAAGCACCTACGATACCAAACTCGCTGTACTATCCGGCAGTTGCGGCCAGCTGGCCTGCGATGCTTACAATGATGATGAGTGCAGCTTGCAATCAGAAATTGAGTTTACGACGACTGCGGGCACCGATTACTATATTTATGTGTCGGGCTTTGGCTCTAATACTGGCGATTACACCCTGACCCTCACTTGTACCGACCCGCCGCCACCGCCGGTGAGCAACTTCACCTGTAGCCAGGCTATTCCCGCAGTGGTCGGCATGAACGAGACGGAGGTGATCAACAGTGGCAACGGAGCCGTAAATGGTTGCACTTTCCCGGTAAGCGTCACGGCAGACCACGCCCGCTGGTTTACTTTTGTCCCGACCGTAAATGGTGAATACACCATTGGCTCTTCCGGGTTCACCTCGGCGGATACCCGCCTGTCCATCTATACCGGCAGCTGCAGTGGCCTTAGCTGCTTGGCAAGCAACGACGATGTAAACGGGCTGGCGGATTTAGCCTCGGAGGTCACTACCTGCCTGCAGGCGGGCATTACTTATTATATTGAGTGGGATAATGCGGCATCTACCGCATCCTTCGGTTGGGAAATTGCTTATAACGGAATTGGCGACTGCGGTGCCGGCGGCGACCTGCCTGCCCCTTGGACCGCTAATGATGTAGGCAACGACGGGCCTGGCAATGATTATGGTTTTGAGGACGGTACCTTTACCATCACCGGCGGTGGCCGCAACGGCTATAACGGAACCGGGGACAATATTGCCTTCGCCAGCCAAACCCTGTGCGGGGATGGCATGATCACGGTGAAAGTGGAGAGCGTCAGCCCGGGGGGTTACGGCGGAGTGGCCCTGCGGGAAAGCACAGCGCCCGGCGCCAAGCAAGTGCTGGTCCTATCCAACCAAACCAGCCTGGTACCCTTCGTGACCCGCTCGGCGGACAATGCGCCAAATAGCTTTACGCCCTATTGGAAGCCCTTTGCCTTCTGGCTGAGAATCGTCCGTACGGGCGACTACATCCGGGGTTATTACAGCACAAGCGGCAATAGCTTTTCCATTGTGAGCGCCGCTTACATTGAAATGGAGGAGTGCGTGGAGGTCGGCATGATAGCGGCCAACAGCCTGCGCAACAATCAGGTGACTGCCACTTACAGTAATGTGAGCGTTGTGGGCTCCGGCCCGGCCCTGCTGGCGGAAGAAACAGACGCGCTGAACGGGGCTGCCGCAAAGGTGCCATCGGCTACTGATGCGCCTGGCCTCAATGGATTGGGCAGCGCCCCGGCCGCTGAAGCCCGCCTGTTCCCCAACCCGGCCACCAATCGCATCACCATAGGCCTTGATGCCGATCTGCCAGTGGAAGCTACGCTGACCTTGCGCAACCAACTGGGCCAGGCACTGGAAAGCCGGCAGGTAGAAGCGGGGCTATTCCAAACCGATTGGGATATCAGCCAGCTTTCTGGCGGTGTCTACTATATGGAAGTCCGTTACGAAGGGCAGGCGCCACAGGTGCTGCGCTTTGTAAAAACACAACCGTAAACGCTGAGCGCTTGACGCTGCGTTAGAAAAGCCCTCTGGCTACAAAATTTGTGGCCAGGGGGCTTTTTGCGTAAAGCACCAACCCTTTCAGAAGCCGCCTCGTCTTTTACTTGTGTTAAGATTTCAGAGTAAGGTCACGGAACGGCCGTTTCGGGCGTTTACGTTCTGATTTAAACACCCTATTGATGAAACGATTACTTATTGCTGCTTTGCTCTTTGCGCTCCCCGTGCTATTGTCGGCGCAGAAGTATACCATAAGCGGTTACCTGCGGGATGCTGACTCCGGCGAACCCCTGATCAATGCCAACGTCTATGATGCGGCTTCTGAGCAAGGCACCGTCACAAATGTCTATGGCTTCTACAGCCTTACTTTAGCCGCAGATACCGTTCGGCTTAGTTTTACTTATATCGGTTATAAACCCGCAGACCAGCAATTTATGCTCAGCCGGGATACCAGCCTAAATATCGCGCTGGGAGGAGCCGTAGAACTGGAAGAAGTCGTAGTGCGCGCTTCCCGTCAGGGGGAGCGCATCGAAGAGCAGACCCAGATGAGCCAGGTTACAGTGCCGGTAGACCAGATTAAGCGGGCCCCGGTACTATTGGGGGAAACGGATATTCTGAAAACGCTGCAGCTGCTGCCGGGGGTGCAGTCGGGCGGAGAGGGGCAGACCGGGCTGTACGTCCGGGGGGGCAGCCCTGACCAAAACCTGGTCCTCCTGGATGGCGTGCCGGTGTACAATACCTCTCACCTGCTGGGCATCTTCTCCATTTTTAATGCTGATGCCGTCAAGAATGTCACGCTTACCAAGGGCGGCTTCCCCGCCCGCTACGGAGGGCGGCTCTCTTCCATTTTGGAAATCAATATGAAGGAGGGCAACCTTCAGGAATGGCACGGGGAAGGGGCTATCGGCCTGATCAGTTCCCGCCTGACCCTGGAAGGGCCTATTAAGAAAGACAAAACCTCGGTGCTGCTGTCCGGCCGGCGCACCTACGCCGATGTGCTGTTCCGCCCGCTGGTCTCCCTGGCGAACCGGGAGGCGGAGGAACAAGTGAAAATCAGATTGCACTTCTACGACCTCAACGCCAAGGTGCAGCACAAATTTAACGATAAGCACCGCTTGTTCCTGAGCGCTTACCTGGGGGCGGATGTCTTCTTCACCGATGTTACTTCTGAGGATGGGGCTTTCGGAGGCGGTATCGATTGGGGCAATAATATCTCGGCCCTGCGCTGGAACTGGCAGATCAACAACAAGCTGTTTGCGAATACCACCCTGACCTACAGCCGCTACCAAATTGACGTTATCGCGGAACAGAGCAGCCAATACGATGATGGTACCTCCGAAAGCTTTTCCGCTAATTACTTCTCAGGCATAGAGGACTGGGCAGGGCGAGTGGACTTCGACTACCTGCCCGCTCCGGGGCACTACGTGCGCTTTGGCCTGGGCGCTACCAACCACACCTACCGCCCGGGTGCCCTGGCCCTGGACGTAGAGTTTGATCAGGAGCGTTTCGACACCCTGGTCGGCTCGCAAAACGAATTTTCGGATGAGTACTTCGCCTACGTGGAAGATGATATACAGTGGGGGCGGCTGAAAGCCAATCTGGGCGTGCATGCCTCGGCTTTTGCAGTAGGGGAGAAGTGGTATACCGCTCTGCAGCCCCGGGTAGGCCTGAACTACCGGTTGCCCAATGATTTGGCGCTGAAGGCTTCCTTTGCCACGATGGCGCAGTTTATCAACTTGCTGACCAGTGAATCCTTCAGTTTGCCGACTGACCTTTGGGTGCCGAGCACGGAGCGCATCCGGCCGCAGCAAAGCTGGCAGGCGGCTATTGGCGCGGCCCGCACCTTTGGCAACGGGTATGAGGTGAGCCTGGAAGGCTACTACAAAAAGATGCACAACGTCATCTCTTACAAAGAGGGGGCAAGTTTTCTGTTTGGGCTGGAAAACGACTGGCAGGATAAAGTGACGCAGGGCGAAGGCGAAAGCTACGGGGCAGAGCTCTTTGTCCAAAAGAAATTTGGGCGCACGACTGGCTGGCTGGGGTATACCCTGAGCTGGAACTACCGGCAGTTTGATGAAATCAACGGCGGGCAGCGCTACCCCTTCCGCTACGACCGCCGGCATGACCTTTCTATTGTGGTCAACCACGATTTCAACGAACGGGTGTCCTGCTCTGCCGCCTGGATATACGGCACTGGCAATGCGGTTACCCTCAATACCTTTGAGTACCCCATCGACCGCGTGGATTTCGGGGGCTGGTCATCTACTTACAATGTAATAGGCAGCGGCGGGCAGCGCAATGCCTTCCGGATGACCGACTACCACCGGCTTGACTTGAGCGTGCAATTCAAAAAGGAAAAAAAGCGGTTTACCCGTACCTGGGTGGTTGGTGTATACAATGCCTACTTCCACCGCAACCCCTATTTCATTATCGAAGACCAGGAACGGATTACAGACTCCAATGGGGGAATTATAGAAGAGCGGCCCGTTTTCCGGGAGGTCAGCATTCTGCCCATCGTGCCTTCTGTTTCTTACCAATTCAAATTTTAGAGGCTATGAAAAATATAATAGAGTTTATGAACGTAAATTTTGTATGCCCCTGAATTATCTTTTTTGCCAGCTCTGCATCACGTCCTCACCTTAGTAGCTAAGGCTACTAGGCTCCGGGCGCTCTTTGATCTGACAAAAAATCTTAATCCATGACCCATACAAAACCTACATTCATAAACTCTAATATTCACCCTTTTTGCCAGTGCCGCCCTGTTGATGGGAACAGCCTGCAATGA
>CAZNSK010000157.1:0-13123 GCA_964575505.1 uncultured Phaeodactylibacter sp.
ATAGCGTAATGGGCTCAACCCCGTCCGGTGCCAAGGTGTACCGGGCGGGGTTTTTTAATTCCCGCTTGCCAACAAACATCCGGAGCAGCCACCCCGTTTCTAAATAAAACCATTATGAAGACGTTGAAATTCAATCACTTAGCCATTTGGCTCTCTATCTTTCTTTCCCAGGCAATCCCGCTGGTATGGTACAGCATCTTCTCCGACCGGTGGATGACCCTCAACAACCTGACCGAAGAATACATACAGGCGAATCAAAACAGCTGGTTCTTTTTAATCAGCCTGCTGGGCAGCACAATTGCGATTTACGTCCTGGCCTGGCTGTTTATCCGCCTGCCCATAGAGTCGGCCCGGAGTGGCATGATTACCGGGTTGATCATAGGAGCTGCATTTAATATCACTAGCCTGCTGACCATCAATATGTTTTCCTACCGCCCGCTTGAGCTTGTCATCATCGATGGCACAGCTAATGTTATCGTCTATGGCATAGCCGGCCTTATCCTCGGGGGCTGGCGCCGTTACCGCACCGAGCCTGGCCACAACCCAACCCCGGCTGCTGAAGAACGCCTCAAGGTGTAAGACAGGCTGCCGCTTCCGCTTTTCGGGAGCGGCTTTGCTTTTTTGAAGACTTAACGTTGGCGTAATCTGCCCGTTTGTGAATTGCGCCACCTTCTTTTTATCTTTAGGGCACAAAACGAAGAACAAGCGCAAACACTCAACTTCCCCAAAGGACCCCGGCTATCCGCCGGGCGCTTTCGTTCTCCCCGTATGCACAACGTAATAAGCTATGTAGCTTCCCAAGCGGCACCGATGCCGCCTTGGGCTACTATGCTTTGGCAAAAAGTGATCACTAATTAAAATACAAAGACTATGAAAGGATTTTTTACGAGTTTGTTGGTGGCTGGAATGGCTGTTTTGGGGTGGGGGCAGGTGTATTATTCTGAAGATTTCACTGGTCAAGATGGAAAAGGAAAAGTGGGAACTAGTGCTGTAGATCTTACTGGCGTTCCTTGGACCATCGATGTGTCGGATGGGGATTTTACGGCTACGAATGATTTTTTTGCTGTTCAAATGAATATTTTTGAAGCTCAGGATGTTGATGGGGATGTGATTTGGACTAGTGAAACATTTAGTATAGCCAGCGCCGTATCTTTGGAGTTTTCATTTGATGCATTTGCGGATGGAGATTTTGAAGCAGGTTTGGACGTATTTGACGTTGAAATTTTTATCGATGGTACACCTCAGGTTCTTTTTAGCGGAATCGTAGACGAAAATGCTCCTGGCGATCCAATGTTTTTTGGCTCTACACAACTCAATGGCACACTTCAAAGTTTTACGGCAAATATTTCAGGTACAGGTACAAATGCATACATTGAAATCACTGCGAATAATAATGCGGGCTCTGAAATATATGGCTGGGATAATCTACAGGTTGTAGAGTCAAACAACTGTGGCATTACCTCATTAAGTACAGCAACCTACAACTGCGCAACAAATACCGCCGGAGCAGACAACGATAACGTAACTGTAGAAATACCCTACACCGGATTAGATGCAAGTGCATCCTTATCCATAACCGTAGACGGCTCTTCCGCGACCAATACCGGAGACGATCCAGCCATGACTGCCAATGGAACAATAGCGTTTGCCGCTTCCGAAGGCGATAATTGGTCTGTTTCTATTTCAGGAGGTAGCTGTAGCCTCTCAGATAATGGCACTGTTCCTTCAAATGAGTGTGATCCAACTACTTGTATGAGGGTAATCGGCTTCAATTCTGACAATCCAGATGAAGTTCTATTAGAAGCTATGAGCTCAATTCCACCAAATACTACTTTTTATTTGACAGACAATGAATGGAATAGTAGTACCAATTCTTTCGATGATCTAAATGAAAATGAAGAAACATGGGTCTCTCCTGCCTCCTCAATACCTGCAGGAAGTTATATTTTGCTTAGCGGTACAACTGCTACATGCGGAACTTCTTCAGGTGTTCCACAATTAGGCACCTCCGGAGAAGAAATATATGTAACGACAGTTGACCCCTCTGGTACTGTGAACTCAAATGACATTTGCTTCTCAGTTTCTTTTGGGGGGACAGGTGATCTAACAGGTTCAGAAGGCAGTATTGACTTAGGAAATATTGATAATGCTTCATTTAATGGAGGGGTTATTACTAACTCTTCAAATTGGACCACTTCAAATAGCCGGATTACATTCAATGATGAATCTTGTGCTGGCGCCCCCCTCCCCATCACCCTAACCACCTTCACCGCCACCCCCCGCGGCAAAGAAGCCCTCTTGCAGTGGGCAACGGAAGTGGAGCTCAACAACGACTACATGGCCATAGAGCACAGCCCCGACGGCCGCCGCTATACCGAGATCGGCCGGGTACTGGGGGCGGGCACCACGCAGGAGCCGCAGGATTATAGCTTTGTGCACGAGGCCCCCGCGCCGGGCCTCAACTACTACCGCCTGCGGCAGGTCGACTTCGACGGGCAGCACGCCTACCACGGGCCGGTGAGCCTGCGCATGGAGGTCCCAACTGCCGGGCCGCAGCTCACGGCCTTCCCCACTATCGCTCAGGATGCCGTAACGGTACAGTATGAGGGCGATTTGAGGCCTGCTGCCACCCTGGAAGTGTACAGCCTGGAGGGCCGCCTTTGGCACACCCATAGGTGGGAGGAAAAGTCCACCGGGCAAACCATCCTGCCCACCGCGCAACTGCCGCCGGGCGTCTACATCCTCCGCCTAGCGGGCACGGGTAAGGTAGCTCGCTTTATCAAGCAGTAACCGGATTGCTCTAGGGTAGGTTGCAACAGCAGCACCCGGCCTGCGGGCCAGGTGCTGCTGTTGCTTTAAGGGACTTGCGCAGCGGCTTGGATACTGCCTGCCCAGCAGCATTGTCCACAGCGTTTCTTGCCCACCTGCTTATTTGTCGCCCACTCCCTTAAAGTCCTTGCCCCGCCAGGGGCATAATATCGGTAACCCATGCACACTCTACTGCCCCCGCGCCGTCAGGTGCGGAATAGGATGAAAACCAGGGAATGCCCAAGGTAACAGGCAGCCTTTAAGCACTGCGCAGCAGCATTGCCTACAGCGTTTTCCCCCTCCCGCTTTTTTGTCACATATCCCCTTCAATATTTAAGCATGCAACATTGTCAAATTATTCTTATATTTACCTCATAAATTTAAATGAACAAGCGCAAACACTCATTCTCCCAAACCGATCACAGTTGACCTGACTGTGCGCTATCGTTCTTCCCATATGCACAATGTATTGTCCCTGAGCTTCCCAAAGCAGTAATTGTCCTGCCTTGGGGCTGTTCATTAGTGCTTAAAAGTGATCATTTAATCAAATACAAAGACTATGAGAAACACACTTACGCTACTGCTATTGCTATGCATCAGCGTTTGGGGAATGGCCCAATCCGAAATTGCGCTTTTCTCTGCCACCCCTTCGCCCACTGCCGTATCGGTGGCCAATTCCTCGGTGACTGCCCTCTCCCGCGGGCCAGGGGTTGTGGCTGATGCGGGAACTACCTTTAATTCGAGCGATTGGTCGCAGTTGGTTTTCGTCGACCCCTTTTCGAATACCGATTACTTGGAATGGTCGATTACTGCTGATCCCGGATTTGTTGTCACAATAGAGCAAATTGAAATCAGCTATAGTAGAAGTGGTGTCGGCCCTAACAATATTTCTCTTCGGGCGAGCCCTGATAGTTATGTCACTCCCCTATTTGTTGATTTCGGTGTAAGTACCAGTGGTGAAACCGCATTATCTACGCTGACGAGCCCTCAGGTTTCGGCGGCTGGGGGGACCCTTACTTTCAGGCTTTATGGGTTTATGGCAACGGCTGCCAATGGCACCTTTGACATAAGGGGAGGGTTAACATCCACCTCTTCCCTTTCCTTGAGCGATATAGGCATCCGGTTAATCGGTGCCGTAGACCCGGCATTTGATCAAACTTCTCAGGTGATCGACCCAACACCCGGAGCAGCGCAAATTGTTTCGCAAAGCATTGATCCGGGGCAGGTAAAGGCCGTTTTGCGCTTCCGGATTGAAGATCCAGGTGATGGAGACATGGAAGACACTGAGGTGACCCAAATGCGATTGGTGCCCGGCCCTACTAATACCGCCGATTGGACCGACCATATTCAGGACATCAGCAGTTTGATTCTGGGTTCAACTCCATCCACGACCACGATCACCCCCGCCTCGGTAACGATATCGGATACCGAAATCATTATGGATATCAATCCGGGGGATATTGTCGTTCCGGATGGTTCCGATGAGCTCGTCACGGTAAGGGTAGAGCTCAACGCTACCGATTGCGCAGACGGCGCCATTCTCAACTTCGAGGTGCCGGGCAGCAACCACGGTTTTCAATCCGACCTTACTATGGGTTCCGGGTTTGCCGACCCCTTTCCTTCCGGTGGCGTGCAGAGCAATGACCACACCGTCACCGTATTGGCTACCGAGCTCCGGTTTGCCCAGCAGCCGTCTACGACAGTGGTCAATCAAGCCATGAGCCCCGCCGTAACGGTAGAAGCCACCGATGTTCACGGCAACCGGGATGTAGACATTACTTCCGATATTTCCATCACCTCCAGCGGGAGCCTCGTAGGGGCCCCTGTTACGGTAGCTGCTGTCGATGGGCTGGCTACTTTTAGCACCCTGACGCATTCCGCAGTGGGTACCAACTTTACGCTGACGGCTGATGATGTGACGACTACCCTAACCTCGTCGGTAAGCTCTAGCTTCGATATCAGCTGCGGCGTCACGGCGCTGGGGCCAGCCTCGTATACCTGCGCCTCCAATACCGCCGGGGCGGACAACGACGCGGTCACCGTGCAGCTCCCCTACACCGGTGTTGATGCCAATGCGATGGTTGACATCAAAGTAGCGGGCTCTTCCGTAATGAATGACGGAGACGACCCGGCAGCCGTCACCGATGGCACGATTTCCTTTGATGCCAACGAAGGAGAGGCCTGGTCCGTTACCATCACTGGGGGCGTTTGCAACTTATCAGCCAACGGCCCGGTACCATCTATGGAGTGCGACCCGGCGGCGGATATCGTCATTAATGAATTCCTGCCGGCTCCGGATTCGGATGTGAATGGGGATGGCATGACCAATACGGACCAGGATGAGTTCGTTGAGTTGTACAATAAAGGGCTGTTGGCTGGAGATATATCGGATTGGACGATTAATGATAACACAGGCATGCGCCATACCTTTCCAATGGGCACGATTTTGAACCCCGGAGAAGGCATGGTCGTCTTCGGGGGCGGTACACCAACGGGTATCCCTACGATGACTCAAACCGCCACTACCGGTAAGCTAGACATCAATGATGGAGGCGATAATATCCAATTGATGGATGGGGCCAATACGATTGATGCGCACAGCTTTTCCGGTTCAACAACTGATGTTTCCTACGCGAGAAGCCCTGATTACACCGGCCCCTTTGTGCTCCACAACAGCATACCGGGCAACTCTGTCAACGCTTCTGCCGGGCTGAGTAATACCGGTAATGCGCCCCTCCCCATCACCCTAACCACCTTCACCGCCACCCCCCGCAACAAAGAAGTCCTCCTGCGGTGGGCAACCGCCGTAGAGCTCAACAACGACTACATGGCCGTAGAGCGCAGCACCGATGGCCGTAGCTACGAAGAGCTGGGCCGGGTGAACGGAAGGGGCACCACGCAGATGGCGCAGCAGTACCAATTCGTGGATACAGCCCCCGCGCCGGGTGTCAACTACTACCGCCTGCGGCAGGTCGACTTCGACGGGCAGTACGCCTACCACGGGCCGGTGAGCCTCCGCATGGAGGGCGCAACTGCCGGGCCGCAACTTACAGTCTTCCCCACTATCGCTCAGGATGCCGTAACGGTGCAGTACGAGGGCGGGCTGACGCCTGCCTCCACCCTTCAGGTATACAGCCTGGATGGCCGGCTTTGGCAAACCCGGCAGTGGGAAGAAAAATCCATCGGGCAGATGCTGCTGCCAACGGCTACCCTGCCAGCCGGGGTTTACGTGCTCCGGCTGTCGGAAACGGGTAAGGTCGCCCGCTTCATCAAGCAGTAATGTGGTTAGGCCAAATGAATGTGGCAGCACTTTCAAATGTGGGCCGGGCCTTTGGCTGTCTAACTTGGCGAGAATGCCCTGCAGGCGTACCGGGAGGGACTTCATTGTCCGGTATGCCTGCTGCTTTTTCTGAAATTAACACTGTCCTAACCTGTAGTTTACATGCCTTTCTTACCTTCCCCAACTACGATAAGCACAAACCTACATCATGCGGACAACACTCATTACGGCCCTGGCGCTCAGCCTGGGGTTCGGCGCAAACGCCCAAGTTAGCGACCTGATCATTTCGGAATACGGCGAAGGCAGCTCAGGCAACAGCAAATACGTCGAAATTTACAACGGCACCGGCAGCCCGGTCGCCCTCGCCAATTACCAGCTCTGGCGGGTCACGAATGGCGGCACCTGGCCGGAAGCCACCTATAACTTTCCTATCAGTACCCTGGCGGACGGGGCTACTTTTGTTCTGGCCAATAATTCGTCAGATGTGCCCGGAGCAGATGATACCGACGGCTTTTGCACCTGGAACGGCAACGATGCAGTGGGGCTGGCCAAAAATGGCACCCTCCTGGATGCGGTCGGCGAAGACGGCAGCGACCCCGGCAGTGGCTGGGCCGTGGCAGGCACCTCCAATGGTACACGAGACCACCGCCTCACCCGCAAAGCGAATGTTTGTGCCCCTAATACGGACTGGAACAGCTCCCGGGGGACCAATGCCACCAATTCGGAATGGGTTGTCACCGCCTATAGTACCGGGGCTGCCAATGCCGGTCATACGACCACCTGTGCCTCGGCTTGCGGTATCACCAACCTTAATCCGTCCTTTTCAATCTGCCAGTCCAATACTGTGGCTGCCAATACTGATGCGGTTCAGGTCAATGTCCCCTACGATGGCGCTGACCCCAATGCTACCTTAGCCATCACGGTAGCGGGCAGCCCGGCCACCAATACCGGAGACGACCCAGCTTCGGTGAGCGATGGCGTGATCCAGTTTGCCGCTTTGGAAGGGCAAAGCTGGAGCCTCAGCATCAGTGGTGGAAGCTGCAACCTCAGCGCTAGCGGTAGCTTTCCATCCAATGCCTGCAACCCGCCTTCTCAGGTACTGATTTCAGAAATTGTCGACGCAGCAGATGTGGGCAACAATAAAATGCTGGAGCTGTGCAACCGGGGCAATTTCACAGCTGACATCTCGGGATGGTCGGTGGAGCGCTACGCAAATGGGGTTTCCACGCCCAATTCTACAACCACCCCTCTGCCGGCGGGGACCACCTTAGCCCCCGGAGCCTGCTATGTGATGTACGGCCCCAACGCTAGTTTCGGGTCATTGTCTTGTGGGAATGACGACTTCGGCACCATTCTAGGCAACGGCAATGACGCTTATACGCTGCTTAATAGCCGGGGAGACCGGGTAGATCTATACGGTGTACCAGGAGTAGACGGGACAGGGGAACCCTGGGAATATACCGATGGCATTGCTACCCGCCAGGCATCGGTAACAAGCCCCAGCTCCACTTTTATCCTCAGCCAGTGGACGATTACCCAGCCGGGCAATACGGCCGATGCCACGCCCTGCATTGATGCGCCCCTGTCGGCACCGCTTCCCATCTCGCTCACCGGTTTTACCGCCCAAGCGGTGCGGGGAGCAGTGCGGTTGAGTTGGCGCACCGCCAGTGAATTGAATAACGACTACATGGTGGTCGAACGGAGTGCCGATGCCCGCCACTACACTGCCTTGGGTAAGATAAAGGGGGCCGGGACCACACAGGAACCCCAAGCTTATACCTTCACCGACCGCCACCCTTTGCCCGGCCTTCAGTTCTACCGCCTGCGGCAGGTCGATTTCGATGGGCAGGAAGCCTACCACGGCCCGCTGCGGGTGCGCGTCGGCCGCCCGGCTTCACAGCTGAGGGCTTTCCCCACGCTTGCCCGATCCGGGCTGACGGTGCAGTACACCGGCGAAAGCCTGGGGGAGGCTACGCTTCACATTTATAATGATAAAGGGCAATACTGGGGGAGCTACGATTGGGAAGCCCCCGCCGAAGTGCCCTTGCAAATTCCGGTAGGCCGGTTGCCCGCCGGGGTATATGCTATTCTGATGCACACCAGACAGGGGCAAGTGGCTGCCCGTTTTGTTAAGCCTTAATGTAGCTATTCCAGTAAATTGGGCCCGCCGCCCTTGCTGGTGCCAGGCCTGAAGGCACCTGCCAATTGCCCGCCCGGTGCGGGTCCCTGCCATGCCCTCCCGCCCGGTTCATGCCGCTATACTTTACATTTTTTTTTATATCTTACTGGAAAACAACCGACGGCTTATGAATGCGCTGCAATATATACCCATCCCTTTGCTACTGTGTCTAACGGCCTGGCTGCATCCGGGGGCTTCCCCCGGCGCTGATACCAGCCTCGTTGCCTACTACTCCTTCAATAATTGCGATGCGCGGGACGATTCCGGGCAGGGGTCCAATGGGTTGCTGTACGGCAATACCAGCTGCTGGTGCGGCATCGAGGGCGATGGGTTGCTGTTTGATGGCATGGACGACTTCGTGGAGTTTGAAGGGCGGGTCAACCGCTACTTCAACACCTCAGATTTCACCATCAGCTTTTACTTTAAGCCCGAGCGCTACATGGTTTTTCAGCAGAGCCTGCTCTCCAAGCGGGAGGAGTGCGAAGCCTACACTATGTTCGACATCCTGTTGGATATGAATGCGCAGGAGGTCACTACGCAAGTGCATGAGAACCCCCATAAATACTACCCCGGCCTTAGCCCGGCGCTCGATACCACCCGGTGGATGCACTTTGCGCTCACGCGCGAGGGCACCCGGGCCTTCACCTACATCAACGGGCGCCTCGCCCAGAAGGCCTTCCGGTGCAGCGGGGTCGACATCTCCAACGAAGCGCCCCTGTCCTTTGGCAACAGCCCCTGCATTAAGAATGGCCGGGCTCGCCGCTTTAAAGGCATACTCGATGAGCTGCGGGTATTCAGCCGGGCGCTGACACCCGAGGAAATTTGGGCCCTCTATCAAAAACACCCTGTGGAAGAAGCCCCCTCCGACTGCCTTACCTAGTGGAGTGTTTCAGAAATGACTAACCGAAGAAACCCAGTAAAACCAGGGCGCCCAAGCGTGAAATACGCTGTGCTATTTCGGACTAGTCGCACTAGCGGTTCTTTAGGCGCTTGCTCTACTTTTCCTGCCGGAAAGGGTCGGCCCGGCGCGCCCGGTAGGCTGCGGCATTCCAGGAGCGCCAGCCGGGCCGGTAGCGGTACTGAAGCCGGCGGCTGACTCGTCTGAGTTGCCGTTCCAGTTCTTCCTCCGGCCAGCCGGCAGCTTCTTTTAGGCGGCCCCGTTCTTCCAGGAGTACCGGCAGGTTGGTCGGTAGGATAACCTCCACCAGGAAGTGGGTGTCTAGTTCGCCAGCCGGCGCATGCCGGATGTTGTACCGGGTGATGAGTTGCCCCCAAGGCATCGAAGCCGCCAGCAGTAGAAACACCAGCAGCACCTCTGCTTGCTTCTTAAAAAAATGGGCAATGGTGTGCAGCTCCCGGGTCTTGGCGTACACGAGCCAAAGGCCCGTCAGGGTGACCACTAAAAACCCAAATACGCCCAGCCGCTTGTACGCCAGGCCATACTGAGCCACGTACTGCCAGTTGCGCAGCCCCACCGATAACACCAGCATAGTGTTTTGCGCCAGCCACAGGTGGCTCAGCCATTTCAACCGCTCGTTGTCAGGGTAGAAGTTGAGGTTGCCCCGGAACAGGTAAAGCAATACCCCAATGGCCAAAACTACCGACAGGGCCAGCAGGTAAGTCCCTTCGTGCACGTATTGGCTGAGCTCCTGTGGGGAGGCCTGCCCGTAATTGACCCAGACATACCGCAGGTCGGTCAGGTTGGCGACGAACAGCAATGCATTCAGCATCGCCAAAGTAAAAAGGCTGCTTTGGTAGGCGCGCTTAAGGCTCAGGGTGCCCGTGCCCCGGCCGGGGTGCTTGGGGTAGCGCGATAAATAAGGCTGAAACCGGTACGCTAAAGTTTGAAGAGGCGCACTCCAGATCGAAGGCCATAGCAGGCCGCCCACTACAAAAACACCCATAACGAAGCAAACGACTTGCAGCGGTTCCCAATTTAGCTGAAGCCAATAGCCGGGCCAAAACCGAACCAGGAAACTTGCAAACTTAGGGTTAGCCTGGTAGTAAATCACCGTAAAGGCAGCACCCAGCCCAGCCGGCAGCCAGGCATAAGGCACCCATTGCCGAGCAGCCTGCCACCGGGGCGCTTTCCAGAGGCTAATGAGTTCGCGCAAGCCGGTGAGGGGGCTGCCGAGCAATTTGCTTAGCCCCAGCAGGCCTGCGAACCACAGGAAGCGTATGGGGCGGGCGTGGAGGTGCCCGGTAAACAGGAGAAAGCAAAGGGCGTATACACTAATAGAGAGCCCGGTGTGCCGCCATACTACAAACAGGGCACTAAGCACCACCGCCCCGGCCAATCGCCGGGAGGCCGCCTCCCTGAGGAGGTGAGGGAAGCTCCAGGCAGCAAAGGCAATGGACATGAGGGAAAAAGCCAGCACGTTAAGGCCTGCACCTTGCTGGTAAAATAGCCATACGTACAGGCCTGCGCCCGCTATCCAGAGCAGAAATTTAGAGAACGCTTTCGTGAGCGGAGATAATTCGGGGAAAGTCATACTGCCATTGTTTTTTCAGGTTGGGAAAAGCAAAGGGCGTAGAGCAGGTAGTAACCGGAGGCCTGCAATGCCGTAAAAAATAGAAATGTGATAAGCAGGGTAGGCGGTGGGGAAAGGGCCAGCGTTGCCGCATTCTCCAAGACCGCCAGGGGCGATAGGAGCGCATCCCAGCTGTTCCAGCGTTCCACCCGCCCCAGGTAAAGCCCAAAGCTGCTGGCCAGTATGAAACCGGCGATTATGCCGTGCGCTCGCCGGGCTTGGTAAAACTGCCGCAGATAGAGGTGTACCCGCAGCAGGGAAAGCAAGCCCAGCATCAGCCCGGTCCAGGCAAACAGGAAAAAGAGCAGGGTATCTGCCCATAGCGGGACGGGCGGCCGGGGCCTCAGGTGGATGAAGTCGGTGATGAGGTAAGGGGCGTTGGGCAGGAACAGGAGCCAGAGCCCGAGCACCAGACCGCCCAGCAACCGGTGCCGGGTGGCCGCGAGCAAGCCGGCAAGCCCAAAGGGCACCCAGGCCAGGAATAAATTCCAGGCCAGGAAAGCCATAGCTGTGCTGCGTTCGTTCACCAGGGCTGCCATGCCTGGCCCATGCGTAAAACTGCCTTCAGCCAGCAGGTAGCGGCCCAGCAACAAGCCAACGGCCAGTATGGCTTGCCCTTGAATGATTTTTGCGTAGATTTTCATAAAGTACTTTGAATTTCAAAGTTAAGGGTAAAAAAAATTTAAGCGCCCCTTAAGGGTTGCTCTTTTCCTCGTCTTCCTGATTAAGCAAGGCTTCCAGCGCATCCAGGTGCTTTTGGAAAGCCTGCCGCCCACGGGGTGTAGCCCGGTAGGAGGTATTGGGTTTCCGCCCGATGAACCGTTTGCGGACTTCAAGGTATTCCGCTTTTTCCAGCGCCTTGATATGAGAGGCCAGGCGGCCATCGGTAAGGCCCAGGGTGTCTTTCATGCTGCTGAAGTCTACCCATTCGTCTACCATGAGGATAGACATAATGCCGAGCCGGACCCGGTGGTCGAAGGCCGGATTTAATTGGGTGATGATGTGTTTCATGCCGCCCGTTCGTATTTGAAATACATGCCCATACCATAAACAATATGCAGCAGGCCGAACCCAATTGCCCAGTACTCTAATCCGTAGCCGGGAAAAAACGCAGCGAACAGGCCTAGTGCGATCTCGCTCAGCCCTAGGTATTGAATATCTTTAAGGGTAAACTTGCTGGCATTGAGCAGGGCCAGCCCGTAGAAGACCAGCGTAGCCGGCGCCACCAGGCCAACCCACCCTTGTTTGAGCATGGCCAGGCAAAATAAGCCCCCCGCCGCGAGTGGGACCGCCAGGTGCCAAAGCAGCCGGCGCGTGAGCCGGTCCCAGATGGGTAGCCCCCGGCGGCGGGCTTTGCGGGTGGTAAAATAGATGCCGCTGCCCAGGGCCAATAAAAGCACCAATGCACCGTCGAGCGCGAAAAAAGCCATCGGGTGCAGCCCCCAGCCAAAGCCTGCCCCCTCGGTAAGGAAGTAATAGCGGCTGCTGGAAAAAGGGGCCGTGCCGAGATAAGCAAAGGCGGCGGCTGCGCCAAGCAAAGCCCAAAGCCCCGCCGCTACGCCGGACAGCCCGCTCAGGGAAATGAAGCGGGAGGACCGCTCCATAATCGAACGGATTTCGGTTAGCGTCTCTAAATGCTCGCGGTGGTTTTGTGTCATTTTAAAGTACTTTGAGGTTCAAAGTTAATGGGTTTGTGGCAATTTTGCAAGCTCATCAGAGGGATGTTTTCAGCAAACAATAGTTTGTGGCTCCAGCTTTAAGTCAGGTGGTGACTTATGAGTCGCGACCTGACAGGCGGCTATGTCGGACGGCTACCGCCTTCGCGGTGTTGGCTTTAGCGGATGGCGTACGCCCTTGCTGCCCCATCTGCGCCGCCGGCCTTGTAGCGTTTGAGGCCAGGCCAATAGCGGTCCGTCTGGACTGGCCCGTTTTATATGGTCTGGTTTTTAGGGAGAGTCGATCGCCTTTTCTTGCCCTATCCAGCTCTACCTGGGGCAGTGCTAAGCTATTGGGCGCTGCTTGGGTGCTGACGGCAAGGGAGATTGGCTCATGCTTTTACTTTGTGCCATTGCCGGGAGCAGGTCTGAGCTGTGGCCAGCCTAAGGGGTCGCGCAACAATAACTTACCGATTTAGACTCGTTCTTTTGCACGCTAACTGCGCCTGCCTGGCTAACGCCAACGGCAGACAGGTTAAAAAGCCTCACCGTCCGTACGGATGGTTACGTTTTTTGCCCCTGCCTACCTGGCAAGCCAGCTTGGCAGGCAGGTTGTAGCGCACAAAATAACTTCGCCTATTCTAGGTAACTTATTACTGCGCGACCCCTA
>CAZNSK010000158.1:0-13111 GCA_964575505.1 uncultured Phaeodactylibacter sp.
CCGTCGCTTCGCCTTCAGGGCAGGCGCGCTGGATGCGCGGGTTAAAAGGTTCGGCTACTGCTTAAAACACTTGCCGAAGTGGCGGAATTGGTAGACGCGCTGGATTCAAAATCCAGTGGTGGCAACACCGTGCGGGTTCGATTCCCGCCTTCGGTACTATTTTCTACAAGACGGCGGGAAGAGAAGTTTATCCCGCTTTTGCAGCTGTTGGGAGCGCAGCGACCGTACAGATATACAAGCGGGAATGACCGCCTTCGGTACTATTTATTTATGCCCACGTGGCGGAATTGGTAGACGCGCATGATTCAGGTTCATGTGTCTAGCGACGTGGAGGTTCGAGTCCTCTCGTGGGCACTCCGAAAGCCCGGTTGCAATTGCAGCCGGGCTTTTTTGTTTGAGCCGCTTAATCAACTTTACTCCTTGCCACTTAGCCCGTTAAGCTGTATTTTCACCTAAAAGGAACTGAGTGTATGTTTGGAGGTGCACTTCGGCTGATAACCAAAGCCTTGTGAATCCCGGTAAAACCGGGACGTCATGGAAAAATACTTATTTGACCCGCCAAACGCGCATTTTTCCATTTAGTCATAACCACAACTCTTTGATTATCAACTCTCGTTTGCTCCAAACATACACTGATGCGTACTATTGAGATTAGAAAGGATATTAAGCTGGAAGTAGACGAACTGCTTCAGGGGCTATCTGATATGGATTTAGACAGCCTGGAAAAGTTTTCTGAGGCCCTTAGCCATATTATTGCGCGCCGTAAATCCCCTAAACCCTCAGAAAAGGAATTGGCTTTACTGGATAGAATTTATCAGGGATTTCCAATCGAAGCACAGCACCGTTATGATGATCTGTATAAGAAACTACAAAACGAAACCATACTTCCGGAAGAGCATAAGGAGTTAACCGGACTGGTAGAGCAAACAGAAGAACATAATGCTGAATGGCTGAAGGCAATCGCTGAACTAGTGCGACTAGTCCGAAATAGCACAGCGTATTTCACGCTTGGGCGCCCTGGTTTTACTGGGTTTCTTCGGTTAGTCATTTCTGAAACACTCCACTAGCTGCATTACGTGGCGTCACCATTAAAAGGCTAAAACGGGATCTGGGTATTGAAAATCCGCCTTTTGCACATGAGTAGATTTTCTAGCTCCAAAGAACTACGGCAGTTTGTAGAAAGCAGGGCTGCCTATCGTTCAACAAGTACACATGCATCCCCCGGGGTAGTTTTAAAACAATAATCTTCATTTCAAATTGCAGGCAGCTACAGGCCTTCATTGATAATAGTTGCAGAAATTAAGCGCTCAGACGTTCAGAAAAACTTGCACACCCGCCCGCTGTCCCCTATTTTTAAGACCAACCAAACCCAAAGCAGCCCATGGCACTCCACCCTAATGCCGGTAAGCCGGCCACCACTGGCGAACTCATCAACCTACCCCGGCTCATCACCAGGTACTTCACCGAAAAGCCGGACCCGGGCGAGCGCACGCAACGCGTCTCCTTTGGCACTTCCGGCCACCGCGGCTCCTCCCTCACGGCCTCCTTCAACGAAGACCACATCCTTGCCACCACACAAGCCATTTGCCTCTACCGGCAAAAGGAAGGCATCACCGGCCCGGTATTTATAGGCATGGACACCCACGCCCTCTCTGAGCCTGCACAGGCTACTGCCCTGGAAGTCTTAGCCGGCAATGAGGTGCCTGCCCGGATCGCCCCCAATAACGAATACGCCCCTACCCCGGCAGTCAGCCACGCCATTCTCACCCACAACGAAGGGCGCAGCAGCGGGCTGGCAGACGGGATCATCATCACCCCTTCCCACAACCCGCCTCAGGATGGGGGCTTCAAATACAATATGACCAATGGCGGGCCGGCAGAAGGCAGTGTCACCTCATGGATTGAGGCTAAAGCCAACGAAATACTGGAGGACGGGTTGAAGGGGGCCAAGCGCATTCCGCTGCAGCGGGCCCGCAAAGCGGATACCACCGAAACCTACGACTACCTGGATGCCTACGTGGGGGATTTAGGCCAGGTAATCAACCTGGAGGCGATCCAATCCTCCGGCCTGGAGATCGGCGTCGACCCGCTGGGTGGGGCGGGCGTCCACTATTGGGCGCGCATCGCCGACCAGTACGGGCTGAACCTCAACATCGTAGACCAGCAAATAGATGCCTCCTTCCGGTTTATGTCGCTGGACTGGGACGGGAAAATCCGGATGGACCCTTCCTCCCCCCACGCTATGCAACGGCTGCTGGAACTAAAAGACCGCTTCGCCGTAGCCGTCGCTTGCGATACCGACTACGACCGCCACGGCATCGTGACCCGAAGCCAGGGCCTGATGCAGCCGAACCACTACCTGGCGGTGGCGGTAGACTTTTTGTTCCGCAACCGGCCGGCGTGGAGCCCGGAAACCGGCATCGGCAAGACTCTGGTCAGCAGCCAGATGATCGACCGGGTAGCCGGGCAGCTTGGGCGCAAGCTGGTCGAAGTGCCGGTGGGCTTTAAGTGGTTTGTGGATGGGTTGTTTGACGGCAGCCTGGGCTTTGGTGGGGAGGAAAGTGCCGGTGCCTCCTTCCTCGACCGCCGGGGCAAAGTGTGGTCAACGGATAAGGACGGCATCATTGCGGCGCTGCTGGCAGGAGAGATCACGGCGGTAACGGGCAAAGACCCCGGCGAGATCTACGAGGGCTTCACCCAGTCGTTCGGTGCACCGGCCTACGCCCGCATCGACGCGCCCGCCACCCCCGACCAAAAGGACAAACTCAAAAAACTGTCGGCCGACCAAATCACCTCCGCTGAGCTGGCGGGGGAACCGGTTGAAGCCATTCTCACCCAAGCCCCGGGCAACAACGCCCCCATAGGCGGGCTGAAGGTGACCACAGCAAACGGCTGGTTTGCAGCCCGGCCGTCGGGGACCGAAAATATCTATAAAATCTACGCGGAAAGCTTTAAAGGGGAGGCGCACCTCAAGCAGTTGCAGGAGGAAGCGCAGCGGGTCGTGAATGAGGTAATCAGCTGACGGTGCCGGTTCAAGAAAGGAACGATGCCCCGGGATGGCAAAAAAATAACCGCCAGCCATTCCAATAGGAATAAACTGACGGCCTGAATTTTATATGCCGGCTTGGCTACCATTAATGTACACAAGATATAGCCGTTGATCCGATTTGGAGCCGCGCTGTTCTACCTTGGGGCGAGTGCAAAGGCATTGCTTACTGACCGCCACCCAGTCGTAGCGCGACCATCGGGCGGAGGGGTCAGAAGAGGCCGGTGCGCCGTCCACGCCCGGCAACTGCGGGTCGAGGGGAGGGATGCGGTAGGCCGGTTGCCCTAGTTTTAAAGCCGCCTACGCCGGGGAGCATTGCCTGAGCAGATAATTGCTGCTGAATGTGCAAAGGAGATACCTGGTGGCCGATTGCCCGAATGGCCACGGAAGTGCCTTCTAAAGGAATGTGGAAGTTTCTTCTGGTTTTGCCATCATCTTGGTTTTAAGTAATTGTTAATGGGATTATTCACCCATTGATCACCAAAATGAGGCAAGCGTTACCAGATTAGTTGAAATTAATATCCTGGGTATAAATACCGTTTTGCAGAGAATCACGGGCGGTACCCGCCAGGCGTATGCTGCGCCGGACCAGCTGGTAGCGGGACGTAAAGACGCCCAGCCCTTCCTCTACGTTGGTGTAGACGGGGATATTCTGGGCGGATGTAATGCCGGTATTGGCCTGAGCCACCCGCACAAAGTCGCGCAGTTCCTGGCCCGCGCCGGTAATATAGATATCCATGTCATCAAAAATCCGGATTTCGCCCTCGCTGGGCGGGATAGCATCTCCCAGGAAGCCAAACAAGGCTTGGCCAGAGATATCGATTTTCTCCCGGGTACTGTTGGGGTCATCGCGGACCAAAGCCCGGCCGACCTCCCACTCTACGGTCTTTTTGACAGAGTCTTCACCGGTGCCCGGCGTCACTTCCCGGTAATTGAAAACGATGCGCACATCAAAGATTTGGGCATTGGGGTCGGGGCGCCAGACGACACTCTGCACCTGGGTGTACCGCCAGCTGTTGATGACGTTGAAAGGCGAGCTGGAGATGGAGTCAATTTCCCCGAGCACCGTCGTTTCGGCAATAGCCGGCGGCAGCTCATCACCCCGGTCTACCCGCAGGAGCAGCTCATCGCCCCCGTCGAGGTCCGCTTCATTGGCCAATACCTTATAGAGGTAATGCGGCTCTGTAGAAAAAAGGCCGGGCTCCTTTTCGATACCCTCTTCCACACCGGTGACGCGCTCCAGGACAAAGGAGGTGCCTTTGGTGCGGTTCTCCAGGGTGACCGCCACGTTATCGTAGTAGATGGAATCGCTAATCTGGGCGATCTGCAGGGCGTCGCCCCCGGGCTCCAAAAAGGCTTTCTGCACCCGTACGTAGTGGGCGGTATCCTGCACGGAGATAAACCCGTAGACGATAGGGATATCTTTCCATTCTGATTCCAGGTTGACCTCTGTAGAGCAGGCCCCGAGGAACAGCAAAACGGTAAAAAATGCGAAGGGCTTAAAGACTTTCATCATCAGTTATTGTTGCAGTAATTGCGGGGCGTGTGCCGGGCTCCGGGCATTGATGCCAGTTGGCCTGCCCGGTTTGCTCCTCATAGCCCCGCCAATTTGAAGCACGCCAAAGGTAAACGTTTTCCCCAGAATTTTACAAGGGGCGTTTTGAGGCATTGACGTACGCCAGACGTAAAAAAAACGCGGCAACCCGCCGAGAAGTTACCCAAAGCCCCGACAATATTTGTTTGCCTTTGCGAATAGAGCCTATATTGTGCCTTCAAAAACCAAGCCGAGATGTCTATCAATAAGGAAGTAAAGCGGATGACGACCCACGTCATTCATGAGATGAAAGAGCGGGGAGAGAAAATTACGATGCTCACCGCCTACGATTACTCGATGGCCCGCATACTAGATGCCGCCCAGATTGACGTTCTTCTGGTGGGCGATTCGGCATCGAATGTCATGGCAGGGCATGAGACGACCCTGCCGATTACCCTGGACCAGATGATTTACCATGCGTCCTCGGTAGTGCGGGCCGTAAAGCGGGCCCTGGTTGTGGTCGATCTGCCCTTTGGCTCCTACCAGGGCAACTCGCGCATCGCCCTGGAGTCCACGATTCGGATTATGAAAGAATCCGGGGCACACGCCGTCAAGCTGGAAGGCGGGGCGGAAATACAAGAGTCTGTGCGCCGCATTCTCTCAGCCGGGGTGCCGGTGATGGGCCATTTGGGCCTGACCCCGCAGTCCATTTACAAATTCGGCACCTACACCGTACGGGCGCGGGAGGAAGCAGAGGCCAGCAAATTGATAGAAGATGCCCAACTCTTGCAGGAACTAGGCTGTTTTGCCATCGTGCTGGAAAAAATCCCGGCCCAACTGGCCAAGCAGGTTTCCGCTGCCCTCCACATCCCGGCCATCGGCATTGGCGCCGGGGCGGACGTAGACGGGCAGGTGCTGGTTTCCCACGATTTGCTGGGGATCACCAAGGATTTCAAGCCCCGTTTCCTGCGGCGCTACCTCGACCTCTACGAAGAGATCAAACGGGCGGCGCAGCAGTACGCGGCGGATGTCCGGGGCGGGGATTTCCCCAATGAGAAGGAGCAATACTGATGAAGCCCGGCCGGGCTTAAGGATGCGAAAGCAGCGGCAGCTGCATCCCAGGCCGCTGCAGGTATCCGGCGGGCGCATAAGCATTAGACTTGATGCGTCGGGGATCATTGCAGGGTTAAAATAGCTCTTTTCTTCCCACACTATGCCTTTTTGCAGTCACTTAGCTCAGGCTAAGCTCCTGAAAAAAGTCTACGCGTGGTTGAAAATAGCTTATTTTTCCCACTACACTGACCCGATGCATCAAGTCTATTATGAACCAAACGATGTGGTTGTGAAAAAAGCAATAGGCCTTACAGCGCTGGCCCTCCTGCTCCTGGCAGGGGGGGCAGGTCTTTACCTGTACCAGAAATACGTCGCGGGGACCGCCGTGCCCCCCGGCCTGGAAGACTACACTATAGAAATTCCAACCGGCTCCAGCTTTGAAGACGTCATCGCCCGGCTCAAAGACAAGGGCATGCTGCAGGACGAACAAGCTTTCCGCTTACTGGCAGCACGGATGGCGTACAAGCGCGACCCCATGCGGGCGGGCCGCTACCGCCTGGAGCCGGGCTGGAACCTCCTGCAGCTGATCCGCCACCTGCGGGGCGGTGCGCAGGCGCCGGTCGATGTAGTACTGCACAACGAGCGCCTTGTGGAAGAGGTAGCGGGAAAAGCCGCGCTCTTTTTGGAGCAGGACTCCCTGGCATTTCTTCGGTTGATGACGGATGCCGCTTATATCGACAGCCTTGGCTATACGCCCGAAACCCTGATGAGCCTGTTCATCCCCAACACTTACGAATTTTATTGGAATACCCCGCCCCGGGGGTTCATGAAACGCATGCAGAAAGAGCACGGCCGCTTTTGGTCGCTCGATAACCGGCTGGAAAAAGCAGAAGCCCTCGGCATGACGCCCGCTGAAGTGTACACCCTCGCTTCCATCGTAGAGCGGGAGACCCTGGTGAAAGCCGAGCGCCCCCGCATGGCAGGGGTTTACCTCAACCGCCTGGACATTGGCATGCGGCTGCAGGCCGACCCTACCGCCGTCTTTGCGCGCCGCGACTTTTCCACCCGGCGGGTGACCGACTACCACACCAAGTTTGATTCTCCGTACAACACCTACCGCTACGCGGGCCTGCCGCCGGGCCCAATTTCGATGGCTTCTATTTCCAGCATCGATGCGGTGCTGAACGCAGAAAACCATAAGTACCTTTACTTCTGCGCCAAGGGGGATGGTTCCGGGCTCCACGCCTTTGCCCGCACTTTGGCCGGGCACAACCGCAATGCGGCGGCCTACCGGGCTAACCTGCGGCGGCGGGGGCTGCGGTAGGGCAGGTTGGTTGCGGTTGGAATATTCTGTTAACTCTGGTTTTTTCAAATGTAGATATCGAGGATAACCAAGGCGCCAAACAGCAGGCTGGCCACGCCATTGGTCGTGAAGAACGCCAGGTTGACCCGGCTGAGGTCATCCGGCCGGACGAGGGTGTGCTGATAGGCCAGCAGGCTGATAAAAACGGCCGCCGCCAGCCAGTGGAGCCAACCGAAGCTTGGGTAGTCGTGCGACAGCTGCAACCCTGCCACCAGAATAAGCAAAGCACTCACCACGTGCGCTGCCGTAGACAGCCGCAGGGCGTTGCGCCGCCCCATTCTGGCCGGTACGGAAGCCAGCGACAACGAACGGTCGAACTCATCGTCCTGCAAGGCGTAGATGATATCGAAGCCGGCGACCCAAAGCAGCACCGCACCCGAGTAAAACAGCGGCAGGGCGTCAAACTCGCCCAGCACCGCGATATAAGCCCCGATAGGGGCCAGAGAGAGCCCCAGCCCCAGGATAAAGTGGCAGAGGAAAGTGAAGCGCTTGGTGTAGCTGTAGCCCAGGGTCACCAGCAGGGCAACGGGCGAAAGGGCAAAGCAGAGGGGGTTGATCAACCAGGTAGTGGCGATGAACAAGGCAGCATTGAAGGCAACGAAGCCCAGGGCCGCCCGCGGGGAGATAATGCCCGCCGGGATTTCCCGCCTCGCCGTCCGGGGGTTTTGGCCGTCGATATCGCGATCGAGGTAGCGGTTGAACGCCATAGCTGCGCTCCGGGCAAAGACCATGCACAGCAAGACGAGCAGCAGCAGGCGTATACTCAGCCCTTGCCCCAATTCGAGGGTAGCCAGGAAGAAGCCCAGCAGGGCAAAGGGCAATGCAAAAATGGTATGGCTGAATTTGACCAGCGACAAGTAGTTCTTCATGCCGCAAAAATACGAAAGCCCGCAAAACCAGGAAGTCTTGCGGGCTTATATTGCTGGGCAGCAGGCTAATGCTTACTGCGTCACTGCCGGGGCGCTGTCGCCAGAAGGCGTCACCTCTCCCTTCAGGTAGATGAAGGATTGCGGTGGGTTGGTATTCGCAGTGATGGTCACTTTCTGGTTGCGCTTGCCTTTCTTATTCTTAGAGTTGAACTCAACGGTAATTTCACCCGCTTCGCCCGGTGCGATGGGCTCACGCGGCCAGCTAGGCACCGTGCAGCCGCAGCTGCCTTTGGCATTGCTGAGGATCAAGGGCTCATCACCATCATTGGTGAAGGTAAAGGTGTGCGATACTTTCTCGCCTTCTGTTACCGTACCGAAGTTGAATTCAGTTTCCTCAAAACTCATGGTCGTAGTGGGGCCGGCAGGAGCGGCAGGCTGCGCAGCGGCAGGCTGTGCCTGAGCAGCGTCAGCAGGCTGTACTTTCTTAGCCGCAGACAGGTCCTCGCGGGCTTCCTCCTGAGCAGAGCTTTCGCTATTGTTGCAGCTTGCTACGAAACCTACTGCCAACAGAGCGAACATCAGAACTTTGATTTGCTTCAACATTTTGTCTAAGTTTTGGATTTACATTAAATATGGGAACAAGGCGTCTGGTAAATAGTTGACCTTCGAATGCCTTTCGGTACAAAGGTAGGGAATGCTATTTAAGCCCTCGTTAATCCGCATTGAAGTTTTGTTAACGAGCTGTTAATCCGGTTTCATGTGCCGGGGCAGCGTTTTTTACTTCCTGCGCGGCCATCCATGAAGTATCCCTTTAAGAATAGCCGGGATGGCAAACCGAGGGGGTGACTGCTCTGAAGCTTGGTGTTTCAGTGGAGCACCTTGGGAAGGTGCACGGAGGGGATAACTGCCTATGCTAGCCTACAGACAACCACCTGAGCAAAGACTGCCCAATCGACCGGCAACGCTCGTATACCGCCCATGACGACTTCCCCTGTAAATATCAGGATCTAAACACCCGTAACCACCGCCCAAGGCTATGGCCACCGAAGACCGAAGGCAAGAAAACACCAAAACACCAACCCCCCCCTACCCCAAACTCTCCCCAATCGCCCGGTCCAAAACCGCCAAGCCCTCGTCCAATTCAGCTTGAGTAACCGTCAGAGGCGGCGCAATACGGAAAACGCCCCCGTAGCCACGGATGCGGACGATATTCATGCTCAGGCCATACTGCAGGCAGCGCTCCGAAATGGCCGCCCCCAGCTCCGGCGCCGGCACCTTGGAAGCCCGGTCTTTGACAATCTCCACGCCCAGCAGCAGGCCCCGGCCCCGGACATCCCCAATACACTCGTACTTTTCCTGCAGCGCCTTCAACCCTTTTTTCAGGTAAGCCCCCATACGGCGGGCGCGCTCCTGCATCCGCTCTTCCACCAAGATAGACAGGACCGCCAAGCCCACCTGCGCCGGCAGGGGGTCAGATACGTGGGAGGTGACACTGATAAACCCTTTATCAAAGCAGTCCTGCTCCAAGGCTGCGCTCGTAATGGTAGCCGAAAGGGGCAAGCCGCCGCCCAGGGTCTTGGAAAGCGTCAGGAAGTCCGGCACCACCCCGCTCTTTTCAAACCCAAAGTGGCTGCCCAGGCGCCCGATGCCCGTCTGCGCCTCATCCAGGATCAGGAGGAGCCCCCGCTCTTCGCACATCGCCTTTAGCTTTTGCAGGTACGCATCCGTCAGCTCGATGATGCCCGCTGCGCTCAGCACCGGCTCCACGATGAGCGCCGCATAGGCCCCCACCGACTGCTGATCCACCCAGCGCATGCCGACATCCAGGCAGGTGGTATCGCACTGCCCGCTGCAATGCTTGATCGGGCAGCGGTAGCTGTTCGGGGCCGGTATCATATAGCTGCCCGGCATAACCGGCCCGTAGTGCCGCCGCGTCATAGAGTAGGTGTGCGATTGGGAGCCCGCCGTCATGCCGTGCCAGGAGCCGGCAAAGCCAACGACCTCGAAGCCTCCCGTGGCCAGCTTCGCCATGCGGATGGCCATCTCATTGGACTCCGAGCCGGTTGACAGCAGCATCACCCGGCTCAGCTCCGGCGGCAGCAAGTCCGACAGCTCCCGCGCCAGTTGGACGACCGGGGGCGACAGCATTGCGCTCAGCAAGTGGATGGCCGATTGCGCCCCGTCGGCCAGGGCCTCCACGATTTTGGGGTGGTTATGCCCAAAGATAGCGCACATCTGCCCGGAGGTAAAGTCCAGTATTTTCCGCCCGTCCGCCGTATACAGGTAGGCGCCTTCCGCTTTGGTGACCAGCACATCGCTAAAGCGCTCGCAGTAGCGGATCAAGTGTTGTTCGGCTTCCTGCAGCCATTCGGGGGCAGGGTTTTGCTTTTCCATATCAAGTCTATTGCTTTAAGAATTTGCCGAGGGCGCGCTGGCCATTGGCTGCAGCCTCCAGCCAGTACAAGCCCGCCGGCAGGGCCGATAAATCGGTGGCGCAAATGCCCCCTGCCACCGGCAAGCGGAACGCCCGGCACCGCTGCCCCTGCGCATTGTACACGCGGAAGGCAACCTCTCCGGCCTCCGCCAGCCCGGGCGGCAAGGCCAGCTGCACCCGGCCCGAAGAGGGGTTGGGAAAGACCCGAAGGCCGGCGGCAGCGGCTTGCCCCGTTGCAACCCAAGCGGGAGCCTCCAATTCCAACCGCAGTATAAGGCTGCCATCCCCTCCGCCGTAGAGGTAGCGCCCGTCTGGCGAAACGCTGAACAGTTGGAAGAAACGGGTGCAAAAGGGCTGCAAATCCTCCCAAGTCAGCCCCTGATCGGAGGAACGGCTGATGACCGCCCCGTCGCCGCTGCGGTAAGCCGAAAACAAATCGCCATTCGGGGCGGGCAGGACGGTATTTGGCGGATTGTACCCCTGGCAGGCACCCGAGCTCCAGGTCAGGCCGCCATCGTCCGTGCAGAAAGTGGGCACAGTAACGTTGATCATGCCATTCAGGCTGTCCCGCATGTATATATTCCGGACGGGCTGATTGGTCAGCTCCCCGTCCAGGACCACAGACCAGGTGGCGCCCCCATCAGCAGTACGCAACAGCTTGCCGCCGGCGCCTCCGGCAAACCCCAGTTGGCTATCGTAAAAGTGAAATCCAGATGGCGAAGACCCTAAATTGTGGTTAACAACCGTCCAGGTAGCGCCGTCATCATCCGAATACACCCCGTGGGCGCTCCCCATGAAGTAGAGGCGGCCGCCGGGCAATTCTTCCACCCGGAGCACCCCTACCGTATCCGCGATTTCGGGGGGCAGCACAGGCGACCAGGTGGCGCCGCCGTCCAGCGACCGCTGCGGGCCGGAGTTATTGTAGGGGATGATCAAATCTTCCGGCCCACGCAATAGCATATCCCAACTAACGGTTACAAAATCCGTAAGGATGCGCGACCAGGTGGCGCCTCCATCTGTGGTTTTGAAAAGGCCGTCCCGCTCACATAAGGCATACCCCAGCGCTTCGTCTGCAAACTGTACATCCCTGATCTGCTCCCGGTCAGTGGGGAACGTATTGGTGCGGGTTTCAAACCGGTCGCTGCTGTAGATGATGGAACTAGCATCAGAGGCCACCCACACCTGATCGCCCAAGCGGTGGACGCCATTGATGCGCAAGCCGGAAGCCCCCTCCTCCAGGGGCACCGCGCCGCTGTCCCAAGTCTGCCCCCCATCCAGGCTAAAGAGGAAAGTATTGGGGAAATTACTGAGCCAAAGGTGGCCTTCGTCAAAAGCGATGAGGCGGCGGGCATTGGCGCTGACCGTGCCCGCACTGGCCACCGACCAGCTTTGACCGCCATCGGTCGTTTTGTGCACAGTACGGTCCTGCAGGTAGGCGTACCCCACCTCCGCATCCAGCATATCCAGGAACAGGGGCCGCTCCCCGAAGTGGTACAGGCTGTCCCAAGTCGCCCCAAGGTCAGTAGACTGCAGCAGGTTAAAGCTGATCTGATTGAGCACCCAGCCCTGATCGGGCGCAACAAAGACCGCCTCATTGCGGTAGGAGCCCGTCAGCGGCACCACCGACCAGCTCTCGCCCCCATCGGCAGAGCGCAGGAAGCTTGGCCCGTTGTGGGAGACAAGCCGTACCTCCGGGCTCAGGAAATGCAGTTCGCGTGGCGTTTCCAGGCCCTCCACTTCCAGGGAAGACCAGGTTTCGCCCCCGTCTGTGCTCCGGAAGAGCCGCCCTTCGGCGCCCATCCACACTTCGGTGCAGTTGGTGCCCGGCGCGCAAGCCACCATCGTCAGCTGATTAACCTCCGGGTCCGGGCCGGCCTCCACCGACCAATCCGTGCCATTTTCCGTACGGGCGATCCAGCCGCAGCTGCCGGCGGCAAAGCCTTGTCCGCCCGCTGCTACGAAGACATCCTGGAAATTGGTATAATAATCAAAGGGGTGCAAGACTTCTACGGGCTGGGCGACAGCGGTGGCGGCCCACCAAAGCAAGGCAGCGGCTGTACCTACATACTTCATTCTAAATTGTTTTTTGGGTGGATGAAAACCCTTCCGGGTGTAGCTGCGGGATCGGATACACTGGCTAAGATAAGGAAAATTGGCGGGCTGAAGGCAAAGGCTAGGGGACGCTGAGCACCCGATAGCCAGGCGTTACCTAAAGAAGCGGCCAGAAAAGGCGATCTATTCACCCTAAGAAATAGCCTGTAAAAACGGATAGCGGTTGGCGCTGAACGCTACAAGGATGGGGCGGCAATGGCCTGCACCGTACGCTGGCTCCGCCCATGTGGCGAAGCAGCAAATCTCACATGCCCTTTTTCCCTAATGAAAAAGGGCCAAAAAATCAAGGCTATGTACCGTCCTCCCGGTTAAGCTTCGTGACCCATACGGACCCTGCGAGCGCTTCGTTTCACTTAGCTACTACGCTAGGACCGGGACCTTGCCCCCTACTACCACAGCTAATCGCACTTGATCGCGGGTTTTTGCTGCGTGCTCCCAGCGTGGTTTTCAGCTCAAACAGGGATCTGCTTCTCCGGCAGGCTGGCTCCCCCTGCCCTGAACGCTACAAGGCCAAGGGCGCGGATATGGCGGCAATGAGGCACCCCATCCACCAAAGCTGACACACCGGCAACGCCTGCCCAATCGAACGGCAACGCTGGTGTCCCCCGCCACCCCGTACACCTCAATAGAAGCAAACTTTCCCTCGGCGGGGGCAGGGGGTGGAGACCACCAAAACCGATAGCCAGCCAGCCCCTGGAGC
>CAZNSK010000159.1:0-13033 GCA_964575505.1 uncultured Phaeodactylibacter sp.
CTATGCGAGGTATTTACCTACAATCGGCATACGCCGCCCCATACCAAATGCCTTTTCGGAAACGCGCAATACCGGTGCCATTTGGTGGCGTTTGAACTCGTTGATGTTGACCAAGCGGAGCACCCGGCGGACGAGCGTTTCATCGTAGCCTTTTTCGATGATATCCTGAGGGCTAAGGCGGCGCTCGATGTACTGAAACAGAATTTCATCCAGGTCCTCGTACTCAGGCAGGCTGTCGGTATCCCTTTGATCTGGCTTGAGCTCAGCCGATGGGGGCTTGGTGATGATATTGTCGGGGATAATCTCCTCCTCCCGGTTGATATAGCGGCAAAGCTCAAAGACCTCCGTTTTATAAAGGTCGCCAATGACGGACAAACCGCCGCACATATCGCCGTAGAGCGTGCCGTAGCCCACTGCCACCTCGCTTTTGTTGGAAGTATTGAGCAGGATGTTGCCAAATTTATTGGACAGGGCCATGAGCAGGTTGCCCCGGGAGCGGGATTGCAGGTTTTCCTCCGCAATATTGAAATCGGTGGCCCAAAAGTGCGGTTTGAGGGCTTCCATAAAGCTGTTGTAGATGGGCTCAATTGGGATGATATCGTAAGGCGCGCCCAGGTTCTCTGCCAGCTTCCGGGCATCTACCACTGAATGATCAGAGGAAAACTGAGAAGGCATGAGCACCAGCCGGACATTCTTGGCACCGAGCGCCCGCACGGCCAAAACAGCCACCAAAGCCGAGTCGATCCCACCGGAAAGCCCCAGAATTGCCCGCTTAAAGCCCAGCTTGCGGAAGTAATCCCGGATGCCGATCACCAGTGCATGGTGGATGAGGGGCATTTTCTCCCGGGGCTGCAGTTGCTCCCGGCCGCCTTTGGCCACCTCGTCGAGGTCGTACACCCGTACCGCCTCTTCGAAGTAGGGCAATTCGTCAAAGATTTTCCCATCCGGGGAAGCGACCATAGAGCCCCCATCGAAGAGGATTTCGGTTTGCGCACCGCTGTGGTTGACGTAGAACAGCGGGATGCCGTAGCGCTCCACATTGGCCCGGACCACTTTCGTACGCGCCTCGGCTTGCACATAGCTAAAGGGAGAAGCCGAAAGATTGAGGATAAAGTCGGGTTTTTGGGGCATCAGCTCGTCCATAGGCGAGATGGTGTACAGCGGGTTTTCATTGGCGATATTCCAGATGTCTTCACAAACAGTGAGGGCGATGCGTTTGCCTTTGAACGACACGACCTTCCATTCCGAAGCCGGCTCGAAGTAGCGGTACTCATCAAAGATATCGTAGGTCGGCAAAAGCGTTTTGTACTGCACCTGCTGCACTTTGCCATCCGCCAGGAAGTAGGCCGCATTGTAGTGGTCTTTGCCTTCCAGGACCGGGTTCTTGGTGGGGGAGCCTACCACAATAGCAATCCCCTGAGCGGCTTCGGCTAGTTTTCCGACAGTGGCTTCCGCCAATTCAATAAAGTCCTCGAACTCGAGAAAATCACGGGGCGGGTAACCCACCGTGGCTAGTTCGCTGAAGCAAATGAGGTCGGCACCCCGGGCTTTGGCATCCGCAACCGCTTGCAGCATTTTCTGCAGGTTGCCTTCGAAGTTGCCGATGTGAAAATTCAGTTGGGCAACGGCTATTTTCATGCATCTTAGTTTGAAATTCAAACAAAGGTAAGCAGGTAAGGTTGAAAACAAGCGTTTTTGCGCAGGCATTTTGTGCCAGAGGAAAAGAAGTTAAGTGGGGCTCCTACCAGAAACTCCGGATTATTTCCTACTTTAGTTTTGCAGGTTTATAAAGCCTTTAACAAACCTTTGTTCGGCTTGAATGGTCTTTAAGAGTGAGGTGTTGCAATTGCAGGCACCCGAAAGACAAAGAAAAAAGCATATGAGTATCCGTTTTTCCATCATCTTTCTCTGTTTACTGGGCAGCCTAAGCGTGTTTGGCCAGGAGAAGAACAAACTGGTTCAATTTTCGGGCATGGTGCTCGACGGCACTGATGACGAGCTCTATCCGGTGCCGTATACTAACATCCTCGTCAAAGACAAGGGCCGGGGCACCTACTCTGACCTCAGGGGCTTCTTCTCCATTGTGGTCGAGAAAGGCGACGTTATCGTTTTTTCCGCTATCGGCTACAAGACAGTAGAGTATACCATCCCCGCAGACCTGGAGGAAAACCGCTATTCCATCGTGCAACTCATGACTCAGGATGCCATCAACCTGCCGGAGACCGTCGTTTTCCCCTGGCCAAGCCGGGAGCACTTCAAGCTGGAGTTCCTGGCTATGGATGTGACGCCGGAGTTGCAGTCCAGAGCCCGGGAAAACCTCGCTAACGATGCCCTGCGCCGGATGCGCAACGAGGTGGCCTCCGATGGCCGGGAAAACGCCGACTTCTACCTCCGCCAACAGTCCCGCGATTTCTACCACATCGGGCAGCAGCCGCCTATGAATATCTTTAACCCCATTGCCTGGAAGCGGTTTTTTGACTCCTGGAAGGCGGGGGATTTCAAAAAGAAAGACAATGATTAAGAGGGTTTGCCAAATACCTTGCGGCCCCAGATTAACACCTGGAAACCATAGGTGCCCAGCCAATAGCCCAACGCGGCAAAGGACAGCATCCCCAGCGCTACGTAAGGCTTGACCGACCGCAGGTTGATCTCAAGAAATTCATAGTAGATAAAGTCCGTCAGCACAAAAACGGTATGGACGATGTACAGGATGAGCAAAACCCGGATGAGCGTACGCAGGTAGAGCACTTTACGCAGCTCCCGGGGCTGCCGCTGCTGCTGCACCTCCAGCCTCCGCTGCCGGATATACCGGTGAGCAAAGTAGAGATAAGCAAAAAAAGAGACCAGGTATAGCCCCTGCTCAAAAGCGCCATAGAAAGGATTGTAATACACCCGGCCAAGCGCGGCCTTAACGGCTACCGGCTGCAAAAACATCACCGAGAAAAAGAGAAACTGCCCCAGGGGGAGGACAAAGTGCTTGGCGTCTGTCCATCGCAACCGGTAAGAAGGGTACAAGCTCAGCTTGGCGTGAAAAAACAGCAAGACCGGAAACGAAAGCGTATAATAAAGTGGCAAAAACTTCCCTTCCGGCCACACCTGGTAAAGCTCTATAAAGTTGAAAATATTGTGCACCAGGGTCAGCCCGAAGGTAATCAGCAGTACCCCAAAGAACCAGTTAGACCTCCGGTCGCCCGACCGCTTGAAGAAGAACAAGCCGCCAATAGACAGCGCTTGCCCAACACCTAAGATTAACAGAAAAAGCAGCAAGTAAAAAAAGACACTGCGGTCGGCCGTAACCAGAAAATCCATAAAGGTTTAGCTGTTGAACTGCACATTAATTTTGTTCCAAAGCGCTTCAATAGCTCTGGTCTTCGCGAGCGGCCCTTTGATGCTGACGAGGACGTAAACCCCATTCAGGCTCCACATCCGGATGGCTTCCATGTCGGCACCGGCAGACAGCACCGCCCGAAAGCCGCCGCTATCGGCTTCGAAGCTCAGTTCTTTCATATCGCCCTGATGCGTGCCCGCAAACTCTTCTTTTTCGAAAGTATAAATTTTTTCGGGCGCCCAGTCCATCACGTTGTGAGAGCCCGCGATGACGACTTCGATGGCCCCGCCATCTGTTTCCAGCATAATGCCATCGCCGTTGATGGGCCGGTCTTCGGCCAGGGCAAGCTCTACCGGATACTGCACGCAAAAGCCGAAGCGGTTGTTACAGTACTCCAGTGGCGCCTGCGCTTGCAGCAAAGCCGCTGCGGACAGGCTAAACAGCAAGGATAAGGTAATTTTGAGGTTTTTCATGGTCTGTCATTTTAACCATTTAACGATTCTGGGATACAGTATGGTAGAAAGATACGGTTATTTTGGCTTTTCTTTAACGTTAGTCTGAAGTTGGGGAACAGAATAAGCCTATATTTACATCCAGAGCCATAATTTCTTCTGCCATGCTTTTCGTTTGTCGCCGCCTGCTTTGTTGTTGGGCCTTTCTTATCAGCACCGCTTCCTTATTCGCTCAGCAGGAAGGAGTGGACACTACCTCGTCGGGCTACCAGATCGGCTATAAGATTGGCAGTTGGCTGCCTTTTATCATCATCTTCACCCTGGCACTGATGGTCGTTATCCGAAGCTATCGGCTGTCACGAAAAAACCGGCCCTGAGATTAATGCAATCCCTGACCACGCCTCCGGCAAAAGTGGAGATTGAAGCCACCCACCGGGCTATACAGCCGCTCATACACCGTACCCCTATACTGACTTGCTCGGCAATTGACGCTATGTCGGGTGCCCGCCTGTTTTTCAAATGTGAAAATTTCCAAAAAGTCGGGGCCTTTAAAATGCGGGGGGCCAGCAGCGCAGCGGTCCGCCTCCGGAAGCAAGAGCAGCAGAAAGGCCTGGCGACCCATTCCTCTGGCAACCATGCCCAGGCAGTAGCGCTTAGCGCAAAAATGCTGGGCGTGCCCGCCTATATCGTGATGCCCGAGAATGCCCCGGCGATAAAACGGGCCGCCACGGAAGGCTACGGTGCCCGGATAACGGCTTGTGAAAACACCCTTGAGGCCCGGGAGCGTACCCTGCAAGCCGTGGTGGCCGAAACCGGCGCTACGTTTATCCACCCCTACAACGATTACAACGTCATTGCCGGCCAGGCCACTTGCGCCAAAGAACTCCTGGAAGATGCAGGCCCGCTCGATGCCCTCATTGCCCCGGTAGGCGGAGGTGGGCTAATGAGCGGCACAGTGCTAAGCGCCCGCCATTTTGCAGCCGGCGTCAAAACCTACGGAGCAGAACCCGAAGCGGTAGACGATGCCTACCGGTCGCTCCAAAGCGGCACCCTGCAAACCAATACGAGCATTGACACCATTGCCGATGGGTTGCGCACCAACCTCGGCGACAAAACCTTTGCCATTCTCAAGGGCGGGCTTGATGACTTATTCACCGTCTCGGAAGCGGCCATCATCCACGCCATGCGGCTCATTTGGGAGCGCATGAAAATCATCATTGAGCCCAGTTGCGCCGTGCCTCTGGCAGTCATCCTTGAACACCCGGCTGCTTTCCAAAATCAGCGCGTGGGTGTCATTCTGACCGGCGGGAATGTAGACCTGAAGCGCCTCCCCTTCTAAAACTGGCATCCAAGCTGCTTGCCGGGGCAGCGATATGCAGCATCAGGCCCCGATAACAAATCAGGGCCTGGCCTGTTACCAAAAGAAAAAAAAGCATGAAACGTATACTGCTATTGCTTACCCTAAGCACAGTGGTGCTAAGCTGCGCCAATTCGCAGAAAACAGAGCAAGCTACCGCTGGCAAAAAACAGAAAATTGACTATCCAGAAGGCGTTGTGCCCATCAACCAGATCGACGCGCCCTACGAAGCCCTTTCCGAAGCGGTGTTTGCCGGTGGCTGTTTCTGGTGCGTAGAGGCGGTGTTTGAGCGCGTAGAGGGGGTAGAAGAAGCTATCTCCGGATACGCCGGCGGCACCACGCCGGACCCTACTTACAAGAAGGTGGCTTCCGGCATGACGGACTATGCAGAATCCGTAATTGTATACTACGATTCTACTGCGGTCAGTTACGAAGACCTGCTCACTGCTTTCTTTTCGGGCCACGACCCCACTCAGCTCAACCGGCAGGGGCCGGATGTCGGGCCACAGTACCGGTCCGCTATTTTCTACGCCGATGCCTACGAACAGGAAAAAGCGGAAGCCTTCATCGAGCAGCTGGAGAAAAGTGGGAAATACAAAAAGCCGATTGTGACCAAGCTGAGCCCACTGAGCACTTTTTACACGGCTGAAGGCTACCATCAGGACTACATCGTCCACAACCCCAATCAGCCCTATGTGGTCGGCGTGTCTATGCCCAAAATTGAGAAATTCATGAAAGCGCACCCTGAGCTTCTAAAGCCAAAGTACCGGAAGCCGTAAGCAGCGCTTTCGGAGGATAAAAAGGCTTAAAGGAGCCCGGCAACTCATTCTTTAGTTGCCGGGCCCTCCTTTTCTAGTCGTCGCTGCTATCGGCTCTACCGATAAAGAAGCTAAACCCGACACCCAGCCCAAACGCATTGTTCAGTACGCGGAAGTCACTGTTGGAGACCGGAGCGCTTCTTTCGTAATAATACCCTAAGGCTAAGTCGATGGAGACATAATCATTGAAGAAGAAAGCAGCACCAGCCCCCAGGCCCAGGTTCAGGAAGTTCGACTTGTCGGAGTCATCCGGGCCGTTGCTGTTACGTCCAAAACCCACATTGCCCTGAAGAAAAGGCTTCGCACTACCCAAATCGAAGTAATAGCGCGCAAAAGGCCCTGCAGTCAGGAGGGTACTGGGGTCATTATCTTCTACCTTTTCATAAATAAAAGTGACCTTGGCCCCTACTGCCAGCCCATCCGCCAAAAAGTAGGCACCAACCGGGCTTATATTAAAGAGGGTGGCGTTGGTGCCATCCGTTTTATCGCCGTTTAGGTCAAGTTTGCTATTGATAATCGCAATACCTGCCGAACTGCCGCCCAATTGTTGCAGCCCGCCGATGATTTCGGTTGTTGTGCCAACCAGAATCTGCCCCTTTTGGATGGCTTGGGCAGCTATAGAGCCATAGCAAAAACCTACTAATGCGATGGTAATAAGAAATGATCTCATGATAGATTTTTAATAGATAAGGTAAATAGGGTGACTTGGCCCAGAAGAAGTGTATTGTTCGACCGAGCCTTACGGCTTTGCCAGCGAGATAAAACCTGCCCGCCCTCAGTTTTTCAACATTGCACAAGGTACTAAAAACAGTGCTTATCCAGAGAACTTTTACCTTTCAAATCTTCATCCTTTTGCGCTTTAGCAGATTGATTTGAAAATCACCCGAACTTTACGCATTATTGTACTGCAAAGGAAAATAATAATGAGCGAGTTCAAACAAGTCATCAAGGAGGGCGCGGGCACGGTAGGCAGTTGGGCCAAGCGTTTCTTCCTCATTCTGCTTACCCTTGCTATACTGGGCGGGGCAGGTTATTTATGGGTGTGCAACTGGACCTACAGCAAGGGCACCCGGGCGGGCACCTTAATTAAAATTTCCCAAAAAGGGGTCGTATTCAAAACCTACGAAGGGCAGCTCAACCTCGGTGGCTTCCGGCAGGACGGCGGAGATGGCGTGTCCGGGAACATTTGGGAGTTTTCCGTTTGGAAAGACGCCGTTTACGAGCAACTGCAAAATTACGAGGGCAAACAAATCAAGCTCTACTACCGAGAGAAATATAAGGCCATGCCGTGGCAGGGCGATACCAATTACTTTATTTACCAGGTAGAAGAGGTACAATGATCATTTGATCAGCTTGCTCGTTACGACTACCCGCTGAGCCAGTACTTGCGCCAGGTTGCGCCAAATGACCGTACGGTCGGCATCATCTTTCAGTTGGTCAATAGCCGACTCCTGAAAAAGGACCACTTCCGTCTCCGGGCTGGCGGACACGATTTTTGCCGTGCGCTTGGTGTTAAGGATGTAGGCAATTTCTCCAAACAGGTCGCCCTCTCCGAGCATCACTACCGGTTGACCGCCGATTTCCACCCGTAGCAGCCCCTTGCGCACATAGCCAATAGCTTTGCCGGCATCATTTTCAGCAAATAAGACTTCATCCTGACGGCAAGCCACGACCATGGCATCTTTGAGAAAAGCAGCTTTGCCCGCCTCGCTCAACCCCTCCGTGATGGCGTGGTGCCCGTGAAAGTCCGCGTGGTCTTCCGGGTAAAATGCAGTGCCCGTTTGCAGCTCTTTATGGTCCCGCACCAATTGATAGTACCAGTCGCAAATTTCCTGGTAGCGGTCGAAGGAAACACCGCGCAGCATCGGCAGCAGGGGCGAATGAATAATGGAAAGGTACTCCATATCCGGCAGGCCAATCATCGGAATCTGAAAATCGCCCCCCTCCCCCATTTGCAAAGGGCCGATAGGACGCATGCCGAGGCGTTTGTAGATGGAATAATGGCCGGGGTCGCACTGCATCAACAACGCCAGGCCTTCTGCTTTGAGCACTTCTACAAAACAATGGCTAAGCAAGACCGGCACAGCAGGGGTATTCAGGTAGGCACTGTCGAAGGACAAATGCGACACCACTGCCAGTTTAGGCATGTAGGCGGCCTCCACATAGCCAAAGGCCCTTATGGCCTCTTCCGCCCGGGCCGTAGCATCGCTCAACAGCAGGCAAGCGATAACCTCGCCCCGGCGCGTATCCTGGCAAGCCACCAATTGCCCACTCGGCGCAGGCAGGGGGCGGTTGCTGTCGTAATTCATAAGCCGTTCGCACGCCTCCCGGTCCTGCGCCTCCGTGACGAAGAAAGCCCGGTACTTACCAATCCATAAATCCCATTGCAGCGATATGTTTTTGAGCAAGCCCATGGGCTGAAGATAAGAAGTTTTGCCAGCACGCCTCAGCACGCCTCCAAAAACCTGAAAATCGAAGCTTCTTAAAACTTCAGGCCTACGCTAAACTGCAGAAAGTGCCCATCAGCGTTCAGGGTGCCCAGGGTGTTCTCCTGATAGCGGTAGCCGAAGGAAGCGATATAGGCCAGATTGGGGTTAACGGAGCGCTGCACACCGCCACCGAGGCCGAAGAGGACTCCACCGTCCGAGCCTTCATCCAAAAAGCCAAGGCCGTAGCCCAGGTCGCCGTAGAAAAAAGGCGCCCACTCCGTCAGGCTTGGATAATAGCGTACATCTGCGTAGAGCGGGACCAGCTCATAATCGCCGTACCACTCCACCCCAACACCTACCCCCAGGCTGACATTCCGGTTGAGGTGGTAGCCATTGACGGTATGTATGGCGAAGTAGTCTTCGTCGTTGTCAATAGCGCGTTCGCCCCCGGTAGTCCCCACACCGAAGCCGTAGCCCAGGGTCGTGATGTTGGTAAAGCCTTCGCCATCGTGGACGATAATTTTGTTCCTGAGGTTATCGTGGGGTACCTCTTCCCGGCCAATGCGGCGGACCTCATCGGGAGAAAAGGTGTACACATCGCTCTCTGTCGTCATAATCTGTACGCCATCGGCATCCATTGGTTTTATGATCGACCCTTTGATGACCTGCCCGTTTTTGAGGTAAATGATATCCATTTTGTCTTGCCCAAAGGCTACGGTAGCCATTACGGCCATAACGCAAGTGAGTAGTATCGTTCTCATGGCTGAATTGTTTTTTGATTTTGTGGTGCAGCCGGCCGGACCACCCGCCGGTCGGGCGTCGTCATATGCCGGACCTCCAGGCCGCCATCGCCGTGTATGCGCAGGCGGTGCTCTTCGAGGCGTTGATTGTATTGGTTGTAAAAGGAAATGCGTATTTCGTTCGGCCCGGGCTTCAGGGGCACGCGCTGATAGTGGATTTCTGCGGGCAGGGTCTGCCAGGAACGGATGTCTGCCCGCTCGGTTGCCGCATTCACAATGCTCATAGTCGTGCCTAGTATGAGGCCCAGGGTTTCATCGTATGCTTCTTCATCGTCTTCCTCCTCCTCTTCGTCGTCTTTAGACTTCTCTTCTTCCTCCCCATCTTCGTCATCATTGTCTTTTTTCTTGGTTTTAATGGAGCGCAGCCCAGCCTCCACCGCTTCTTTAGCTGCCAGGCGGACCAGGGCATTGGCCAGCTCCCGGCCGAAGCGGTCGCGCAGCGACTGTTCAGCTACGACGTTGAGGTCTTCAAGCAGCTCCATGCGCTGAAAGCCACCCGGGTATTTGATATCTGCCCGGTGCAGCGGGTACGCCCGCGGGCGGAATGCCGGCAGGGCCAGGCGGATGTTGTTGATCCCTGCAAAGCCATTATAATCATTGTAAATGTCTTCGCCGAAATCGTAATTCATGCCCATGCGGTCGTTTACAAAGCGGACTTGGGAGCGGTCGCCCCGGCGCACCACATCAAAGCCGATGATATTTTCTTCTTTGATGGGCCCCTGCCCATTTTCCCAGAACAGGACCAGCGAACCGCCCTCGCCCACATCATCCTTGCAGCGCGGGGCAAGTATGCGGCGGTAGTAACTGGCATCGTTGGCAAAACCAAGCTGATCGGCCATACGCAAAAGGTCGCACTTGAGCTGTTCCGGCATCTGTACGCCCATGTAAGGCTGCACTTCGCCATCCTGAATAAAGAGCTCAACCGCATTGCGGTAGGCGATAAATGCATTGTTCCACTCCCCGTTCATTTCGTAGCTCAGCCCCATGGTAATGTGCCCCAGCACGTCGTCATGGTACTTCAGCGGTTTCTCCGGAACGGCATCGTTGAGCTCCTGTAGGCGGATATTGGTCCGCCGGGCCTCTACCCGGGCGGCTGAGATATCGTTCAGCTGCAGGTAATTGAGGCTTTTGAGGTAGTGCACCGCGATATTCTCAAAGTACTCCGTTTGGTAGGGCAGCACCCTGGGGTTGCTCATAACAGCCAGGCCCTGGGAGCCCAAAGATGCACGGCGGTCCTCAATGAGGTAGTCGGCTTTGTTGAGGTACTCATTACTCTTCTCGAGGTCGCCCTGCATGCGAGCCAGAGCCCCCAACTCCAGGTAACGGAGCACCTCATTGCGGTCTTTTTTATAGAAACGCTTGTTTTCGACCAGGCGGGTAGCTTCTTCGAAGTTGCCGGTTTCAATGCGCTCGTTGTACAGCATGCGGTACCGCTCGAAGGAAGCACAGGAAGTGAGCCCACCGGCCAGAATCAATAGCGACAGAAGGGATAGGTATCTCATGGGCGTCGGGTTGGGGCGATAAAAAGCAGTAGAGCAAGGCGCTCCTCCGGGAGAGGAGCACCCTAATTAACAGCGTTCAGTCCTTCTGTTAATTTTTTACAAACTTCTTGATCTTCTTGTCGCCAATCCAGACTACCTCATTGGTCTCGATGTTGGTGAGCATCATATCGATCTGGTAGTAGATGACTTTCTTGCGCTTGTAGGCATCCATTATGGAGTTGATGGAACCCTGCAGCATGTAATCGGCACCGACTTCCAGGCCCCAGCTCTTCATGGTCGACTGTGAGGCATTGTTTTGCTGATCGGCCCGTTCGCGGCGGATTTGTTCGCGTTTGGCGCCCCCTTGCACGAGGCGTACCCGACCGCTTTTGATAAAGGCCTTTTCAAGTTCTTTGATAAAGACCTCGGCTTCAATATGTTCATGGGATTTGTTCTCGACCATGCCGACAATGACCACCGGCTCTTCGCCGCTGTTGTTGCGCCTGTGGCGCTCCAGCCAGGGCTGCCCCATAATTTCGGAGACCAGCTCGGCGGCAGTCAGGCGGGCATCGGTGTCGTTCCAGCGCCCGCTGAGGTCTACAGTCGTATCAGTTTCGATGCGCTGTACCTGCCGGTTGCAGGAGGTTCCGATCAGAATGGCTAAGCACAAAAGAGGAAGGAAGGGTTTCATGTAGATTGTGTTTTGGTGTGGGGTACATGCCAGACTGTTTGTACGGCCTGGCATGCACTTATTTCGTTTTGTTAATTTCGGAAAGCCTGCCGGCGTTTACCAGCCGTACCAGCCCCAGGGGCGGCGAGGCGCAATAAACTGCGGGCGGCGGGCCCGTTCGAGGCGGAGCTGCCGGCGGAAGTCGCGGCGTTCCTGCCGGCGGGCTTCTTTGATCAGAATGGGGTCGTAAGCTTCGTAGGTCTGGTCCATCGTCACGCCCATGGTATTGGCATGATCAGCAGGGTTTTCCGTTTGGTACGCTTCGTAAGCCAACTGTGCCCGCGGGTTCTGATCAGCAGATTGTGCCGTGAGGGTCAGCCCGAAGGCCAGGGCGAAAGATAATGCGAGCAGTTGCTTTTTCATGGCTTTTGTTTTTGATTACACTTCAAATATAGGGGCTTTCCGCATACGATGCAGGGCTTTAACGGAGGGTTAACGCAAAGGCGGGCAATTTAATAGAGCACTAACAAGCTGGAGCCCATAAGCCTTAAAATCCTTAAGAATTTACCGCACCACAAAAGGAACTTCCTGAGAAAGCGCGGGGCACCCCAAAATTAGTTTCTACCTTTGCTTAATGGACACATTAGCACATTTGCCCGGCCCGCCCACCCAACGCCTGGCGATCCACGTCAAGCCGGCAGCAGAACGCGCCCTGCGGCGGGCCCACCCCTGGGTATTTGAGGAAGCTATTACCAAGCAAAATGCGGAAGGAAAGGCCGGCAGCCTGGCTATCATCTTCGACCGCAAAAAGGATAAATTCCTGGCAGCAGGTTTGTACGACCCCCACTCCCCTATCCGGATCAAAGCCCTGCAGTTTGGCCAGCCGGCGCGGATTGATGCCCACTGGTTTTCCGGCAAAATTGAGCAGGCCTACGAACGGCGGAAGCCCCTCCTGGAAACTGACACCAACAGCTACCGCTTCCTCTACGGTGAGAATGACGGGCTGCCGGGCCTGGTAGCTGATGTATATGACCAGGTGCTGGTGCTCAAGCTTTATTCTTTTATCTGGCTGCCTTACTTAAGAATGGTACTGCCCCCTCTGCTCCGGTTGAGCGAATGCACCACTGCCGTTCTCCGGCTGAGCCGCAACCTACAGGCCCGCCCCGACCTTTGCCACGGTTTGTCCGATGGCCAGGTCATTCTCGGTAATTTGGAACAGGAGGAAGTCATCTTCCGGGAGCACGCTTTGTTATTTTCCGCCAATGTGGTAAAGGGCCACAAAACCGGTTACTTCCTGGACCACCGCCACAACCGGAAGCGCATTGGGGAATTGGCAAAGGGCAAAACTGTCCTCGATGTTTTCGCCTACGCCGGCGGCTTTTCCGTACACGCCCTGGCCGGGGGCGCCACTTCCGTTACCAGCCTGGACATCAGCGCTCAGGCACTGAAAATGGCTGGCAAAAATGTAGCCCTCAACCACCTGGGAGGCCGCCACCAAGTGCTTGGCGGGGATGCCTTCGAGCAAATGGCGCAGCTTAAAAAACAAGGTAACCAGTTCGATATCGTCATCGTAGACCCGCCGTCCTTCGCCAAACAGCGCAGCGAACGGGAAAAGGCATTACAAGCCTACCAGCAACTTGCCGCACTAGTGCCTTCGGCACTAAATAATCCGTATATTGGCTAAAAATACCAGACTAT